>JANMFC010000159.1:0-7621 GCA_031377675.1 Pseudanabaena sp. OTE_70b_metabat_355 | reverse complement strand
AATTCCCAAGTCATCTATTATCCCTGCTACTATTCCTAGATGGTCTAGGTTCTTTACTTGCATATCTCTATTCATTTTTGCTTTATCCTTGTTCCTTTGGCTTAATTATTTTAGCATTCCATTACGAGCGGAATGTGGGTTAAATGATGTTAAACAAATTTTTGGTTTGTGAGGCGATCACTAAATCGCTATTTATTCCAAATCTAAACTACCTTGCTTAACTTCCATTTGCTTTTCAGCCGATTTGAGGACTTCTAAGGCAAGAAGGATATCAAGTCGTTTTTGTTCTTCGATGATTTCTTGGACAGTGACGATCCGAATTGTATCAACGGGGGCGCTCATGTATTGACTTTTATAAATTCCTGCTTCTTTGGCTTCTTTGATCATGTCTTTGGTGGGCTTTTGCAGGGTGATGAATATGCCGAGGGTGGCGCTTTCACGGGTGATTGTGCCTTGCAGATCGCGAATATCACGGGATGAGACTTTGCCTGATTTGACTTGCAAAATAATTTTTTCAGGATCATCTTTTTCGCTTCTAAAGTAAGCAATGCCGTCAATACCTTTGTCTGCGCCTTTCTTTTGGTTGATGATAGCGCGGTTGTTGGAGTAGGTAAGTACTGCCCATTTTTCAAATTCTTTACGAGTGCGATCGTCGCTTTTATTAGCTAACGCTTCGGCAGATTTCATGTCTTTGGGAATGCCGTTAAGCAAGATGTTGTCTAATACGTCTTTGCCAAAAGACTCTTCTAATCGTCTAAGAATTAAGCTAACACTTTGATAGGTAATATCAATGCCAATCCATTGACGGTTTAAGCGTTGGGATACGGCGACAGTTGTACCACAGCCACAATAAGCATCAAGAACAACATCACCATCTTTACTGCTGGCTTTAACAAAAAGATCTAATAGTGCCTCTGGTTTTTGGGTCGGGTATCCCAGCCTTTCTCTAGACACTTGATTTAGAAAAGGGATTTCTATCCAATCTTTCGCTAAAACTCCTTCTGACTCATCGAGATATTGACGATAGGTATATTCCGATTCTTCTGTTAGAGGAATATCAGTTTTCCTCCTAAGATTTCCTGCTGCAGCTACATTACGACCGCGCAAACGAAAACGTCTGCCATCTGGGTCAACATGACGAAATTTCTTGATTGTTGAGTCTGAATAGGCATCCGTGATCTGTCGATAGTTAAACTTATGTTTATCAGTAGATTTTGAATACAGAAGAATTACGTCATGTTTTCTGTTAAACGATGTTTTTGATATTCCTCTTTCGCCATAACACCAAATAACTTCATTCAAAAAATCACCACCTTGAGAACAAAAAATAGCATCAATAATTATCTTCAAGTAATGAGAAGCCGTTGGATCGCAGTGTAAATAGAAACTTCCAGTGTTTTTTAAGACTCGATAGATTTCAGCAATTCGCAACGTCATACTGACAAGATAAGCCAATAAACTCCCCTTACCCAAGACCTTCGCCAAACCAGAAATAAGATCGATGCTTTGGGATGTAAAATGACCTAAATAATTCTCTTGAATTTCTGCTAAACCCTGATTGGCTCGATCATCCCAAGTCCACGTATCAATAAAGGCTTGAGCCTGAGCCTTGTCTTCCTTCCCAATATTGTTGTAAATCTGGTTGTAGTTCCGCTTCGAGTTAAACGGCGGATCGATGTAGCACAAATCAACCGACTCATCCTTGATATGCCGCCGCAACACATCAAGATTATCCCCGTAAAAAAGTTGATTTTTAGGTTGATTCGACATAAATACATCATTTAATCGTTATATTGGCTTATAGGTTATCACAGATGATGATTATACGAAAACAAAATATCTGCAAGTAAATGGCGATCGCCCTTTACTTGCACAGAGAGTAAAGAGGCGATCGCCTCATGGCATATGTTCCGTTTGAGGCGATCGCTTGGATTATTTTTAGTTTATGGTTTAGACTTTGCCTCGATCGCTTCTAAGCGACTCTTAAGCTCCTGATTATCCTTCCGAACTTGATCAAGTTCCTCTCGCAGTTGCTTTAGTCCAGCATCCTTACCGATCGCCTTTTGTACCCGTTGAATTGCTTCATCAGCAACGCGGCGAACACGACCATCGGGAGTGGAATCGGACAGCGATCGCAATATGCCAATTGCGCCAGCATGATCGACTTGACCGAGCGCTCCTACAACTGCCATTTGGGTTAAGAAGAAAGTCTCTTGAGCAATAACCTGTAAACGATTGAGGATTTGTTCGGTTTTCGGTTTGGATTGAGATTTACCCATAGCGCCCAAGGCTCTGATTGAGGCTAGACGCAAAGGTTGAGGAACGTCAGCTTCCGTATATTTGAGAACTGTTTCCAAAGCCTCATCAGAATCTTTGATTTTGGCTAAACCAGCGATCGCACCAGAACGCACGACTTCATTCCAACCCGCCCGCTCTTTGAGAACTGTTTGTAATAGTTTCACAACCTTAGACGGTTCGCGTTCGGTACTGAGTGTTGCCGCAAGATCGCCTGTGAGTCTGGCGGCAGTAGCTTCCACAGTATAGCTAGGATCGCCTTTTTTGATGAATGGCTTGATCAGATCCAAACTCTTCTGTACCTTATTTTGGGCTAAGCCAGTGATTACCGCCGTTCTCACCTTGGCATTCTCATCCTCCAATCCCTTTGCCAAGGCTTCAAAAGCTTGATCGAGTTTAATTGAAGCAAGATTTTCGGCAATCTCTACACGCACCGCCCAGAAGGATTCATCTAAGAGGGCTTGACCGAGGATTTTTACCGATTCTAATCCCGCTTTTTTGGCTAGAGCTTCAGCGCATTGGATACGCGCAAGAGGATCGGGATCGAATTTTAAGCCAGCTTTGAGTTCGGCGACACCGTATTCGAGAGTGACCTGTTTAAGATGGTTATTATTGCGATCAAAACTGATGTAACTGGGCTTTTTCGCCAATGGGAAATAGAAGGCTTGATTATTCTCAAACACCCGCACCGTAAAAACTTGAGTTTCCGAAGCTTCTTCAAAACCAAAGCCAATGGGAATCTTGAGATCGAAGAGTTCATCTTGAGTTTGCGAAACCGTGACCTTGGCGAGATTATTGTCGCTATCCCAGCTATAGCCGACTTTATATTCAGGATGTCCGCCACGAAAGACATATTGATCGAAGAGAAACATACAGTTTTTGCCAGTCGCTTCTTCGATCGCTCTTAGTAAATCAATTGTCTCGACCGTCTTGTGAGCATTGGTACGCACAAAATGATGAATCGCTTTCCAGAATAGATCATCGCCCAATTCCGAACGGAGCATGTGATAGACACAGCCACCTTTTTCGTAGATATGGCGATCGTATAGCTCGATCGCTTCGCGATAAACATGAGTTACCATCGGACGACGGTAGCGATCGCGATCTTCGGCAATGTAATTACGCGCTTCTCCCAATCGATAATAAGCAGCTTCTTCGGCTCCATATTCGTGATCAGTCCAGAGAACTTCTGCATAAGTAGCCGCACCTTCCTTCACCCATGCATGTGACCAATGCTTAATCACGACTAAATCGCCGAACCATTGGTGCGCTAATTCATGGGCAACCAGACTTTCGCTAGAGCGATTATCCAAGACAGCTCTTTGGTCTAACACACAGCGATCGGTGAGTAGGGTTGTGGAAGTATTTTCCATGCCACCAAAGATAAAGTCGGCAACGCAGACCTGTGCATATTTTGGGAATGCGTAGTCGTAGCCATATTTTTCGCTAAAGAATTCAATCATGCGTGGGGTCTTCCCCATCGTCAAGATCGCTTCTTCTCTAGTACGTGACTTGTCCACATAATAGGTAACGGGCTTACCCTTCCATTCGTCTTTTACTTCCAGAAAATCACCGATCGCTAAGGTCATCAGATAGCTGGGATGGACTTCTTTTTGTGACCAATGGTAAATTTTCTCTTTTTTGAGATCTTTGACTTCGATTAATTCCCCATTAGAAATCACCGTCAAATCTTTAGGAACCTTGATCCGAATTTCGGAAGTAGCAAGTTGCCCAGGATAATCGAAACAGGGGAACCAATAGCGCGAGTCTTCATCTTCGCCCTGTGTCCAGACTTGAGTCGGTTTATGGGGCTGTGACTCAGTGGGCTGGACAAAGTAAATACCGCGTTGGGGTTGCTCGGCTGCATAGGCGATCGCAATTTCAATCGGTACACCCGCCTTAGTTGGCTCATCAAGATAAATCTTCAGAAATTCGCCATCATAGTCAAACTTGCTGCCAGTCTTGTCGCGATCGGGTTTCGCCTCAATGCGATCGCTAATCACCACTTTATCAATCCGCAAATTTACTGCGTCTAAGGTGAGGTCAGTGACCCCATCACGGACAGGACGCAAACGGATTTTGCAAGTACCAGTAATCGAGAGCTTGGCAATATCCAAATCCAAATCTAGGGCAATATGCTCTACTTGTCCTGGGCGATCGGGGTTGTAGTGAGGCTTTGCCCCTGGTAATTGAAACGACTTATGTTTTTTCGATTTGTCATTTTCGCCATCCCAGAAGCCTAACTCTAAATAGCTATCCCAAGATTTGTGTGTCATAAACTAGATCTCTAATACTTACCTTTATTTCATCATAATACAGCGCTTTGCGCTGACTTAAATTTCTCTGTACTACTCAAAAACTCAATAGGCTGTAAACAAGAATGGCTTGACAGATAAAATCATACGCTTTAGCTCTTTTTCGTTATGTTTAAGATGCTCGTGTCCCCATGTTTCATTAGTATTTTCAGCACAATCTTTAGCCAAAGATTCCCCAATCGCCTCAAAGGATTTGTTATTCATGGCTGTCTTTAATTTCTCTGGCGAAGTTCGAGAACCAAGAATAAATACTCTGTCCTCCAAATCATTTGGAATCTGACTTTTTATATAGTTTAACCGATCTTCATAGCTCGAAAAGTTGGGCTTATGATCATCAAAATCGATAAGTAAAGCAATCATTGTTTGAGGATATTTTCGCATTGTCGGAACATAGTCGAGCAGAAATTCCTGTATGACATTTCCCCAACCACCAGCAAATTGAAGAACTTGAACTGCTCGACTGTTGAGGCTTAATTCAAGCAGAAATCCGTTAGCAATTTGACGATTAGCTTTGTCCTCTGGCAATACTAGAAGATGTTTTTGATGTCTATTGACGCTCATAGTTCTATATCACCAAGAATTAGACTCTTGACAATATCACCCTTTACAGAGGTCTCAATCTCGCTCAACAGCCTGATTAATGTCGGCTCTAAATGACTTTTGCGATCGAGTATGAAAGTATTTTCATCTGAAAATTTACGAATCGCTTCTTCATTATGTGAAGTTACTAAAATCTGACCACTATTCTTAAATGAGCGTCTGAGGGTCGTGATAAAATGACCTACTTCTGACAAAGATAGATAGTTGTCAGGCTCATCCCAAAAGCAAAAAGGACTATAGTACTTATTTGCCGCTAGGACAACAGCACAAAGAAAAAAGCATTTTTCTCCATCCGATAAATCTTTAAAATCAGCACTAAATTCTGCATTATTCGCTGTAAACCGAACAATCATGTTTTTAGCATCTTTTCCGATCTTTTCGTTCTGAAAATCTTCAATATCAGGCATAACTTCTCGAAGATATCGATCAGCCTGAGTGTAAGCGGCGGGGTAACGGCTAAGTAATCCAGAAAACCATTCACCAAAATTTGAACCATCTCGCTTTGGCTCCAAAGTTTCACCACTTGATTCTCCCGTCATTAAGCTTGGGATCGGAGCTAAAATGATCATCCGAGATAGCCAATTCTTAAAAATATAAAGTGGATCGTCTTCTGATTGCACCTGAATTAAGGGAAGAGCTACAAGATGCAAATCCACTTGAAATTCAGACATCAATTGATTTGTCAAGGGGGATTGGTTGGGAAAAAGTGCCATCCGATCGCCTTGATGTGTCTGAGATTGAATATTGTTAGAATAAAGTTTGAGTTGGGCTGCTTCACGCAAATAGACTGGATGACCTGCAACTAGTAATTGTTCTTCTAATACAAGAATTTCTTTGAAATTGTCCGATAACGCTAAGGCAAGCACATACTTGTATAGTTGATTTTTAAGTAATACTTCTATTTCAAATCGAATTGGAACATTAGATCTTCCGCGATTAAAGTCTTTAGTTTGTATAAGTTGACCGACTCTATTGATACCCCTACCAATACTTTGGAATATTTCTAATGCAAACGCAATAGTCGATTTACCCGCGCCATTTTTGCCAATTAAAAGCGACGATGGCAGATCCTTAAGGGTTAGTTCAAAGTTCTCTAAGCATCTGAAGTTATGCACATATAGTCTTTGCAGCATAAAACATAAAAGCCCAAGGCATAAAAATTTCAGGTTGATATAACTATTTTAACTTAATTTCTGTTTGATTTACAGCAATTTTCGGTCAAACGAACCACAAGAAATTTAGTAAAAGTGTTGCTAAGCAACACTTTTACTAAATTTCTTGGTTCGGGTTTGAGCGCAAAGCGCTGTAGTGCAGAGGAAAAATCATCATCCAACTTAAACTAGCAAAGTCAGTGGGGAAGGTTTCGGCAAGGAATTTACAGATTTGACTACCGTCCCCTTTAAGAAGTATTCTCTGTTATATAACTAGGGGAAATGTTAAATTTCATCCATGACTCAGGGTTGCATCATGAAAACCTTATCCTCTGAAGCTCAGAATCCAGACTATATTGATAGTCATCCAATGCTGGTTTGGGATAGCTTGAGCGCTACAACTTCCCTGCGGATTCGACAATCTCTCCATCTACCTGCGATTTTACAAATGGCTGTAGATGAAGTGTATCAACTAATGAAATGCGATCGCGTATTGCTTTATCAGTTTGCACCAGACATGAGTGGTCAAGTGATTGTGGAAGCAATTTCATCACCAGAATGGACTTTGCTAAATCGGGTGGTACGCGATCCTTGTTTTGAGTCTAGCTGGATAACTCCTTATCAAGAAAATCGATTTAACGCGATCGATGACGTTGACACTGCTAATTTCAGTTCTTGCTATAGCGATTTTCTACACCAATTTCAGATTAAAGCGAATCTAGTAATTCCTGTATTGAATGAATCGCAGCTTTGGGGATTACTGATCGCGCATCATTGCTCAGCGCCACGTCATTGGCAGCCAGAAGAAATCAAGGGCTTGCAACAAATAGCTGTTCATCTTGGCATTGCGATCCATCAATCATCTTTGTTAGAGCAGTTACAAGCCGCGAAAGCAAATCTCGAAGCTCAAGTACAAGCTCGCACATTGGAGCTAACCGCAACTAATCAACAACTTTTGCAAAGCGAATCTAGATTTCAAAAAATCGCCCTATCTTCGCCAGGAGGAATCTATATTCTTGCTCGTAATCTAGATGGCTTATTGTATTTTGAATATGTTAGCTCTGCTTTTGAGAATATTTTTGAAATAACTGTCAAGCAAGCATTAGAGGACTTCAACAACTATAGGGCATCTCTAAAAATAGGTATAGGCAGGACAAGGTTTTTGAGGAATTGGGATAGACATATATTATAATAATTAAGAGATAGAAGAGGTTGAAAAGCAATGCAGGACAGGCAAACAAATATTTTCGATTTTGAAAA
>JANMFC010000157.1:0-6810 GCA_031377675.1 Pseudanabaena sp. OTE_70b_metabat_355 | reverse complement strand
AATTCCCAAGTCATCTATTATCCCTGCTACTATTCCTAGATGGTCTAGGTTCTTTACTTGCATATCTCTATTCATTTTTGCTTTATCCTTGTTCCTTTGGCTTAATTATTTTAGCATTCCATTACGAGCGGAATGTGGGTTGTTTAACATTATCCTTAGAATTATACTGGATTGCCCCCAAGCAAATATCAACAAACAGCGATCGCCCATCCACTCACCTCACAAAATGCGATCACCCCTAATCAAAATCAACAACCAGTGATCGCCAATTCATTCCCCACAAAACAAAGCGATCTTCCCTAATCAAAATCAACAACCAGAGATCGCCAAAAATAATTTGAAACAATTTTTAACGCCTTGACTATCTTGCTCCGATAACTTCCCAATGACAACTAAGTTAGCTGATGGAGGCAATGTCACAATAAAACTACGGAAAATAGATGGAACTCTCAATCCTGATTTTTGCCAATCTTGAAGGACGTAATCCGTTACACCTAAATTTTTTGTCTGTGAGGTTATAAGCCCAACAATTACATCGGGGCGGTTTGCGTGATATGTCTCCGAAGATAAGACAACTGCTGGACGGCGTTTGATACCAGTAACGGCAGGAAAATCAACGGTTACTACATCACCAGATTTTACTTTCACTCAGTTATCTCCTCATCTTCAAACAAAGCAGTCACTGCATATTGCATAGAAAAAGCAGCTAAGTCTAGTTGGTCCTGCTCTGTCCAAGTGTCGCTATCATCAATAACAGCAACATCTTGTTTGACTAAGCCGTTAAGAATCAAAGTCGCTAACTGTAAGCGCTCAGTTGGTGGAAGGTTTGAAATAACCTGTGTATATATTTCCTGAACAGCTTTTGGCATATGACATTTTTAATGGGACGATGTTAAATTACAAGACTACATACATTCTAATCTGCGATCGCCTTAAACTTAATTTTTCAAAAGCGATCGCCCCTAATCAAATCTCAGCAAACTGCGATGCCCGTTTGCAAAAGATTGTTAGGCAGGAATTTGTGAAAATTCATAAGGTTGAATGAGAATCTCAGCAGGGATATCCAACTCTTGATGTAGCTTCCGAATCATCTCTAGTGTTAATGAGCGTTTACGAGATAAAACTTCAGATACTCTAGAGCGACTACCTAAAGATGACTCTAAATCACGCCGTGACCACCCACGCACATCCATATAGTAAGAAATTGCATCAATCGGATCGGGTAGTTCGATTGGGAAGTGTGTCTTTTCATACGCTTCCACTAAAGTAGTAAGTATATCTAGGTGATCGTATTCAGGTGTATTTGGAGCTACATCAAACAGCATTTCAATCTCTTGAAGAGCTTTTTGATAATCAGTTTGGGTTCTAATTGGACATATTTCCATAAATCTACCTAGTTTCAGATTGTTGTTGCATCTACCTTGTCATACTCTGCATGAGTACCGATAAACCTAACAAAAATAATGCCGATATCATAGCGAATTGATACAATCAACCGATAGGTGTTGCCCTTAATATTGAAGACAACTCGGTTGTTTGCAATGACACTTGCATTCCTATGAATAGTCTTGACATCGACTGGGTTCTGCCAATTAGCATGAGATGCTTCATAGTACCAAGTTTTCAATGCTTCTTCGGCATTTGGATGGATTTCCCAGAAATTTCGTAGGGTGCTACGGGACAAGATACGCATAATATTTATGATAACTTGTTCCCAACATGGGAGCAACAATTTTTTAAGTGATCGCACCCAACCAAATATCGCCAACCAGCGATCGCCCCTAATCAAAATCAACAACAGCGATCGCCCATTCATCTCCCAACACAAAGCGATCGCCCCCAACCAAATATCAACAAACAGCGATCGCCCATTCATCCCAACACAAAGCGATCGCCTTATAGCAATCTAATAAATTCTTCTATAGTTAAATCAACATCTCTAAGAATAGCGCGTAGTGTTCCTTTCGCCAATTCTTGATGATCTGGTATAACAACCTGAGCAAAGGGGGTATCTCTCCGCAAAATAACGTGACTACTTTCTCTGCGTTTGAGATAAAAGCCAACTTTTTGTAAAGCTTTTACACAATTTTTGCCTGAAATATTGGGAAGTTTACTCATACAACAACCAGAAAGGTTTCAAAAGTTTCTTCTGGAACAGTCAAACCATCTTCTGTTAAGGCTGCAATATAACCTGAAATGGCTTCTTTAATATTAATGAGTGCAATCTCTTTTGTTTCTCCTTGACTAACACATCCTTTCAGGCTTGGACATTCAGCAATCCAGTAGCCATCTTCATCTTTATAGGTAATCACTTGTCTCATCGTTTTTTGCGTGGTTAAAAATTATATTTAGGCTATAGTATTTTAACAAAAAAGGTTGGGTCATAGCGATCGCCCCAATCAAAAATCAACAAACAGCGATCGCCCCTTCATCCCTTCATCTCTCCACAACAAAGCGATCGCCCCTAACCAAATATCAACAAACAGCGATCGCAAATTCATGTCAAAAAAAAGCGATCATACCCAATCAAATATCAGAAACTTCGTTCTCATAACTCAAAGCCTATTTATGGTAATGGAATCGACATTGAATAATCGTGACTTGATTTTCGTCAAAAGTATAAATAATCCGATGTTCTTGATTAATGCGTCTTGACCAATATCCTTGCAAATCAAACTTCAATGGTTCTGGCTTACCTATTCCTTTTGTGGGATCTTTGCAAATTTCAAGACAAATTTGAATTATTTTTCTCAATAGTTTGATGTCGTTCTGCTGCCACCAATCCAAGTCTTTTAGAGCATTTTCAGTCCAAGTAAGCCTTAACATCTATTTCCCTTACTTGTCCTTGTTCATGCTGTGAAATACTTTGATATAGGCGATCTCTGTTGGCTGAATTGCTTAATAAGTACAATGTTTCCACTAAGCTGCTATATTCTCTCGCATCCAAAATCACAATGCTTTTTTCAGGTTCTTTATAAACTGAAATAACTTCATGATTTTGTAATACTCTCTCAAAAATTTGGGCAAATTGGGTATTGCATTCTTGGAAGGTGACTTGCTGTGTTGACATAAGTTTAATAGTCTCAGGTACAAGTTTGGATAACATTCTAACCTATGATCGCTTAAAGCATAACCTACTCAGATCTCACCCAGTCAAATATCAACAACCAGCGATCACCCTTTCATCTCTCCACAAAAAGCGATCGCCCCTAATCAAAATCAACAACAGCGATCGCCCCTTCATCTCCCAACACAAAGCGATCGCCCCTTCATCTCTCCATCAAAAAGCGATCTCCCCTAATCTCAGTCACAAATTTATTGTGCCAGTATAAAACTTACACCTAAATTTAAAATGATTCCTCATCATAAGGATTAGGTAGGCTTTCGAGGTGAGCTAGAAATTGCTGTAACTCTCCAAGAGTTAGTAGTCGGCGCGATATCTTTCCACTACCAAACCTTATCTCAATAAAATTACGTCCTTGTTCAACAGTCCAACCAACTCTTGTCATCTCTTGGTCTATCTGAGGGAATAAATCTGGAATTACACCAGCTATCAACTTCCAGCATGGTTTTTCTTCCTCTTGATCATCAGGCGACCAAGGCATACTTAAACTAACCGTGATAAAGCAAATATCAGGTGGTGTATATCCTCTATCTAGTTGACCAAATAAAAAAGGATCGGTGATGGTGAGGTTCTTTAATGACTGACCGTTCGATATAGTTATATTACCTTTCCACTTATCCCCAACCTTCGTTACTGAGAACCCACTTGATTTTATTAGTTGCAACGTTTGACGGTTTTCCTGTGGTAAATTTTGCAGATAAGAAGGTTTAACTGTTCTGATTGAATTATGGAGTATGTACTGAGTTTTACTACAAAATTCGTTTAACTCATAGGGTAAAGCTTTTCCAGCCAAGCGCCAATCTCCCCGTAAGACTGACAAATTTTCACTCTCAAATCCAAAGTTGTTACCAGTATCAGCCAAAGGGATCTCCAAGATATCTAATAACTCTGGTTCTTTGCCGTTGAGAAGACGTACTGATTCTGGAACCCTACCATCTTCGGGATAGAGAGAATCACATACTGGTCTAACCCATTTATCAGTATCAATGTCAATACCTGCGATGCAACGCTCTCCTAGTTTCCATGAATTAGCAAGACAAATGATTCTTTTCACAGATGACATACCTTAATATTTTCCCACTTTTTACTTAGATACTCAGCGACAAGGCGGCGATGACAATTATGTGGTTTTGCTTCACTGCATAGTAAACATCCATGATTGAGTAATTCGGGCGTAACTTTTTTCTCAATCTGACGCTCTGAGATAAGTTTTAAAAATTTCTGCTCATATATCCCCCAATCGCCTTTATTTTTTTTGTAATCGTCCAAAATATCTTTAGTTGGAGCTAAATCAAGAATATGTACATAATCAATTCCCCCAACTTGTTTAAGAAAATACTTTAAATCGTTTTTCTTGGTAAAGCCTGCCAACTGAGAGACATTGTTTAGCCTTGTATCTATAACCGTCTTTACACCAGACTTTATCAAGACATCAAAAAATTGCTCAGCACTTTTCTGAGTAAAACCCATTGTAAATAATTGGACTGATTGACTAGGCATAAACTTCTCCTTTTGTTTCTACATAGGCAATTTCATTACCCTGCTTTTTATAAGCTTCCATGAGACAATCTTCACGGTCTAACTCTTCAACTTCTTGCACAGGGGACAAAGCATCAAACAGTGAAAGTTGACTAATTTCTGTTTGTTCCACAAATTGCTTGAACCCATGCTTAGCCAGCATCCTATCTTCTAATTCTCCATGAGACTCTAGCTCACCATTACTTTTAATATGCTGGATATCTAGATCATATTCCTTGAGATGTGGACAAACTAAAATTGCTCGATGACAAGTTAAAGGATCTTTTTCAGCACACATCAACGCAATTCTGTGACGACTTTTTACGCCTTTTAATATTCGTCTGATTCCCTCCGTAAACAAATCAGTCTCCGCAATTCTCTCGTATAGAGCTTTACCCTCAACATAGCAACTTTGGTCTTCAGGTCTTGCGCCTAACTCTTGACCTAAAAACACATAACGAATTTTATCGGATTCCAAATAATCCTTTAACTGCACTTGGCAAAAATGAGGTAAATAACGACTATAGGGACGCGATCGCACATCAGCCAAAGCTGTAATCTCATGCTTTTGTAAAAGCTCAATAAAAGTTTTGATGTTGTGATTTGAATGACCAACAGTAAAAATTTGCATTTTATTCTTGAATTGACAAAACTTGATTAACTTGCTGATTGTGTTGACGATATTCTTCCGTATGGCGGATTTGGCGAGCATATTCTTGGCTATCCTTAAATATCAGGATGTGAGTTAATTAATCCTTCACTTTGCCAATAACTCACTAATTCTGCTCCCGATCTAGGCAGATTCTCAAAGGATTTTCTAACAGCCAGAAGTTGCAGAATATATTCTGGTAAAGACAAACTAATTTTTCCTGCTTCCACAGATAGCTCTTGTTCCAATTCTTGAGGTAAATCTAAAGTAATTGTCAAAGTCTTAATTTGGGGATTTAGCATTGCTGTCTATTAATATAGCAAATAACAAAAAAGCCCCGCATTGCGGGGCTTTTTTGTTTGTTAAAGCTTAGTAACGAGCAGCGTTAGGCTTGTGTACCATGAAGCTTTGGACTTGGCACTGCTTGATGTTGTCGAAAGAAACAACACGGATGAAGCTACCAGGATAGCTAGAGCGGCAAGCTTGAACTTCAGCTAGAACTTCTTGAGGAGTTTTAGCGTTGAACAAGGGCAACTTCCAAAGAGTCCAGTAGTGGATTGCAGGATCGGAATCTTCGTTGAATTCGATCGCTGGGTAGAAACCTTGCTTAAGGGTGTACTCGATTTGACGAGTGATTTGAGCATCGCTCAAAGGGGGAAGATAGGAAAGAGTTTCGTAATGACGCTCTTTTGGTAAAGTTTGCATTATTTTCTCGCAGTTAAAGTGGTATTTCTATGGATTTAAGTAGAAGCGCGATCGCTTTCAACAACTGAATCTGGATCTAAGTTCGCAACAACTTCTAAAGGAACTTTGAGATTATTCTCAGAACTAGGTTCTACACTAGATTCCAGATTCTCACATTCTGCATATCCTTCAGAAGCCTGCACACTCATGATCTTCTCAAAATGTTGACGACGAAGCTGCATATTTGATTGTTGGATTCCAGTACGAGTCATTTCTGGCAGAAATTCTAAAATCTCATTGGCAAGATGCTCTCGTACAGTCATTACCCGAAAAGCCATTTCTTGGTGAACCTCAAAGAGGTCTTTGATATAAAGTTCGCCATTTTGGAGTCTTTCGCGTGTCGAGAATTGATTAAACCAGAGAGCTTTTAATCTATCAGTTTCTTCCAATTGCTCGGCAATTGTCTTGACAGCCTCGAAGGTCAAAAAATTGATCAACATTTTGGCTGTGGACTTAGTACTGCGCTTGATATCCATAGTCTGAACTTAACCAAGAATTTTTTTTGTGAGAATAGGCGTAGCCCATTCTCACAAAAGCTAATCAATTTAGACGGTATCCATTGCTTCAAATTCAAACTTGATTTCTTTCCAGAGTTCAAGAGCAGCATTCAACTCAGGAGACCAACGACCAGCTTCACGAAGGATGTCGCCACCTTCACGCATCATGTCGCGACCTTCGTTACGTGCTTGTACGCAAGCTTCGAGAGCAACGCGGTTAGCGGTTGCACCAGGAGCAGCACCCCAAGGATGTCCCAAAGTACCACCACCGAACTGTA
>JANMFC010000184.1:0-6234 GCA_031377675.1 Pseudanabaena sp. OTE_70b_metabat_355 | reverse complement strand
GAGGTCAAAAATAAATTGTCGAAATCAAGAAGATAGTACATCCAATATCAGGTAATAATCGTGATTACGCCTTGTTTTTTGGGTAATTAATTGCTTTTGTTTTTCGTGTTTGCCTCTCTTAGCCTTTTTTAGAGATGCCCTGCACTGGACTAAAGATATAAATCATTGCAATTGAACCAAGCTTACCCACCTATTGAGCCTGACTTTATTGGCTGGGGCTTGCTTCTTCAGCAGGTTTGGCTTCTTTGGGCTTTTTCTCAAATACTTGAATATTTGGCTCAAGCAAAACAAATCCTGTCGCAGTAGCTTCACCCATCTTGCCAGCGATCGCCGCTACCCACTGTGGATAATTAGCCTGTGCATCTTCCAACTTCTTAAATACTTTGGGTTTCACCGTAACGCTAAAGATTTGACCATCACAATCTAAGTCAAAGGACTTCCAACCGTTTTTATCAACGGACACGTCAACAGGAAGTTCGCTAATTTTGATGGTTAATTCCAATTTTCCTTGTATTGCCATATTTTTACTGTATACCTAATGATTCGTGTGTATTCATAACACATTTGATTGCTAGCATACGCTACCAGTGATTAAATCTCAAATTTGAAGAAACCTTAGCGATTTCAATTAGGTTATTTCTGTCCTAAAATATGACTAAATGTATTCCAGAGAAATGTAAAAAGTGTGCGATGCTTTCGGCGGCTCAGGCTCAAGAACTTCACGGCAGTAATGGCGATCGCTGTTGGAATCCTGCGGTTTGCTATAGTCGCCGATCCTATGCCCGTCATCGCGATCGACGTAATCTAATTCGCTCTCGTCAACGTGGTGATTCAGATGAGAATTTAGCTGTTAATACTGATGAATTTGCGTCAGTTTTTTGGGCGGTGTTAGTTGTTTATCGACAATCGGGAACTGATACACCGATTCATGCGATCGCGGCTCAAGTATGGCAAGGACAAGAAAAGTTCGCAGCGATTCCACCAATTCATTGTGCTGGAATGGTGGCGACACAAGTGCATACTTATGTCCAGAAGGTATTGGTTTTGCTAGAGTCAAATTATGGGATTAAGAAATTTGCTAGCCAAGAACGTCTCGATCCTTGGCTTTGTCCTTTGCGTCCTTGTCCTTGTCATTCAAATTAATTTTCGGTGTGACAATGAAAGTTAAACAGCTTGAGTTGGATTTATGGGATATCCTTTCGACTGCGAGACAGACTCCTGAAGATGCAAATTTTCTAATGGTGTTTAAACTTTTAGATTTGACACTGGTTGATCTTGATACAAGATCTCAGTTACGAATAGCAGGAGAAGCGGTATGTCAGATTGCGGATTTGTTTTGCGATCGCTCTAATTTTTTATTTGAGGAGTTATATTCTCGTGCGGTAAAAGGTGAGCCGATCATGGCTGATGATGCTTTTGATCGTTATGTGCGTCAGTCGATGATGGTTGATTTTGACCAGTTTATTGAGCCTTTGCAAAGTTTACCTAGGAAGATTCCTGAACCAACGAAACATGGTAATTCGATTGTTGGCGCAATTGATAAGGAGGTTTTGATTCAAGCTTTGGAGCAGGAAAGTTTACTTAGTGTGAAGGAGGAATTTGAACGGGCGATTAGTACTGCTCATGCTGAAGATGTTTCGAGTTGGATTGAGGCGATCGCGCATTGTATTACGAATAATTCTTACCCAATACGTTTAATGGATTTGCAAAAGGCTGTACAACTGCCAATCATCGAAACTTGGCTGGGTTTACTATTAGGTGATTTCAAACTTGAGCAACGGGGAGAATTTTATGACTCAAGCAGGATTTGGATTACGGGTAGTTGGTGAAGTGGTTTAAGAAACGGCTGGTACTTTCCCAATTAAGTAGATAACGTTCAATAGTCTCAAGAGCGTAAGCTTCAGGGAGTAGAGGTTGAAACTTGCTAAAGCGATAGAGAGGAAGTTGAGAAAGAATATTGGAACGATGTTCTTCGCTTTGCCAGTCGAAATCCGATCGCAATCTATCTAGAGCCGAACGCAATAACTGCACGCTCACCTCAGAGCCTTCAATGCCAATTTTGAAGTTATCAGCAATGACTTTCCATTCAGGGCGGAGATCGGCAAGGAGATACTTGATGGTGTAATTAATTTGTCCACCTGCAAATGTCCACCATGTGACGCGATCGCCGTCATCGATCGCCGCGAAAGATTGCTGACTGAGTAGTACACCGAGATCTTCACGTTTTTCTGTGAGGGCATAACGAGATTGAGCGTCGATGTAGGGATAATCGATGTCGGTAGTGAGGATCTCGTAAATTTTTTGACAGAGTTCATAGCTGAGGATTTGCGGTGAAAAACTATTCCAGTTTGGCTTTTTACCTTTTGGTGAGAGGATTACGCGAATTGAGCGTTCTTTGTGATCGATCGCTTCAACTAGCCAAGATTTACCACCTAATAGGAAAGAACTCATGCTCGGTACTAATTTATCAGCAAAGTCTTGTTCAAGAGAGCCAACGGTATAACCAGTGGCAGTTTTGACTTTGTAGAGAACGGGGCTACTGAATACGGCATAGAGTTCCATAAAGTTTTTGCGCCCAAAGATCTTTTCGGCACGTTCACCGATGGATAGTAAGCCGCCCGATTGAAAAAAATAACCTTCCCTAATGCCATGCTGAATCAAGATTTGATATTCTGTCTCCGAGATGCCCTGAAAATCAGGAATGAGCGATAATTGCTGCCAAGCAAGTTCGGGAATAATTGCGCCAAATTGCAAGGTGAGCGCTAGTAATTGATGGACTAAAACTGTCCATGTGCGGTTATGACACTTGACTGACTCTACCCAGCCTGATCGTGCTAATTCGACAATGGCGATCGCTTGCAGCACTGTCTCGATATTTTCACAATAAAAGGTGGTATTTGCTGCCTTACCTGCGCGTCGGCCTGTTCGTCCTAATCTTTGTAAAAATGATGACACAGTACTAGGAGCATTGGCTTGCAAAACATAATCGAGATCGCCAATATCAATTCCTAATTCGAGTGTACTGGTGCAGAGAATACAAGCATTAGTTCCCTTTTGAAAGTTTTCTTCGGCAGTTTCGCGTTCAGTGCGAGAGACAGAACTATGATGCACAAATACATCTGTGCCGCGATCACGCATACGTTCAGCCACATCTTCAGCAAGAGCACGGCTTTGACAAAAGAATAAGCTTTTATTACCTAGGGCTTTGCGACTGGCTTCACGGGCGATCGCGCCGATCTCATCACGCTGTAGGATTGCAATTTCACGCTTAGCAGGAATTTTTGGTGGATCAATCACGATTCTTTGGCGCTGTGATGAGCCTTGCATCCAGTTGAGAATTTGCTCTGGATTGCCCACAGTGGCGCTCAGTCCAACTCGCTGCACATCGCGCTTTTGATTAGTAGGTAAATCCTGATTTGCGGCGGTAATCAGCCGCTCTAGAACTGAGAGTAAATGTGTACCGCGATCGCTACCTGCGAGGGCATGGATTTCATCAATAATTACAGCACGAAGATCGCCAAATAGTCTGGCATGAGGGACTTTTGCTGATAGCAGCATCACTTCGAGGGATTCGGGAGTGGTGAGTAGAACATCAGCAGGTTCTTTGAGAAAGGCTTGCTTATCTTTGCCTTTAATATCGCCATGCCATACAAAACTACGCAAACCAACCATTTCGGTATAAGTAGCAAAGCGCTCACATTGATTATTGAGCAGGGCTTTGATCGGCGCAATGTAGAGTATGCCTACGCCCTGTGGTTCAAGCTCGATTAGATTGGCTAATAGAGGAAATATGGCGGCTTCAGTTTTACCCCCTGCGGTGGGAGCAAGCACGATCGCATTTTTACCATCAAGGATTGCTTGACCAGCGAGTTCTTGAACTGGTCGCAAGGATGACCAACCGAGGCGATCAGCGATCGCCTGTTGTAATCGGGGCGGAAATCTGGCAAAAGTGGAATGCATGATTAAAAATCCATATAAGTTATCAAAAGTAGCGCGAAGCGCTACTTTTGATAACTAAAACTCAACAACGGCGTAAACTTCATTTTCTTCTGGTTCAGGATCGTAATAGGGCAAGCCTGATTTGATGCGGAGTTCATCGTCGTTGAGGGTATCTACGGGCAAAGATAATGCGCTCATTGGATCGAAGTCAGGGTTATCGATAACCAAATCCAGAAGATTCACATATTGCCGTAAGAATTGACGTGGCACTACGCCCACATCGCCTTTAAAGCCTTTAGTTACTTCTGCAATCAGGCGATCGATAAATTCAAGGGTGATTTTTCGTTCCAAATGAATGCGATCGCCAGCGTTAAAAAGTTCACGCAGTCTGAGGGCAACTTCCTTTAAACGAATGGCATCAAAGGGGGTGAGTTCCAATTGGGGCTGACGCGGACTGCTAAAGCCGCTATAAGTTTCAAACTCGATGCGATCGTGAAGCGGAGTTAGCCCCGCAATGCCGCGCTTCGTATCAAAAAAGTCGGGCGTACCTGTAAAAATCCATAGCAACCCATGAAAGCGATCGGCGGCATCACAGATTTGTCTAATGCCATTTAGAGATTTACCGCGCACATCTTGACGCATTCGCAAAATTGTTTCCGCTTCGTCAATGACGATCGCCCAGCCCTTGTAACCAGCCGCCTTGACGATCTGCAAAATGCCAAGTAAATAATCGAGAGCTTCACGGCTGCCAATATCACCTTTAATCCCTGCAATTTTTTTGGCACTGGCGGCGACATTTTCACTGCCTGATAGCCAAGAAATTAGAGCGCTGGCTTCGGCAAAGTTTCCCTGTTGCTTGAGGGTAAAGATGGTTCGCAATACTCGCGTCATGTCTTCAGGAACTTGTCCCCCTGTCATGGAAGCAAGTTCTTCATCGAGGCGATCGCGCACGGCATCATCAAAATTAGGATCGTCTTCATCCTTGCCCCCTGCGATCAACATATCTTCAACTCTCGCAATCCAGCGATCGAGAATATCTCCTAATGCTCCCCTTGGGCATACATTTGTGCCAAGCTCCTGTACGGCTTTGCGATAGACATCATCAAATTTATGGAAGTGCAAATCATTATCGGAAACGACAATAAAACTAGTGGCAAAACCACGATCGCGGGCTTCGAGAGTTGCAAGGCGAGACATAAAGGTTTTACCGCAACCATAACCGCCTCGCAAAAATTTAAATACACCTTCACCATCAGCAGCGAGTTCGAGTTGACGTTGGATTTCCTTACGCGATCGATCTATGCCGACAGCAAAGGCTTCTAGCCCCCGTTCTGGAACAACTCCTGATCGCAGTTTTTCAAAAACATGTTCGGTATCCTTAGCACTCAAATTCATAGCTGTTTACTGACGTTACATCGAAGATTATAAGACCCTCACCCCTAGCCCCTCTCCCAAAAAGGGAGAGGGGAACAAGAAATTATTCTAAAGTACCAGATTTTAAGCTGATTTCAAATTGCAATTGTGAGCGATAGAAACAAATATCAAACTCCATGAAAAAGTTAACTTGCCCTAAAATGAGCGGCACATTTTTAGCTTGTGTCCAAGCAAATACAAGTTGCACGGGTTCAAACCCTTCCAAAACAGCCTCAACAAGAACAACACGAGCTTCGTACTGGGCTAAATTTCCTGTTAAGCTTAGAGCAGTCGTTTGTCTTTCCCATTCGTATCCAAGCTCAATTCCTATCGAATATGGAAGTACATTTACACTGGCTCCAGTATCGAGTAACCCTGATACTGAAGCTGAATTTTGCTCATGCACGAGAGTGAAAGGGAGAATAGGACGGAATGCAGCTTCACCTAATGCAGCATCACTAGATATAAATGGATATCGTTTACGCATGATCTTTAGCCTTGGCATCTTGCAGCACTTTTAACATTGTATCTGCTGCATCAAAAGCATCATAGGGCGACCACACTGGATAGGATTGGTCAGGTTTAATTAGATTCGTTTCTTGTTGGGCTAATTCTGTAATTAAAATCTGCACAATATGGAACTTATCTAAACGACTAAGCCCTTTTAATGTTGAGATTAGTTCTGTTGCAACCATAAAAAGCACTCCAACTCACTCAGGTTTACGATTTTATTATAGCTATAGTCCTACCCCTGTAAAGGTGGCTTTTTTACTATTGTGCAGAAAGGAGACGAAAGGTAGATAGGTGGGGATGTTTAGGGTCGTATGTCTTCTTCTTTTGCGGCTTTTTCGCACCTCGTGGGGACTTAAGAAATCGTTTTAA
>JANMFC010000085.1:0-23589 GCA_031377675.1 Pseudanabaena sp. OTE_70b_metabat_355 | reverse complement strand
GGCTACGCCCGCAACAACTTTTTTGGGTTCAATTATTTTTTGTAAGTCCCTTAATCAATAATCGAAAAATGCTAATATTTCCCGATGTATGACAACACCTGCAAATTTTTAGCGGAAAACTTCTCCACCGACTTTGCCAGTTGGCTCTTGGGGAAAGCTATCCCATTAACTAAAATCGAACCATCAGAGCTATCTTTAGAACCAATCCGTGCCGATTCTGTCATATTTTTAGAATCATCGAAAATAGTTCTGCACATAGAGTTTCAGACCGCAACCGATGAAACAATGGCATATCGGATGGCTAACTATTGGTTGAGACTCTATGGCAAATATCCCAATAAAGAAATTTATCAGGTTGTAATCTATCTAAAGCGGACAAACTCACCACTTGTCCACCAAACCAGTTTTAGATCTAAGCAGCTAAACCATGAATTTAATGTTATTCGTCTCTGGGAACAACCGACCGAAATCTTTCAGCAATATCTAGGACTATTACCACTCGCAGTTTTATCCAAAACTAATAATCCTGAAGCAACATTAAGGGATGTTGCAAAACAAATTGAAAATATTCGCGATAAGCGATTGCAAAGTAGTGTGGCAGCGTCCACCGCTATAATATCGGGTATAGCCTTAGACAAATCAATCATCCAAAGACTACTAAGGAGCGAAATAATGAAGGAATCAGTAATTTATCAAGATATTTTACTTGAGGGAAAGGCTCAAGGTCAAGCCATTGGCATGGCTGAAGGTAAGGCTGAAGGTAAGTCTGAAACTACTCGTCAATTAACACTGAATATGTTGCGTTCTGGAATTGCTGTGGATTTGATTACTCAAATTACAGAACTAACTTTCAAACAAGTCCAAAAATTGCAAAAGACTGCTGCAAAGCAGCCCAAAACTGGCAGTTCATCGCCAAAACAGACTAAAGCTGTGAATTCATCAAAAAATAAGCGATCGCCTAAGCCCTAATTTTTAACCCCTAATTTTTAATCACAGATACTAATTAGAGATCTTGATTTTTAATTAGTATCACTTTTTGTTCAGCCTTTTCCAGATAGTCGCGGCAATATTGCGATCGCTGCATTCCTTCTTCATATAGCGCGATCATTTCATCTAGGGCAGCTTCACCATCATCGAGAATTTCCACAATTTCTTCTAGGCGCTGCAATTGTTCTTCAAAGGATAAATTTTGGAGATTTTTTTGGAGATCATTCAGGTCAGTCATATTTCTTGGGGATAACTTTTTTAATGGCGACTTGCGCTATTTCCGATCGCCTGACGATTTCCACTTTAGCAAATGAGTTGAGTGAATCATTGTTGTTAAGTAAGCGATCGCCTACTTGCAATAACGCAAAACCGCGTTGTAATGGCGATAATGGGTGTAGCGATCGCAAATGGGCGGTGATCCCTTCGAGTTTGGTGCTAGATTGCCGCAGGTGACGCATTAAGGATTTTTGCATATCGCGTTCAGATTCATCCAAGCTTTGAACGCGGTCATGGATGCGATCGCTAAAATTTTGGAGAGCATAGCTATTAGTGAGATTCTTTAAGCGCTGGCGGTAATTTTGTAGCTCAGTTTGGACGCTGCGCGTTAGTTTATTTTCCCAAAAATTAATTTGTTGCAACATGGAGTCGCGATCGCATTGCGAGACGAGTTCCGCCGCCGCCGTTGGTGTTGCTGCGCGTAAATCGGCGACAAAATCAGCGATCGTAAAGTCGGTTTCATGCCCCACTGCGGAAATAATGGGAATGCGCGAATTGTAAATCGCTTCGGCAACTTGCACCGTATTAAAAGCCCATAAATCTTCAATAGAGCCACCACCACGCCCCACAATCAGCACGTCAGCATCGGTGGCTTGTAAAGAGGCGATCGCCTTAGCAATTTCATCGGGCGCAGTTTCGCCTTGGACAATAGCGGGGCATAGATAAATCTGGCAATGGGGCGATCGCCTGTTGAGAGTGCTGAGAATATCTTGGATTACGGCTCCCGTGGGGGAAGTGACGACCCCAATTTTGAGGGGCAAAGCAGGAATTTCTTGTTTATGTTCAGGATCAAAATATCCGCGATCGCTTAACTCCTCCTTGAGTGCAGCAAAGGCGAGATATAAATCTCCCTGTCCTGCGGCGGTCATGCGATCGCAATCGATTTGATATTTGCCCCGCGTGGCATAGACCGTTAACCGACCTTGGATTACAACTTGCATTCCACTTTTGGGGCGAAACGATAAGGTTTTGCTTGCCCACATCACACAATCAATCTGAGCGGATTCATCCTTGAGGGTAAAATAGCGATGCCCCGATGCGGCGGTTGTAAAACCCGATATTTCGCCTGTGACACGCACTAGCCCAATTTCTTCGCGCAACAAAAGGGCGATCGCTTGTGTCAAATTAGCCACGCTCATCGGATCTTTAGAACTGCCCATAAAACCCTTTGATAAATCCCTACATGCATACTTTATTTGATTCCCTGACCTATTCTATGCTGCTGTTTGTAGTCTTGCCAGTCTCAGTTTTCCCAGCTTTGGACTTACCAATTTCAGTACAGGCGCAAACTGTTGCAGAAATTGTCCCAGATAGTCATGGCAACTACTACAACAATTTATCTACCGTCCAAGCTGAAGTTAGAGACTCTAAACTAGCGGCGGGTTCGCTCTGGCGAGTGGCGGTGGATGCCCTTAATTGTCGGCGATCGGCGAGTATCAATAGTGACGTGGTTCGCACCTATTTAATTGGTGAATTGTTGGAAGTAGAGGTTTATCGCGGTGGTTCCGATGAAGTCTTAGTTAATCGTTTAGATGAAAATGGCAAACCTTGGATGCCAGTAAGGGGACGAGATATTGAAGATGTTTGTTATGTGCGGGCTAATAGTCGGTATATTCAACCATTTACCGCAAGGTAATCACAGTTATAGTCCAGATAAAAGTTTAAAAGTGCCGCGAAGCGGCACTTTTAAACTTTTATCTGGTTTTGTTTGAGCGAAAAGCGCTGTAATTTTTTGTTTTTTACTGGACTTACGCTTGATATACACTATTAATTGTGATTAACCAATCTAAATTTTGGTTTAATTTATACAAAATAAAGATCCACAAGATCGATAGGATTAGTTACTGGACATTTAGGCATTGGATGCACCTTTAGAAAAGCTTGACTATGAAAATTCTCAAAATCCAGACATTACGCGGTCCAAACTATTGGAGTATCCAACGACATCAGCTTGTAGTTGTGCGATTAGATTTAGAGGATTTTCAACTACAACGGATTAGCTTTTATCAAAATCTCTGCAAGGTCTTGCCAAGTTTGGCGGGGAAAGACATCGCCCAGAATTCTGATATCAGCAATGCCACTTTCTTAGCAGAAATTGTTAAAGACATTGCGATCGCTTTGCAGGGCTATATCGGCATGAAGGTAGACTTTGGGACAGTCAAACCTACGGTCGAAAATAATATTTATCAGGTCGTGTTTGAATATCAAGCCGAACAGGCGGGGCGGTATGCAGCGCGGGCGGCGGTGAGAATTTGCACCAGCATCTTAGAATCTGGAACCTATGCTACGAATGAGTTACAAGAGGATCTCAAGGATTTAAGAGATATTCGCCTTGATGGTCAGTTGGGACCAAGTACCGAGTCGATCGTTGCCGAGGCTAAGGCAAGAAAAATCCCTTGGCTAGAGCTTGGCAGTCGCGCCATGATCCAGTTGGGGTATGGTGTGCATCAAAACCGTATTCAAGCAACTTTATCGAACAAGACGGGGATCTTAGCGGTTGAGCTAGCCTGCGATAAGGACGGAACCAAACAAATTTTGCGTGATTCGGGTGTGCCAGTACCAAGAGGAACAACGATCAGATCGCCTAAATATCTGGAAGAGGCGATCGCCGAAGTTGGTGGTTTCCCAATCGTGATTAAGCCGTTAAATGGGAATCATGGACGCGGGATTACGATTGATGTGCGGACAGTGAAAGAGTCGCTGGTTGCCTTTGATATGGCTCAGGAAGTCTCTGAAGAAGTGATTATTGAGCGATTTCATTTAGGGCGCGACCATCGCATCTTGGTAATTAACGGCAAATTTGTGGCTGTCGCCGAGCGTGTGCCAGCCAATGTCACAGGTGATGGGGTTTCTTCGATCGCCCAACTGATTGAAATTACTAATAAAGATCCCCGCCGTGGTGATGGACATGACAATGTGTTGACCCGCATCGAAATTGATCGCACCAGCATGGATATCCTTGCTAGACAAGGCTTTACCCTAGAATCTGTGCCTCCAAAAGATCTTGTTTGTTATCTCAAGGCAACTGCAAATTTGAGTACGGGCGGTGTGTCTGTTGATCGCACTGACGAAATTCACCCCGAAAACATTTGGTTAGCCGAGCGAGTCGCCAGAATTATCGGACTGGATATTGCAGGGATCGATATGGTCACGGAGGATATTTCTCGACCTGTGCGTCAAGTTGATGGGGCGATCGTCGAGGTAAATGCTGCTCCTGGCTTCAGAATGCATACAGCCCCCAGCATTGGCAAGCCTCGCAATGTGGCTGCGCCCGTGATCGAGATGCTATTCCCACCAGACGCTCCGACAAGAATACCAATTGTGGCGATTACTGGCACAAATGGTAAAACCACTACTACTCGCCTAATCGCGCATATTTTCAAACAGACAGGCAAAAGAGTTGGGTTTACAACCACCGATGGCATTTACATTGGTGAATGTTTGGTTGAGAAGGGTGACACGACTGGCCCCCATAGCGCTCAAGTTATCTTGCGCGATCCCACCGTTGAAGTTGCAGTCCTCGAAACCGCGAGAGGAGGACTGTTGCGATCGGGTATGGGCTTTGATGGTAGTGATGTTGGCGTAGTGATGAACGTACAAGCGGATCACCTTGGGATTGGTGACATTGATACGATTGAGGATCTAGCCAGATTAAAGAGTGTCGTGGTTCGTACAACCTTGCCGACTGGTTATGCAGTCCTTAATGCCGAAGATCCCTTGGTTGTGGCGATGGCAAAGGAAGTGCAATCCAAAGTCGCTTACTTCAGCATGAATCCTGAGCATCCCTTAATCAAATCCCATATCGCTGACGGTGGACTCGCAGGAGTCTATGAAGAGGGGTATCTAACCATTTTGAAGGGCGATTGGAAAATGCGGATCGAAGAGGCGGTGAATGTACCTGTCACCCTTGGTGGTCGCGCTGCCTTTAATATTCAAAATTCCTTAGCTGCAAGTCTAGCCGCTTTTACACAGGATGTGTCAATCGAGCAGATTCGTCAAGGTTTAGCCACCTTTGTTGCTTCTAGCGAACAGACTCCAGGGCGAATGAATTTGTTTGACTTGGGTAAGTTTCACGCCTTAGTCGATTATGCTCACAATCCTGCTGGCTTTAAAGCGATCGCTGATTTTATCCAGAAATGGGAAGGCGAAGCGATCGGTGTAATTGGCGCACCTGGCGATCGCCGCGATGAGGACATTATCGAATTGGGGCAACTCGCTGCGAATATGTTTAAGCAAATTTTCATTAAGGAAGATAAAGACTTGCGTGGTCGCGCCCCTCGTGTCGTTGCTGATTTGTTACGTCAAGGCGTGCAGGAAATTAATCCCAATATTCCCTGCATTACAATTCTTGACGAAGCCGAAGCGATCGCTGCTGCCTTGGATAGCGCCCCTCAGAGCAGTTTAGTTGTGATCTTCCCCGATAAAGTGGATGCAGCTATTGCTATCATTGAGGCGCGAAAGTCTAAATTGTCATAGTCGCTCATGCCCCGTGTAATTTGCCTTGGCGAAGTCTTAATCGATCAAATAGCTGAAGATGTTGGTGTTCCCTACGATCAGGTTAGCGCTTGGAAACCATATTTTGGCGGAGCGCCTGCCAATGTCGCCTGTGGCTTAACCAAGTTAGGAACACCCGTAAGTTTGATTAGTGCTGTGGGGCAGGATGAAGCTGCGGCTTATCTGCTCCAGCAATTGGGAACATCAGGCGTGGAAACATCAGGGGTGCAAGTACATCCTGAAGCCACAACCCGCCAAGTGTATGTGACTCGTAATGCTGAAGGCGATCGCCATTTTGATCGCTTTAACGGCGACGCACAAACCATATTTGCGGACACGCTGATATCGGCGGAAAATTTACCTGAACATTTGTTTGCTGATGCGAAATTCCTAGTATTAGGTACGCTTGGTTTAGCAAATCCCCAAACCTCAAGGGCGATCGGGCGAGCGTTGAAACTTGCTGAACAAAATTATGTGACGGTAATTGTCGATATCAACTGGCGGCAAATGTTTTGGCAAAATCCTGAACAAGTAATCAAGTTATTACCCGTTTTGCTGAGATATACCGATTTCTTGAAAATGACTGAAGATGAGGCAAAATTACTATTTCGGTTGACTAGCCCCGCCGCGATCGCCCAAGCTTATAGCCATCTTGAAGGGATTATTATTACCAATGGTGACAAAGATTGTCGCTATTATTTAGGTGAACATCAGGGTAAACACGCCGCTTTTCCTGTTTATTCCACTGATACAACAGGCGCGGGAGATGCCTTTTTAGCCGCATTTATCCATAAAATTTATCATCGTCCCCTCACCTATTTACAAGATCCAAAATTCGCTAAGGAGGCGATCACCTATGCTTGTGCAGCAGGCGCATTATCCACCCTAGATGTCGGTGCAATTTCTGGACAACCAAGCGATCGGCAAATTCGCGAATTTTTAGCCATGCGCGAGGCAAAACATTAGTAATACTAAATTAAAAAATGGCTACGCCATTTTTTAATTTAAAAACCCTTATTGGGTTTGGTTTTCAATTCACAAAAGTGTTGTCACACTTTCGTGAATTGGTATAAGATGCTCGACAAGCATTTGTATAAAAATTATGCATTCTTTATCTTTGCCCACATGGGTAATTCACATCTCTAGTGTGATCGAGTGGGGCTTAGCAATTTGGTTGATCTGGAACTACGATAAACAGCACCCTGCTCGCGGTTGGCGCGGTTTAGCATGGGCAATGTTTCCTGCTTTAGTTAGTGCGATGTGTGCGGTGACTTGGCATTTTTTTGATAATGCGGATTCCTTAGAATGGCTAGTGACTGTACAGGCGGGTTTGACTTTGATTGGCAATTGTACTTTAGCGATCGCCGCTTATCTTATCTGGAAAATATCACGGACTTCACTCCAACCCAGAAAATAAGTAATGGTGTTGCGCGGCAAAGTCGCGCAACACCATTACCTAGAGAGTGCCTGATTCGATCTGCTCTAAGTAGATAAAATCAGGAGACTTCACTCCCGCTTCAGCCCTAATTCTCACAAGTTGGGGCGACTCAAAAAATCTCTTAGCCGCAGCGATCGAAGTCCATGCCGAAAAATGCACAATCTTATTTGCGTCATTCTCATATTTGAGAACCTGATAGGATATTTCTCCCGCCTGTTTACGAATATCAGCAGCACGATCAAAAATTTGTTTCCAAGCTAGATAATCGACAACTTCGTGAATAATCAGAACATACTGCACAAGCAACTCATTTTATAGATTTAATAATTTGTTCAATTATGCCAAAAGAAGCCCTATTCGGATTATCACTCTTTCCCTATCTTGCCTTTCTCTGGTTTGCGACTAAATCAGGACAATTTCCCAAACTAGGGCTATGGGGATTTTACGGAACCTTAGTGTTTGTGGCGATTACGATTCCCGCAGGGCTTTACGCTCAAAGTGAATATGGCGAAGCTTTAGCAAATGTTGACTGGTTACATGGCAGCGCCGAATCGTTTTTGACGATTACCAATATTTTGCTAGTGCTGGGCTTTAAAAATGCGATTAAGTCCAAATAAACCAATTTATCCGCAATTTTTGATGAATAGGCGATCGCGCAATCTCACATGATTTCTTCAGCTAAAAGCTTACCTTTGATCTGTTCATATTCATCCTCAAGAAACCATTCTTGGGCTGCTTGATAATTCAAGTGAGAGACAACCAGTTTGTAATCTGAGGCAGGATTGAAAACATTGCATCTACCATCGTGAGCAACCACAAGCATCAGAATTTTTGGGGGAAAAGGTATGGGATCAACCCAAAGTTCGATAAATTTCCAAGTTTTAGCCTGTTTTTCGAGGACTGGTACGAGGGATTGCATGACAGTCACCTGTAGCTTTTAGGACTTTGATCTCACCGTAATAAAGAGGTGTTTGACCGTCCTCTACTCTAACTATTGAGTAATCGTTTTTTGTTTAAGCATAGATTTTTATCTATGTAATTGACAAGATAAATTATGGCGAAAATCATAGGCTTGACACTTTCTAAAACATATTACCGCCCCAACATGACGATATACTGAGAAGCATTAAGCTATATCTACTTAAACTTCATAACCGATAGAGTCAATTGATAGAGCAATAGCTCAACCAGTGACTTAAAATAACAAAGATTTGGAATTTGTCGCGCCAAGCACGACAGATACTAAATAACTAGCGAAAACTAGCACTAATTAACCAAAGCAACTGCTTACAGATTGTTTACAGAGTAAAGAGGCGATCGCAAATCATGGTGATGATTGAAACCAAAGCCGAGCGCATGGTCATAAATATGGGACCTCACCACCCATCCATGCACGGCGTTCTCAGACTTATCGTCACGCTAGACGGCGAAAACGTAGTCGATTGCGAGCCAGTACTAGGTTACTTGCATCGCTCGATGGAAAAAATCGCTGAAAATCGCACGATTATCCAATATTTGCCCTATGTGACGCGATGGGATTACCTCGCAACCATGTTTACCGAGGCAATCACCGTCAATGCACCCGAAAAATTAGCGAACGTGCCAGTCCCTAGACGCGCCAGCTACATTCGCATGATCATGCTAGAACTTAGCCGCATCGCCTCTCACCTGCTGTGGCTCGGCACATTCGTTGCAGACATCGGCGCACAAACACCATTTTTCTACGTTTTCCGTGAACGGGAAATGATCTATGACCTGTTTGAAGCGGCGACAGGAATGCGAATGATGCATAACTATTTTCGGATCGGGGGAGTCGCCGCCGACCTACCCTACGGCTGGATCGAGAAATGCGAAGATTTTTGCAATTATTTCACCCCCGTTATTGATGAATACGAAAAATTAATTACAAATAATCCCATCTTCCGCAAGCGTGTAGAAGGTTTAGGCACAATTACTCGTGACGAAGCGATTAACTGGGGCTTGTCGGGACCAATGCTACGCGGTTCGGGCGTAAAACTAGATTTGCGTAAAGTCGATCATTATGAGCTTTACGATGAACTGGACTGGGATGTGCAGTGGGACAATGGCGGCGACTGCCTCGCCCGTTATCTGGTGCGGGTACGCGAAATGCGCGAATCCACGAAAATGATCCTGCAATGTCTCAAGCAAATCCCTGGCGGCTCCTTTGAAAACCTAGAAGCACAGCGAGTTTTAGCAGGACCTAAGAGCGAATGGACAGGCATGGACTATCAGTTCATCAGCAAAAAACCATCGCCCACTTTTAAGGTCGCATCAGGCGAACATTATGTCCGCGTCGAAGCGCCAAAAGGTGAATTGGGTGTCTACATCATCGGTGAAGATAGCGTCTTCCCTTGGCGTTTCAAGATTCGTCCACCTGGATTTATTAATTTGCAAATTTTGCCTGAACTGGTGCGGGGCATGAAGCTCGCCGACATCATGGCAATCTTAGGAAGTGTGGACATTATTATGGGTGAGGTCGATCGCTAATGTACAGTGGAATTGATTTACAGAAATCTTTAATCGAAGTTTTAAGTAGTCTCGGATTACCTACGGATGTTGCCAAGGTAATTTGGATGCTATTGCCAATGCTGGTGATGGTTTTAGGCGTAACTGTGGGCGCACTCGCCTGCACATGGCTAGAACGTAAAATCTCCGCAGCAGCCCAACAACGAATTGGGCCTGAATATGCGGGACCTTTTGGACTATTGATCCCGATCGCTGACGTAGCCAAGCTCGTAATTAAGCAAGGCACAATCCCCGCAAAAGCCGATCCCTTGCTCTATACGATTGGTCCTGCTCTAGTATTTACATCAATATTTCTGTGCTACCTCGTAATTCCCTTTGGTCAGAATATGATCATTTCGGACTTGGGTACGGGTGTATTTTTTGTGATCGCCATTTCCAGTATTGCCCCAATCGGGCTGTTGATGGCAGGTTATTCGTCCAACAATAAATACTCGTTACTTGGTGGATTACGCGCCGCCGCCCAATCGATTAGCTACGAAATCCCTCTTGCGCTTGCGGTGCTTGCGGTAGCCCTGATGACCAATGGACTCAGCACGATTGACATCGTTAATCAGCAAGCAGAGTACGGGCTTTTGTCTTGGAATATTTGGCGACAACCGATCGGATTTGTAATTTTTATCATTTCGGCTCTGGCTGAGTGCGAACGATTACCCTTTGACTTGCCTGAAGCTGAAGAAGAAATCGTGGCAGGTTATCAGACCGAATATTCAGGAATTAGATTTGCGTTTTTCTACGGTGGTTCTTACGCAAATTTGTTACTAGCAGGTTTACTCGCCTCAATTCTGTATCTTGGCGGATGGGAATTACCTTTCCCGATTGACCGAGTTAGCGATGCACTGGGTATCGAAGCTAATACTGCATGGTGGCAAGTTATCGCCGCGTTCATTGGTATAACGGCGACCCTTGTGAAAACTTATGCTTTTATCTTTTTTGCAATTCTTTTACGTTGGACGGTTCCTCGCGTGCGGATCGACCAACTCCTCGACCTCGGTTGGAAATTCCTGCTGCCAATTGGACTCGCTAATCTGCTGATTACCGCAGCCTTGAAGTTGACATTTCCCTTTGCGTTTGGCGGATAGAAATCCTGTAAAGAAGTGCGCTTCGCGCACTTCTTTACAAATAAACCCATTTACCAATTATCACCATGCTGAAATTTCTAAATAAAGTTGGTACATATACCAAAGATGCTATCCAAGCAGCCAAGTATATTGGACAGGGAATGTCGGTGACATTTGACCATATGCGCCGCCGTCCGATCACTGTTCAATACCCTTATGAAAAGTTGATCCCTTCCGAGCGTTTCCGTGGACGCATTCACTTTGAGTTTGATAAGTGCATCTCCTGCGAAGTCTGTGTGCGAGTATGTCCGATTAACTTGCCCGTAGTCGATTGGACATTTAATTCAGAAATCAAGAAAAAAGAACTCAAGAGTTACAGTATTGACTTTGGAGTATGTATTTTTTGCGGTAACTGCGTGGAATACTGTCCCACCAATGCCCTATCGATGACCGAAGAATATGATCTGTCCACCTTCGATCGCCACGAATTAAACTTTGATAGCGTTGCCCTCGGACGGATGCCCACCAAGGTTACTGAAGATCCTTTTGTCACGCCGATTCGAGAGCTTGCTTATTTGCCCAAGGGTGTTATCGAAGGACATGAAGCACCTCACACTGCTAGACGTGCGGGTTTGCGTCCTGAAGAAATTGCCGAAGCTAAAGAAGCCAAATCTAATAATTAATAAAGTTCCGCGCTACGCGCGGAACTTTATTGCCAATCCATAACAAACAAGAAATTTTATGATAAACAATATTGGTTTGGGCGAAGGTTCGCAAACCGTTTCCCTAGTTGTCTTAACTGCCATGCTGATTGCTTCGGCGATGGGTGTGGTGCTGTTGCAAAATATCGTTTATGCAGCATTTTTACTGGGCGCAACTTTTATTAGTGTGGCGGGTTTGTATGTGTTGCTAAATGCCGATTTTGTGGCGGCGGCGCAGGTATTGATCTATGTCGGTGCGGTAAATATCTTGATCCTATTTGCGATCATGTTGGTTAATAAGCGTCAAGATTACCAAGATGTCAAATATGGGGCTTTACGCAGTGTGGTCACAGGCGTAGTTTGTTTAGGACTATTTGCGCTGTTGGGTGTGACAGTCACTTCCACAAATTGGGCGATCGCACCGACTATTGCTAAACTGCCATCGACAATGGTGGTGATTGGGATGCATTTCTTTAGTGATTACCTGTTGCCTTTTGAATTAGCATCGATTTTGTTATTGGTTGCCCTAATTGGGGCGATCGTTCTAGCACGCCGTGAGCTTGTACCTGAACCAGTCCAAGTCGGTCAAGCACCATCGGAAGATACCCTTGAATTATTAGAAAAGCCCAAAGAGCAACTTGTTGCTTCTAAGTAAGTTTTTGATACCGCCATCGGCGGTATCAAAAACCGCAATTTTTTCAGTTGATATTTAAGTAAATAGATATGTCTTTAGAACCTTTTTTGATTATCGCCGCCGCCCTATTTTGTATTGGCATCTATGGCTTGATTACCAGTCGTAATGCGGTGCGTGTACTTATGTCTGTGGAATTAATGCTAAATGCCGTCAACATTAATCTGATGGCTTTCTCGAATTATCTCGACTCGGCAAGTATTCGCGGTCAAGTATTTACGATTTTCGTAATCTCGATCGCTGCTGCTGAAGCCGCCGTTGGTCTAGCGATCGTGCTTTCGATTTATCGCAGTCGCGACACGGTTGATATGGAGCAGTTTAATTTGCTGCGTTGGTAGTATTTTGAATTTTCATTTTGCCGTAGGTAAAATGAAAATTCAAAACTCGAAAATCTAATTCTTAAAACTATGCCACGATTTCAAACCTATCAAAACCCTGTTGCTCAACTTCTTGATTTTGATGTGCCAACTAACTGGACGGACATTTGGATTGACTACCCTGCTCAATTTGGATTGACAAAAGCAGATGTTCCTGAACTCATTCGACTAAGTTGGGATCAGGATTTAATGGATGAGGAATCAATGTATAGCGGAGTCCATGCCCTTAGAGCCGCCGCTCAGTTAGAGCCAGAAACAGCTATCACAGAATATTTAAAGCTGTTGTCCAAATTTCCTGATGACGATTTTTTTCATGAAGAAATATATGGAATATCCAAACAGGTTGGTGAACCTGCGATCGCCCCATTACAAAACATAATCGATGATTCAACCCAAGAGCAGTGGGTACGGGTAACTGCGGCAAATGGGTTAGAAGAGATTGGTAAAGCCCATGCAGAGCTTCATGAGATTTGTGTACAGAACTTAATTGAGACACTTCAAAATTATCGTGATGTCAATAATGATGTGATTACTTCAACATTAGTTAGTAATTTAACTCAATTGAAGGCGGTAGAAGCTGTTGATTTAATTGGCGAAGTATTTACTAATACTGAAGTTGACGAGTGGGTGACAGGTTCTTGGGCTATGGTACAGGTGGAATTGGGACTAAAAAAAGAGTCAGACTTTTCGCCCAAGGAGTTGCAACCGAAGCCACCAGACTACATTTTAAATATACGAGCGCAGCAACGTCAGATTGAAAAAGCACGTAAGAATCAACGTATATTGTCTGAATTGACTGTTGCTCCGCGACCTTCTGCTAAAGGTTTTGGCTCAAGTACAAACAAAAAGAAAAAACGTTGATTGATGCAAACATGGGTGAAAAGCCAAAAAGAAACCGATTACTAATTCTTTTGCAGAAATTCTGGAGACAACGTAGCTTTAGATTCTTATTTGTAGGGGTATTATTGACTTTAATCAATGTCTTATTGATTATGGCTTTAGTAAGTATTTTTAAATTAAATACACCGCTATTGCGATCGCTCGGCAATGCATGTGCAACCGAAATTTGCTTGTTAATAAGTTTCTTTTGCTATCGCCAATTTGTTTGGCAAGTAGAGAAATTACCATGGCAAGAAATTTATCTGCGAGAATTACCGAAATACCATTTATCCGTAGCTTCTGTTATTTCAATCCGAGTTTTACTGCTATTTCCCCTATTAGACTGGTTTGGTATGCATCCTGCACTCAATACCATGATTGGGATCGCTTTGGGGGCGGTATCAAGTTATGCTTTGAGTGACAAATTTGTTTTTAATGTTCGCAAATAAATTTATAAAGATTTTGCTGAAGATTTTGCCGACTAAGAAAATCACAAAGATAATTACTCAATTCGCAACTACTTATCCCCATATTTTGCTAATTGCTTGGAGCATTCCTTTGTTGTTATTACAAGGAAACTACTCAAGTTTAATGGCTTATGACGAATCCTATTATGCGACTCAAGCGCGTTGGATTGCCGAAGGTCAGGATTGGTTTAGTATGCAATGGTGGGGAACGCCTATATACGATCGCGCTATTGGATTACAGTGGCTAATTGCTATTAGTTATAAATTATTAGGAAGATCGGAAATAACCGCTCGTTTACCCAATGCGATCGCGTCTATTCTCAGCATTTGTTTAACTTATAGCATCGGCAAAAAATTACTTGGTCATACAAGTGCAATACTCGCGGCTTGTATATTGCCAACGATGTTTTTGTGGCTGCACAATTCTCATGTTGCTTCTCAAGATGTTGTCCTAACGGCTGTCGAATTGGTAGGAATTTTAGCCTTATTAAAAGTCACTGAAAGGCAAACAAGTTCGCAAAAATTTGGATTTGGATTAATCGCAGGCACAACGCTAGGAATAGGATTTTGCGTCAAAAGTTTCATGGTGGCGCTATTTCCCATCGCTCTATTGCCATACTTAGTAACTCAGCAACTGTGGCGAAATCTAGGGATTTATGTCGGTATTGGTATTGGGGCGATTTTGCCGATCGCATGGTTATGGGCAAGTTGGCAACGTTATGGCAATCTCCCATTTGATCAGTTATTTGGCAAGCTTTTACATTTGCGCGGCACTGATCCTAATCTATATAATCCCGATAATTCCTTGCTTTACTACTTTTGGAATCTTCCTGCGAATACATTACCTTGGAGTCTTTTGGCGATCGCGGGAATAATTTGGATTTGGCAAGATCGCAAAAAAATCTCGAATATTTCCCTGCTGTTGGGCTATCCATTAGTTTTCTTTTGCCTCTTGACACTTTTTTCTACCCGAATGCCCTACTATGCAATTCAAATTTTGCCATTCTGGTCATTATTTACGGCGTATGCTTTAGAACGTCTTGCTTACAAGCCTTGGTTTCGCATGAGCGTTTGTATATTAGGAACTATTCTGGTGATTGGCGCAAGTTTATTCACTTTGCAAATAATCCCGACCTCATCACAGACGCAGCCCTATATACTGTTCGCCTTCCTTGCTGGATTTGGTTGGTTCGCTTTATACTGGTTGCGATCGCCCTATCATTGGCAGTTTGGCATTCTGATTCCAATTTGGATGGCAATATCTTTTGCAGGATTAAATGGTGCATTTAGCGATCGCTCTCCTGAAATGCGAATTGCTCTACAACGACCAGCGATCGCCAATATCTTAAAAAATGAAGTTATTAATTTTGTAATTCAACCCGATCTTGATCCCACCGATCCACTGGTTTGGGTCAAAAACGCTGATCACCCTAATTGGCTTTTACTGAGTTTTTACACACCAAAACTAGGAAAGCAATTGCAATCAATCGCTGAACTTACTCCCAATAGTTACGCTTGGCTTAGTCCTAAAATTAATGGGCTAGTTGATAGAACTGAACAGTCTGCCGAGGTAATTGGTGTAATTAAATCGTGGCAGCTAGTACGGATTAAATAAGACTAAATAAATAGAATGCAAGACACATATAAAAAACAAGTTTGGGAACATTTTGATGAATTTGCTAGCCGACTCGATCGCTGGCGACAACGAAATTTATATTATTACCAAGACTTAGAAAAACTTCATCAGTTCTTAATTCCAGCCAATGCAAAAGTATTAGATATTGGCTGTGGTACGGGTGATTTACTGGCGGCTACGAAGCCTGAGATTGGCGTAGGGATTGATCTGTCCGAAAAAGTTGTCGCGATCGCCCAGCAAAAATATCCAGACTTACAGTTCTATAGTTTAGATGTAGAAAAAATTACGCCTGAACAAATTGGCATCCAACATTTTGACTACATTATTCTCTCTGGAGTCATGGGCTATCTCAGCGACATCCAAACAGTTCTCGAAAAATTGCAAGTCTTTTGTTCACCTCATACCAGAATTATTCTTTCCTTCCATAATTACCTATGGGAACCTTTGCTATGGTTTGCCGAAAAGATTGGACAGCGCCGCCCTCAACCTTTACAAAACTGGTTAGCCGTGCCAGATATCCTCAACTTTTTAGAAATTACGGGATATATTCCCGTTAAACAAAGTAAACGATTTCTATTTCCAAAAAATATTCCCATTCTCTCCAAACTGATTAATCAATTTATTTGTCATCTGCCCATAATCGAACAGCTTTGTCTGACGCATTATGTGATTGCTAGAAAGCAGTTTTGCGAACCAAGCGATCGCCCATCTAGCTCCAATATTTTGCAAGATTCCTTACCAAGCGTTAGTATTGTTGTCCCAACTAGAAATGAGTCGGGTAACATCAAATCTATTTTTGCGCGTATTCCTGCATTAGGCAAACATACCGAAATCATCTTTGTTGAAGGGAATTCCACCGATAACACATGGGATACCATTCAATCAGAACTCGCAGAGCAACAACCTAATTCGCAATTTTCCTATATGACTCTGCAACAATCAGGCAAAGGCAAAGGCGATGCTGTGCGACTAGGATTTGCCCATGCTACAGGTGACGTGCTGATGATTCTTGATGCTGATTTAACGGTTGCACCTGAAGCTCTGCCTCAATTCTTAGAAGTGATCGCTTCGGGGCATGGTGAATTTATTAACGGTTCACGATTGGTCTATCCACGCAGCGATTTGGCTATGCCTTGGTTAAATACTTTGGCAAACAAATTCTTTGCCAGTCTTTTCTCGTTTTTATTAAACCAAAGACTCAAAGATACGCTTTGTGGCACAAAGGTTTTATGGCGTAGTGATTACGAAAGGATTGTCGAACAACGTCATTATTTTGGAGATTTTGATCCCTTTGGAGACTTTGATTTGCTCTTTGGTGCAGCTAAACTTAACCTACACATTGTAGAAGTTCCAATCCGCTATCAACCACGCATCTACGGAACTTCTAATATTGCCCACGTTCGAGAGGGCATAGTTTTACTAAAGATGTGTCTTTATGCAGCGCGTAAAATCCGATTTTTGTAGTCCAAAAACTTTCTCCTTTTTACTTGTCAAGCGATCGCAAAACCGTTGTATTGACGCATAAACGGCGAATGGTAAGCTAAAACAATGTCCGTTTTTGGGATGCCCTTTTCTGTAAGTTCATTAGCAACACCGATCTCCGTGCCATCATATTGAATCCAGATTTTGCCATCCTCTAAATCGATATGAATTAAAGCCCCAAAAACTCGGCGATCGCCTTGCCAACCAGTACGAAGCAGTTGATAGCGATTGCGCTCAACATCGAATAGTAATTTCATTGAAATTTCACCATACACTGGTTGAACCTTGCCATGTTCAGCAAGAATTTCTTGAACAATTTGTCGGTAGACATCTAATTTATCCATTGAATATCACCAGTTTGAACGTTATAAACCAATAGAAGAACTTGCTGATCTTGGACAATTTCTTCAATGAATCGCAACCTAAAAAATTCATCGTAAGTGGCATAAGGAATAGCCAAATATAATGTTCGATTAGGTTCTTTCTTTCTTAAAGCATAGCGGTAATTTAAGTATTGTCCAATAGCCGTATGAAATTCTGATATAGCCGAAGGTCTAGTAAAACTTTTGACTTCAACAGCAATTTTCTTGTCTTCAAGTTCGGCAGCAAATAGACGCTCCGCGCCTAAATCAATTTGCATTTGCACATCACCATAGTCAACAGAAAAAGGATCATGGGTAATGTTCCATCCTTCTGCTTGGAGCGATTGCTTAACAATATTATGAAATAAATCTCTTGCCATTATTTATAACTTTTACCTTTTTACTTTTCAAGCGATCGCAGAATTATTATATTGACGCATAAATTTGTAGAAAATAACTCAGGGAAGCACTGGCTAGAGGAACTGAAAGGTTATCTGTACCACCAGGAGAAAATGCTTCCAGTAGAGCAGCGATCGCCGCTACAGGTATGGCAACACCAATATCACGCGGTGAAAGACTGTGACCAGAAGCAAAAATGCCCAACATAACGAGCAAACTAGTAACAAACATCGCCAAAGAACCTTCGAGACTGCGTTTGTTACCCATGTAAATAAAAGTATGTTTGCCAAAACGCTTGCCGACTAGAGCCGCCATGCCATCTCCCCACGACATCACCATTACCCCAATTACGGCATATTGTGGGTAGCGATCCCATAAAAGTCCTACTAAAACCGTAATACTCAAAGCGTAATAAAACACCCCATAGGTCTTACGTCCCACATCATTGAGCATTGGCAAAATATTTGTCTGATGAGACGCTAAAGCGATCGCTGTAAAAGTTACGCCTGCGGATACGCATAGCCATGTTGGTATCTGTAACCACCAAGCAATCAGCAACACATGTCCAGTGCCAATATGTACCACCTTCCGAACTAGTTCGGGATCTTGCTTAAAGCGATGCAAGATTTCTGATGCTAAAAACACCAAACCTAGCCAAACTGCCACAGCCGTAATTTGGATAGTTAGGATCATCATCGGAGAGAAGTCACTAGTTATGAGCATATTACCTTAGAGAAACTTACAGGGACCTTTTTTGCCATTGGGGCAAGTCGTTGTCTCATTGGTTTTAGGTAACTTACTTTTATCAAAAACAACATTAGTAAGGTTAATCGCAGTGAGATTTGCGCCACTCCAATTAACTCCATTAACCTGAGTTCCAGTGAGATTTGCACCACTCAAGTCTGTGTTCGTCATATCCACAAAATTGAGCTTAGCATCAGATAGATTAGCCTTCTTGAGACTGGTAAAACTGAGGTTTAAACCTACTAAATTTTGATTAGCTAAATTACGGCTACTTTTCGGCTCATTGACTATCTGCCAAGCTAGCAAATTTGTCGGGCTAAATATAGTCGCACTCTCGGTTCCTTGAACGCCTATTTTAGAATCCTTTAAGTTCGCACCTTCCATCTTCGCAGTAGCAAAATTTGATCGCGTGAGATCGGCTTCAGCGAGATCGGCAAGATTCATTTGAGCATTTTTAAACTCTGACCAAACCACACTTGCTCTAATTAGTCGAGCGCTCTTCAAGTTAGCATTAGTAAAGTTTACCCCATCAAGATTTGCTTCATAGAAGTTTGCACCAGAAAGACTCGCATCCTGCATCTTTGCGCCAGTGAGAATAGCCTTAGTGAAGTTAACATTATCTAATTTGACCCCTCTAAAATCTACATCTTTGAAATCTCGACCGCTTGCATCCTTGAACATACCCCAGCGTAACCCCAACTCGAAAATCGGTTTATTGGCTATGGTATAGAGCAGAAAAGCCGCCCCGATCGCACCTAGCCCAATCACGGGAATTTTCAAGTAATTTTGCCAGAGCGATTCTAAACTGAGGGTAGAAGTTTTTGGCTGCGGTTTGTTTTGGTTATGTGCTGCTGTATTCTGGCTAGAACCGTAAGAATCATAATTATCTTCAGTAAATCGGTTGAAGCTCATTTGATCAGGAGTAGCGTCCATTCTGACCTGATTGGGATTACCATAATTTGGTACTGGTTGAACGCGATCGCGCGGTATTTCTCTAGTCGCACTGCTCCCTGTGATGCTTGTATTAAAGGCAGAAACATCGACTTGCGCCCTTGGCAATGGCGGCTTCTGAGTACTGAGAGAAGTGATACTATCATTAGCTTCATCACTATCGAGTAATCCCGACCAATCCGTATTATCGTCATGAATCTCTAGTCCGAGATCGCTAAAATCTGAGAGATTGCTGGGTTGACGTTGAAAATTATTTCTTGCCGAAGCTGGATCTCGACCATCTCTACCCTGTGAATTCCTACCTGCAACTGAGCCTATGGCCTGTTGTGGCATAGCCATATTAGGATTGGTGTTTGTAGATGTGGAATTTAATACACCCGATATGACAGTATCAGCATTCAATAAATCCGCCCAACTCTCATCAATCGAATTCATTGGATTTTGAGACTGATTTTGATGCTCTTGAATATGAAAACCATCAAAATTACTGCTTTTATCAATATTGTCTACATAATCTCTAGTTGGTTGAATATTCCGTGGTTGAATGGGAGGGTTTTGGGCAATAGAATCGGCAGGCTTTCCTTGACTATGATTACGCTTAGGAGGCAGTGGCGGCAGAGCAGGCGGAGGTAGGAAGGAATTATTGATGGTCGATTGTGGTTGGGCAATAGCCTCAATCACGGGAGCCGACGGGTTTAACCCAGTAGAAATTGCAGGAGATCTAGAATTGTCCTTGCTACTAAAATCTTGAATTTCGATACTATCAAAATCAAAATCATCTAAGAAGTCGTTATTACTGGAAGCCATGACAGAATTTGAAGGTGGTCTTGGATTTGGCGGCGGCAAAGTCTCACTCATTGGGACAAAATCATCTAGTTGATTGAATCCATCGGCGCTAGATGTATAACCATTCAATAGATCGCTTGCCAAAGCTTCTTCAAAGGGATCTACGTCTAAGTCATAGTCTTGATTGAGTAAATCATTAGCCAAAGCTTCTTCTAAGAGCATTTCTTCGGAAAAATCATCTTCAGGGGCGATCGCAGGCGCTGGCAAATCCGCAAATTCAGGCTTAGGTATGCTGACTGAGGGAATAGCACTAACGCGATTGAGCGTCAGGGTTGTGGCGATATTTACACTATCAGAATTAGTGAGAGGAATTTCTGGGAACTGACCTTCATCAAAGGAAGCTAGATCAAAGTTTTCATCGATAATGCTGTCCATCTCATCAAAATCATCGACAACCATAGTCTGATTTTCATCAGGATTCCAGTCGCTAGGAGAAAGGCTATTTCGAGATGTACCTGTCACGTCATCATATTGCTCAGAATATTGTTCAGAGTCAATTAAACCATCTAAATCATTTTGCCAAGAAATGTCATGATCATCCTCAGGCTGTAGTTCATTCTGCCACTCTGCATAATTATCATCTGCAAACTCCGATCCCTCAACTAGACCACTCTCAGGCTGTGCATTCCAGTCTAAATCCTGAGCATTACTATCTAGGAGATTTTCAGACTGTAGTTCATCATTCCATTCTTCATAGTCCTCATTCCCCGTATCCGCAAGCAACTGAGACCCTGACTCAGGGTTCCAACCTAAATCATCGACCTCAGCAGAATCAATAGCAGAATTAATATCAGATTGTAAGTGCGTATTTTGTTGATCAATCGCAACTGTCAGCGCAACGTTAGAGCCAACATCAGAATCTGAAGCGATCGCTAATTCTGCACTATTCTCTTCTGCACCATTCTCTGAGGTAATTTCTGCCGTAACTTCTACTTCGGCAAAAATTCGATCATATTCCTGTAATTCCAGATATTCTTGTTCTGTGAATGCAGATTTAGCTGTGGATTCGGGCGGAACTTCAAGTTCAAAATTTATTGGTAGATCAAATGATTCGTTTTGAAAAGAGTCTACCTGTAATGACTCTACCTGCGGGGCGATCGCCCAATCATCATCGTAGCCAAAGGCATTTTCAATCGCTGTGGACGAAAGCACTTCAGGCGTAACATTGGCGGAACTATCCCAAATATGATCGTTATTTAGATCATTACTTACATTTTGAGAAACTTCGTCCCAATCACTGGTAAATGCATTCTCAAAGTTTGAGTCAAGACTTGTGCCATCTAAGGCTTCGGGACTAGCGATCGCTGGGCTATCCCATATTTCATCGCCAAGAAGACTTGCACCCAGAGCCATAGGAGATCGGACTTCTCCGAAATCGTCATCAAGAGGATTGACAATATCTGGAACGTTAAACTCTTGATTGGCGAATTCTTGATCTTGACTTAGGATATTGAAACTTAGGCTATTGAAGTTGTCAGCAACAAAAACACCTTGAGCAACTTGAGATTCTTCTGTAATAGCAAGATTTTCAGATGGATATTCGTTCTGAACTGCATAAGACATCTCTAAATCTTCTGGAAAATCATTTGCTAGATCCGATGGATATTCCGCTAAATCATCAACTTCATATCCTGCAATTGAATCTTCTACTAAATCATCAGCTAGATATCCCGCGAAATTATCGGCTGGATATTCTAGTAAATTATCAACTGGATAATTTGCAACTGGATATTCAGCAACTGGATATTCTGCGAAATCATCGGCTGGATATCCTGTAACTGGATACTGTGAAAAATCATCGAATTCATTAACAAAATCTTTCTGTAAATCCGTGAAATTTTCTTCTAAATTATTAAAATCATCGGCCAAATTCTCTTCAATTAAATTTTCTCCTAAATCAAAATCCGCTTCTAAGCTATCAAATTCCCCAACTTCCAAATTTTCTTTGGCATAGTCTTGCTCAATCGGTGAATATGGCTGTTCAGAGACAATATCTAGATTGTCTACAGTGCTATGTACTATTTCATCCTCAACAATAAATTCTGGAAATTGTGTTGACACTTCAAAAGAATCATCGACAATCCCCAATTTATCATTTGTATAAATTGTATTTGAGATTCCCAAAATGGTATCTAATTCATGCTCTAGCTCATGTTCATTGACACTTTCAGGATAACCATTTAAAGAGAACTCGTCAGCCATTAATTCAGATAGATCTTGGATTTTGTCATCAGTTACTCCAATACCACTAATTAACTCATTGAATCTCATCTCATCGAAATCATCGAACTGCAAATCACCTAAGTCATCATCCGCATCCAATTCCAAGTCTTCTAATCCCAAATCGCCAAAATCATTTTCTGAATTTTGGGCAGCAAAAATATTTGTCTGCATCTCAGAGGGTGGATAAACTTGAAGTGGGGTGGGATCTGGAAGGATAGTTGGTGAAACGATTGGTAAACTTTCTGAGGAACTGGAATTATTGTTAAATCCCGAAACGATCTTTTTAGCATTAAGGTCAGAAACAATCAACCAATCAATTTTTTCAACATCACTGTTGCCATTACTGTTGCCATTGTTACTAGCATTCTCAGCCACGTTGTTGACTGCGTTTTGCTGATTATTTGCTGTGTTTTTCTTCGTGGAAACCACACGCTCAATTGGTTTATCTAAATCCAAGGATTTTAGCCACTCAATATCTTCGAGATCATCATCGGCGGCTTGGTTGCTGGATACTTGAAAGGGTGTGGCGATCGGCGATAACTTATTCGACTCTTGTTTAGTTATCTCTTGAAATTCTGATTTTGGTTCCGCCTTAGATTGTGGTTGTGATTCTGGCTTAGATTTTGAGATCTTACCGATTCTTGTGCCGATATCGGTCATGATCATCCAATCAACAGTAGTTACGTCTTCTGATGTGGCTTTATTGGGTTCTTTGGATGCTTGACCGTTTGGATTTGTATTGAACATCATGAATAAATCCTCACCCTTACTTTCGAGCCTACGCTACTACTTGATGTTTGGTTTTTAGATCACAATTTGCTGGTCACAGATAATGCTCTAAGTTATAGCTTAGCAATAACAGCACTAAGGTTTCAACAAATTCAACTATCTTCAGCCAGAAATCTTAGACAAATAATTAGATACAACGCTTTGCGTTAAAACCAAACCTAGATAAAAGCTTAAAAGTGCTGCTTTGCGGCACTTTTAAGCTTTTAGATTTCTCAAGAGAGAGTGGCGGCGCGAAGCGCCGC
>JANMFC010000055.1:0-5735 GCA_031377675.1 Pseudanabaena sp. OTE_70b_metabat_355 | reverse complement strand
GCCCTTTTCCGATTGTTCGCGAATAGGGAATGTGGAATAGAACAAGGCTCTATCCTTAAAATACTTGATTTTTGCTTTCTGCATTTCCACAATAAACTTATCGCCAGTTCTACTCTCGCAGTAAATATCAAAAATAGCTTTACGCTCTGTTATGGTGTCAGCAAGATTTTCAGTATTTTTAAAGGTTAACTGTTGGATTTGATGATGTATTGGCAGAAGTTGGTTGAGAAAATCGATGAGCAAATCCTTACTGCCTTCTTCACCGAATAGTTTCTTAAAACCGAAATCAGTATAAGGATTAAAGTATTTCGCAACCATTATCACTCCTAAAAAATTATCTTATTAAAATAACCACTAAGTAATCATGTATTTAGAAAACTCTGTCTAATATTTCCTGTATAGCACAAAAATGGTTTCTACCTAAACAATCAAATAAAGGACTTCATTTTCAACCCGCAGGAAATTCTGTAATTATCGCTAATAGCCATGCCGCGAATTTGGTAAGGCGATCGCTTAAACTAAATCCATATAATGAAATTGACTTTAGGAGAAGAAGCTCATGATCCAAGCCCTCACTCGCCCGATCGACTTCCCTCATCTCTACCCCGACTCCGATGGTAAACACATGGCTGACAATACCCTGCAATACCGTTGGATTGTGCGTTTAGTGACTAACCTAAAACATCTGTTCCGAGGGCAAACAGTTTTTGTGGCAGGGGATTTGCTCTGGTATCCCCAACAAATTACGACTCCCCCCGCACCGTCCCAAGCCCCAGATGCAATGATAGTTTTTGGGCGAGCAGATGGCGATCGCCGCAGTTACAAACAGTGGGAAGAGGACAATATTGCGCCGCAGGTGGTCTTTGAAATTCTCTCAGCAAGCAACAGCGCCACGGAAATGCTCAAAAAGCAACAGTTTTATCGGCAGCATGGCGTACTAGAGATGTTCTTCTACGATCCTGAATCTTACGAGTTTTTAGGGATGGTGCGATCAACTCAAAGTCAAGAATTTGAAGCCATTACCCCCCTTAACTTTCCTTGGACTTCACCGATGCTAGGCGCTCGTTTCGAGATGTTTGCGGACGGGCTAGCACTGTTCTATCCCACTGGAGAGCCATTTGACGACCCCGACACAATTTTGGAAGAACGCGATCGGGTTAAACAAGAGCGCGATCGCGCCTTTGCCAAGTTACGAGAACTAGGCATCGATCCGTCAAATCTTTAGCAACTAATTCGCTTAGATTCTGATAGTTCATCCAAAACATCCAAAAATCTCTAATAGCAACGACTTCCAGCCACGAACTTGGTAAGGCGATCGCTTAAACTAAATTTATAGACTAAATCCATAGACATTTACTGAGCAAAATTAATATGCCCAAATGGTTTAACACAGCAGGACCATGCAAATCTGACATTCACTATATGTTGTCACCGACCGAACGCATACCTGAACTAATAGAATTAATCGCCCAGCAAAATTATTTTGTAATTCATGCCCCGCGACAAGTCGGCAAAACTACAGCCATGTTAACCCTTGCCCAAGAACTAACCGCCAGTGGAGCCTACACAGCCGTGATGCTATCTCTCGAAGTTGGAGCCGTATTTTCCCACGACCCAGGGGCCGCCGAACGTGCTATTTTAGACGAATGGCAAGACTCTGTTGAATTTCGGTTGCCTACGGAACTACAACCACCCCTGTGGGAAAAAGGCGAATCAGGTCGTCAAATTGGCTCAGCTTTGAGTAGTTGGGCAAAAAAATCATCGTGTCCCTTGGTTATATTTCTCGATGAAATCGATGCCTTGAGTGATGAAACGTTAATATCGGTATTGAGACAACTGCGATCGGGCTATCCCAACCGTCCACAAGGTTTTCCCCATTCTTTGTGTCTAATTGGAATGCGCGATGTGCGGGACTATAAAGTCGCATCTGGTGGCAATCAGCGACTAAATACTTCTAGTCCATTTAATATCAAAGTTCGTTCAATTACTTTAGGCAATTTTAGTTTCCAAGATGTGCAGAACCTTTATCAACAGCACACCGAAGCAACAGGTCAAGTTTTTACCCCCGAAGCCGTTGAACGAGCTTTTTATCTAACCGATGGTCAACCTTGGTTAGTCAACGCCTTAGCGAAAGAAATTGTCGAATATATTGCCAAAGATGTAACAATTCCGATAACAATAGATTTGATTAATCAAGCAAAAGAGATTCTAATTCAGCGACAAGATACACATTTAGATAGTCTTGCAGAAAGATTGAGGGAAGATCGAGTCCAAGCGATTATTGAACCAATTTTAGCGGGGCAAGAATTGCCAAATGTCCCTAATGATGATTTGCGCTATGTTCTGGATTTAGGACTATGCAAAATGGAGCGTGGTCGAGGTTTGGAAATTGCTAATCCAATTTATCAAGAGGTTTTACCCAGAGTATTGAGCTTTACGACAAATGCTTCGATTGGCAAGATTGAACCGCGATGGTTGAATAGCACAGGGGAAATGTTACCAATGGAGCTATTAGCCGCGTTTCTAGAGTTCTGGCAACAACATGGAGAACCATTATTTAAAAGTACTCCTTATCCAGAAATTGCACCGCATATAGTGTTAATGGCTTTTCTACATCGTGTAGTTAATGGCGGCGGTACATTAGAGAGAGAATATGCAGTCGGTTCGGGAAGGATGGATATTTGTTTGCGCTATGGCGACTTGACATTAGGAATGGAATTAAAAGTATGGCGAGATGGTAGACCAGATCCTTTGGTTGAAGGATTAAAACAATTAGATAAATATCTTTCGGGTTTAAATTTGGATACGGGCTGGTTAGTGATTTTTGATCGCCGTGAGGGTTTAGTGTCATTAAGCGATCGCACCACCACCGAAAGCACGACTAGTCCCGATGGGCGGAGTATTATCGTGATTCGCGGGTGATTTGCGAGACGAGAAAATATGGGGCGATCGCGCTTCATCAAGTGACTAATCTTCAGGTTCAATCACCTAAAGTCTTGCCCATTTTGATTGCTTCCAAATATATATTAGGAATATCGCTGATACTGAAGCAGCAATAACCCACTTCACGCAATTTCGCCAAAGATCGATAGTAATGCGCCGCTTTTGAGCTTCAAAGCCTGACTGAGCTGTAGTTACTAAAGCTGTAATTTCACTTAATATTTTCCCCTTAACCATTTTAGGGTCTGTAATCTGTTCAACAGATGATTTTTGTTGAGGATTGAGACTTTTTAAAACATCTAATATTTCACTGTCACTATTTGCTTGACCTAAGCGAGCAGAAATTTTTTCTATTGATTCATTTTGTTTGACGTTATTGGCAATTAACTCACCTTGTCGAAGATTCAGTACGCGAATTGTATTTGTAATTGTTAAAGGAATCCCAAAAAACAATAAAACCGCGATCGCCATAGTCAACCAAGAAGTTGCTTTTACAACCAAATTCTCCCACTTTTGACGCTCATAATATTCGCCAAAAAGAATTAATGGAAAACATAATAATAAAAGTGGAATTCTCTCAATAATTTGTCCAAACAAATTTAATTCCCAAGCTGAATTAGTAAATTTAGGTGGAGCTAAAAGAACAACAAAATCCAATACGAACAAAAATAGTAAGCAATATCCCAAACTCCTAAATACATATAGGGATTGTTTACCAACAAATGATGACTCACTGCCGAACATAATTACCTCTAGTTATCAATAATTTTAATGTCTAATTTTAATGTCTAGTTTTAATGTCTAGTTTTATTGTAAAAAAATAATCTAAAAAATCGTACTAAACGTTTAAACCTTTGGAAAATTATTCTCCCACTTTTGATACCAGTTAATCCATACTTTTTCTAGCTTTTGGTAGGAATTATTCAATGAAGTATTATTCAGATCCTGATTTTGCTTGTTTTCCAAGGGTAGTGATATAGCTGTTAATAAACATCGATTATCACGAATATAAGTAATTCCAAGCAAATAGTTAATTACTCGATCGGGAGTAAAGTCATAATCATTTCGATTACTAATTATGTGTTCTTGTGTAACAGTTGATAAGCCACGAGGATTGATACAGGCTGATAAATATGCGCGCTCTCGATCGTTGAATAATGCATAATACCCAATGTTTTTTTGATGACGGATATCTAGGTTATTTATTGAATATTGCAAATCTAATATTTCTAGAAATTTTGGAATCACAACTACTTCTTTTACATATAATACATCAATTCTTAGAACATCTTGTGTTGGTGAAGTATACAAATATTTTCGTGCGTCAGCCACTACTGCTTTTGTCGGTTCTTTCAACAGAGAAGTAAGATCTTCACTCGGTAGCGATCGCCACTCATTCAGAGAGACTCGATCTGGCAATTGAAATTTTGGACGATCCTGATATTTTGGTGTAAATAGAGAAACACCAATAGCAATGCAGGATGAAACAAAAACTGTAATTAAGAAATATTTTTTCGATGCTCTAATCTTAGCTATCTTCAGCTTTTTATAGTTATATGTTTTAGAAAATATTTTCGGCATAATCACATATATGATACTTGAGTTGAAATATGTTTTACAAAAACACTAATCCTCATACTCCCTTCTTAGCAAAAGAATAGGCATTATAAAGTAAATAATTAGCGGCGCGGGGCTTTGCCCCGCACCGCTAATTATTTACTGGGAAGGGAGTAATTAACTTTTGGCGAATAATTTAATATTTTATAGGATAATCCAGCGACTAAAAAGACTATTAAATTTGAAAAAATGCCTGCGCCTTCTCCTCCATGCCAATATTCAAAACTAGCTTGGTTTCCGTGATTAACGAATAGGGCTAGCAATGAAAGTCGAATTGTATTGAAAAAGACAACAGATAGAGCTACACCAATACAAACATATATTTTTTTAATTTGATTTGCAGGATGAATATATAAAAAGATAACTACGAGAGGAAGAATTGCCGCTAATGGAGAGATGCTAGAACAGGGAGCAGTCACTTCAATGGCACCATTTGACAAAGAAACAATTGAATCTTGTCTCTGCACTTCAATTCCAATATAGTGCAGCATAAAAGCAGTCAATTGAGCATCAAAAATTGCAATTATATTTAACTTGCTGGGTATTAGATTAAATACAGCAATAATTGGCGAGGCTATACCTGTTGTCAATGCAATAACTATTTCAGGACTATAATTAACTAATCTTTTAATTCCATCTGTTAAAAGTAATATGCCTAATAAAGTGATAAGTGGAAATAATCCAGAAAACGCATCAATTCTTGGCGGAAATCTATAGTTTTGAACTGCAACATCTCTTATGAGCGCCCCGAAAATTATGAGCATCCCGATCGCTGATGAGATAAAGCTACCTCGAAACTTAATTTTGTTGCGTTTTTTCCACAATAAAAAAAATATACTCCCCCAACATAAAAAATCAATTAAAGGGGGAATTTTGCCTGATATTTTCCAAATATAATAAAAGTGTAAGGTGGCTAGACTACTTAAGGCTGCAAATAGCCAAAAGGACTTGTGTTTAGAAAAATGTTTAATTTGTTGTAATTGCGATCCCATTTTGATTTTTTAACAGGTAAAATCTTATCTAGCTTCGTGATCAGTAATATTAACATGCAATAGGCGCTCCCTCTTGATTCAATCTTAAAATCTGGCATTTGTTTCACGGCTGTACCAAGGGACTTGCGAAAAAATAAAATACCAATCCAAATATAAAACCAGAATCGGTGGGGCGGCGAAGCCGCC
>JANMFC010000023.1:0-7078 GCA_031377675.1 Pseudanabaena sp. OTE_70b_metabat_355 | reverse complement strand
GGGGCGGGCGAAGCTCGCCCCAACATATTTGGGTTTTAATAAAAAAATCTCCAAAAAGTTTGCAAAGCAAACTTTTTGGAGATTTTTTGGGTTTTAAGAAAGCGCCAAGCGCTCTATTACACTTTGCAACAAAATCAATCAAGTCAATGATCTCACTTATTAAGTCAATCCTTACTCTAACAAGATAGTTATAGAAACCACCTTTAGGAGAGCGTAAATGACTATATCAACTGAAACTGTGCATCCTGACGAAGTGAATGTGGCTCATGGTCATACTGTCGATAGTGAAGGTTTGCTTAATAACTATGCGATCGAGCCAGAAATGTATATGGAGCATGGTGCTTCTCTATCTGACTTAATTAATAAAGTGACCGTAGTTGACATCTTCGATACTGAGGAACAAGCGAAGAGTGCTGTACTGGAAATGGAACAAAAGGGTTTGTTAGTTGCTGATATTTCTATCGTTGCTAAACACTACAAAGAACCTCAATCATATAGCTGGGAAAACATTACGGCTGAAGGTGGATTGGCTGCGGTTTTGACAAGGTTAGGAATTAGCGATCGCGCAATTTCAAAATTCGTTGAAGCCATCGATAATGGCAAGTTTTTGATGATCGAAGTTGGTAGCGATCGCGAAGCCAGTCAAGTACAGCATGTTTTAGAAAAAGCTGGGCATACCAATCAAGACAGCTAAATAGCGAGGGTGGCAATACTTGCCATATTCGCTATTTTAATTATGGATACAGCGCTTTGCGCTAAAACTAAACCCAGAGAAAAGTTTAAAAGTGCCGCGAAGCGGCACTTTTAAACTTTTCCTTGCTGTAAATAATTCGTTGATAACTTATTCGACGCAACGAGAGAATAAGTTATCAACGAATTATTTACAGTAAGAATTTTTCCCAAGTCCAATACAAAGTCATGAATTCTTTACAATTAAAATTAATTTTTAAACTATAGCGATCGCCAATAAGCTATGGCTAGCAACAGCTACAGCTACAAAATTTCGTGACTTTATCTAAAAAGCTGAAAACAAGTAAAGGATAGTTACTAGTTATACTGATTGGTTGCACAGATTACGGATCAAAGTCGTGGTTAGCCAAACACAGCAAACAGATAAAAAATTTGATGCCTCTTTAGATACATCCAAGTATGAATCGAAAACGCAGGAAATTGCCAAGAAGATTTTAAGCGGCAATGATAAAAGTTCGCTTTGGGCAAAACTGTCGCAACTAAAAGACGATTTGCGCCTTGATGACAAGCTGATGGCTTGGACGATGGAAAATGAAGGTTTGCGGGTGCAGTTGTTTCGTTTGATTGACTGCTTGCCAGCATTACAAAGCAAAGCCGAGATTGCCAGCCACATGCACGAATATCTCGCTAGTAAGGCCGTAGATGTGCCAGCATTGCGGGGATTGCTCAATTTTAGTACCGACAATCCTAATTCTCTAACCGCAACGGCGGCGGCTACCGCGCTCTCGACCTCCGTGGGGACTCTAGCAAAACGCTATATTTGCGGTGAGAACTTGAATGAAGCCACTAAATCCATTGAAAAACTACGGCGCGATCGCTTTGGCTTTACGATGGATTTGCTGGGTGAAGCCGTAATTAGTGAAGTAGAAGCTGAAGGCTATCTCAATCGCTATATCGGCATGATGGAAGATTTGTCTACTAAGGCAAAAAACTGGGGCTTGATTGATCAAATTGATAAAGCCGACAGTGAACAACTAAAACGGGTTCAAGTTTCCGTAAAGCTGAGCGCTTTCTATTCCCAATTCGATCCCCTTGATCCTGTTAAGACCACAGAAAAAGTCAGCGAACCAGCCAGAATTCTATTGCGTAAAGCCCAAGCTTTAGGCTGTGGCATTCATTTTGATATGGAGCAGTATGAATTCAAATCACTAACATTACAAATTCTCAAACAAGTTCTGACAGAACCAGAATTTCGCGATCGCACTGATGTCGGTATCACGATCCAAGGCTATCTCCGTGATAGTGAGCAGGATTTATTAGAACTAGTCGAATGGGCTAAACAGCGCGGTAAGCCTGTCACCGTGCGCCTTGTCAAAGGAGCATATTGGGATCGCGAGACGATTCGTTCTTATCAACAGGGTTGGGCAATTCCTGTATTCTCTGACAAAGTTTCCACCGATGCCAACTATGAGCGCCTGATTCAGATTCTCTTGGAAAATCATCAATATCTCTATGCGGCGATCGGTAGCCATAATGCGAGATCTTTAGCCAAGGCGATCGCGATCGTCCAAACTCTAAATATCCCTAGCCGCGCCTTTGAAGCCCAATGTCTCTATGGCATGGGTGATAAGTTTGCCAAGGCGATCGCCGATATGGGTTATCGAGTGCGCGTGTACTGCCCGTTTGGCGATCTCATCCCCGGGATGTCCTACTTGATTCGCCGTTTGCTAGAGAATACTGCCAATAGTTCCTTTTTGAGAATTAGCGGCGAAAGTAGCGACATCGGTAAATTGATTACTGCGCCAGTCAAAACCGATCGCGATCTCAATCACAACGGCGCACCTGTTCAAAATGTCTTTGATGGTTTTACGAACTCTAGCGATCGCGATTATGCTATTGATCAAAAACGTGAAGCCGCCCAAACTGCCTTAGAAAAGGTTCGCAATCAACTCGGCAAAACCTATTTACCAATTATCAACGGTCAGCCTGTTCAAACGGAGAACTATGTCGAATCCGTCAATCCTGCAAATTCATCGCAAGTAGTCGGTAAGATCGGTCTAGCCAGTATCGATCAAGCCGAAGAAGCGGTTAAATCTGCAAAATCTGCCTTTACCACATGGAAGAAACTCAGCGCGAAAGAACGGGGTGATATGCTCCGTAAAGCTGCCGACATCATGGAAGAGAAGCGCGAAGAACTGATTGCGTGGATTTGTTATGAAGTTGCTAAACCGATCCGCGAAGGTGATGGCGAAGTTTCTGAAGCGATCGATTTTTGTCGCTACTATGCTAAAGAAATGGAACGTCTCGAAAGCGGCGAACAACGCAATCTCCCTGGGGAAGATAATACTTACATCTATCAACCTCGCGGCGTGGTCGTCGTGATTTCACCTTGGAACTTTCCCTTTGCGATCGCCTTGGGAATGAGTGTCGCCGCAATCGCCGCAGGTAACACGGTGATCCTCAAACCTGCGGAACAGTCTTCCGTAATTGGCGCAAAAATTGCTGAAGTTCTCCAAGCGGCAGGTTTACCCACAGGCGTATTTACCTATCTTCCCGCCAAAGGTTCGACCGTGGGTTCCCATCTAGTCAAACATCCCGATGTGCATCTAATCGCCTTCACAGGTTCCCAACAAGTTGGCTGTCAAATCGTCACCGAAGCCTCAATTTTGCGTCCCAAACAAAAACACATGAAGCGCGTCATCGCCGAAATGGGTGGCAAAAATGGCATCATCATCGATGAAAGCGCCGACCTCGATCAAGCTGTAGTGGGTGTAATGAACTCTAGCTTTGGTTTCGCTGGTCAAAAATGTTCCGCTTGTTCAAGAGCGATCGTGCTGGCTCCTGTCTACGACAATTTCATGGAGCGTCTAGTAGAAGCCACCCGTTCTCTAATTGTCGGTGAAGCTCACCTTCCCGACACCAAACTCAGCGCAGTGATTGACGCTGCTGCTCAACGTAATATCCAGAACTACATCGCTAAAGGTAAGGAAACCGCAAAATTAGCCTATGAAGGAGAAGTTCCCAATCATGGCTTCTATGTCAGTCCGACTATTTTTGGTGATGTCGATCCTGACAGTGCGATCGCCCAAGAGGAAATCTTTGGTCCTGTATTGGCAGTGATTAAAGCGAATAGTTTTGATGAGGCAATGGCGATCGCGAATGGCACTGACTTCGCACTCACGGGCGGCTTATATTCGCGCACTCCTTCCCATATCGAACGCGCCTATCGCGAGTTTGAAGTGGGCAATCTCTACATCAATCGCGGCATCACAGGCGCATTGGTAGATCGCCAGCCCTTCGGCGGTTTCAAGCTAAGTGGTATCGGTTCCAAAGCTGGCGGACGCGATTATCTATTGCAGTTCTTAGAACCAAGGTCTATCACTGAAAACACTCAGCGTCAAGGCTTTGCGCCGCTTGATGGGATTGAGTAATTAGATTCGGGCAAGGGGCTGAAGCCCCTTGTCTTTTTGAGATATACTTTATAAATGCTGTATCGCATCGTCTAAACCTATGACACTAACTATTGAGAAAAAAATAACGCTGTACGATCGCGATCTTAATTTGTGGTTAGAAGAGGCGATAATCTACGATAAAAAAGCGTATAGCTCTTTATAATTTTATGAGCTAATGTACCAGAAATGATACGATAGTAGAATCAAGATCAAATACTCGTTTATTTATCACTTAGCTTCCAACTTTTGAAAGCTTTCGCTCTGTTTTCCTATGACCAATATTAAGAGAATTAAAGCAAGCTTTTTTAAAACTGAATCTGGCAAAGAACCTGTTAGAGATTGGCTAATGACTTTATCGAAAGAAGGTAGACAAAAAATAGGAGAAGATATTAAAACAATTGAGTTTGGATTTCCAATCGGAATGCCTACCTGTCGCCCTATGGGTAAGGGATTGTATGAAGTACGTACTAATCTTGAAAATACTATTACTAGAGTCTTATTTTGTGTGGAAGGAGAACAAATGATTCTTCTGCACGGGTTTACTAAGAAAACGCAAAAAACACCTAAAGAAGATTTGAATTTAGCCAACAAGCGACAAATTGAGTTTAAAAATAAAGCTAGGAGTTAACCATGTCTGATAATTGTCATTTAGGTTCGGCTTTTGATGACTTTCTAGAACAGGAAGGGATTTTAAATGAAGTAACAGAAGTTGCACTGAAGCGTGTTTTGGCTTGGCAAGTTGAGCAAGCAATGAAGGAACGTGGCTTAACTAAATCTAAGATGGCTAAATCTATGCAAACTAGCCGCGCAGCACTAAATCGCTTACTCGATCCTGAATATGATTCTGTGACTTTACGAACTTTAGATAAAGCGGCTAGAGCAGTGGGGAAAAGAATTAAGATAGATTTGGTTGATGTTGTCTAAATGGCTCCTAACTAAAACCTATGACACGGACTATTGAGCAAAAAATAACGCTGTGCGATCGCGATCTTAATTTGTGGTTAGAAGAGGCGATCGCTAAGCTAAAAGCAGGTGATTTTCAAAATTTAGATGTGCAGAAATTAATTGAGGATCTGAACTAATGACATTGCCTTTTGATACCTATCTCAAATCGATTCAGAAGAATCTGCAAAAGCGCAGTGAGCGTAGTCATTATCCTGCTTTAAAAAATTTGATTGACGATCCTTTGTATGGGATTGATGCGGTAATCGAAGAAAAAGGCAATAAAGCTGGGATTCCTGATTTTACGGTAAAACGGCGGGAATTGTTGGTTGGCTATATTGAGGCGAAAGATGTTGGACTCGATTTAAAGCAGATTGAGAAAACTGAACAGTTGCAACGCTACTTAGAAGCTTTTCCCAACTTGGTACTAACCAATTATTTAGAATTTCGCTGGTATATTGAGGGGAAATGTAGACAAACTGAGGTTCTTGCAGATCTTTTAACAAATGTTGGGGATGGCAAACTTCAAATTAAAAATGCTGATAAAGTTGCAGCTTTACTTGATCAATTTCTCAATTATTCGGGCGAGATAATCAGTAAGCCTGAAGATTTAGCGCGACAGATGGCACGATTGACCAAGGCGATTAGGTTAGCAACGACAACGGCTCTTGAAGAAGAAGATAAAAAGGGTGAGTTACATCAACTGAAACAGGGCTTTAGTGAGGTGTTGCTTCCTGATTTGAGCGATCCTGATTTTGCGGATATGTATGCTCAGACGATATCTTATGGACTATTTGCGGCGCGGGTGGGTCATGCTCAAAATTCAGGTGGTGAGACGTTTACAAGACGCACGGCTGGGACTTATATTCCTGCGACTAATCCATTTCTGAAGCGGTTGTTTAATACGATTGTGGAGACGGATGCGGTTAGTAAAATTGATTGGGCGATCGATGATCTAGTGCTGCTGCTTTCTCAAGTGGATATGGGTAGCATTCTTGAGGATTTTGGGCGGCGCACTCGTCAGGAAGATCCCGTCGTCCATTTCTATGAGACATTTCTAGCTGCTTACAATGCCGCCTTGCGAAAGAGTCGTGGTGTTTATTACACGCCTGAGCCAGTAGTTTCGTTTATAGTGCGATCGCTTGATGCCATTCTCAAGGAGAAGTTCGATTTACCTTTGGGGCTGGCGGATAATACGCGAGATCCTGTGACTAATAAGCCGAGAGTGCAGATTCTCGATCCTGCGACTGGGACGGGGACTTTTTTGTATGAGGTGGTGAAGCAGATTTATCGCAATTTGGAAGAGATGGGGATGGCGAATCAGTGGGATAGCTATGTCAGCGAAAATTTATTGGATCGCTTGTTTGGTTTTGAGTTGTTGATGGCTCCCTATGCGATCGCGCATTTGAAACTCGGTTTACAACTTCAAGAACTTGGCTATAAGTTTAAAGGGAAACAGCGTTTGGGAATTTATCTCACAAATACTTTAGATGAGGCTTTGAAGAAGTCAGAAATTCTTTTTGGTCAATTTGTTGCCCAAGAAGCAAATGAGGCTTCAGTCATTAAGCGAGATACGCCTGTGATGGTGATTGTGGGTAATCCTCCCTATTCCTATCAATCGACAAATACGGGGGATTGGATTAGTGGATTGGTGCGCGACTATTATCAAGTTGATGGGTTGCCATTGGATGAGCGAAATCCTAAAGGTTTACAGGATGACTATGTGAAGTTCATCAGATTTGGGCAATGGCGGATCGATCGCACTGGTTCGGGAATTCTGGCTTTTATCACCAATCATGGCTATTTGGATAATCCCACATTTCGAGGGATGCGCCAAAGTCTAGATAAAACCTTTGATGAAATTTACATTATGGATTTGCATGGTAATAGCAAGAAAAAGGAGGTCGCGCCCGATGGTTCACCAGATAAAAATGTGTTTGATATTCAGCAAGGCATAGCTGTTGCTATTATGGTCAAGTATGCCAAGGAAAAAT
>JANMFC010000019.1:0-12781 GCA_031377675.1 Pseudanabaena sp. OTE_70b_metabat_355 | reverse complement strand
AGGCGGGCTTCGCCCGCCTTAATAATTTTGGGTTTTAATTTAATTCACCGATCGCATATTCAATTAGCTTTAGCAATGACTTACTCATCTGCTCAAAACCCTGACGCTTTAGAGCAGAAATGGCGATCGCATCGGGATACTGCTCCAAGATGAGATTAGGTTCGGCAACTGCATCAATTTTATTGAAAACCAACAAAATCGGACCAACAGCGATCGGCATATCTTTGAGGATTTTATCCACCGATTTTAATTGAGATTCCCATGATGCGTGGGAAGCATCGACAAGATGGACTAATACATCCGCTTCCGAGACTTCTTCAAGAGTAGCCCGAAAAGCATCCACCAGAGATTTTGGAAGTTCATGAATGAATCCGACGGTATCGGTAAGTAGAACCGTATGAATTTTGTCTTCTTCACCCGTGAGACTGAGGCGGCGCGTGGTCGGATCGAGGGTAGCAAATAGCTTGTCCGCAGCATAGACATCGGCTTTGGTCATCGCATTCAGCAAGGTCGATTTACCTGCGTTGGTATAACCCACGATCGCCACCGTGGGAACTTCTTGATCGATGCGTTTTTGACGAATGCGCGATCGCTGGGCTTGGAGATGGTTTACTTGCTGCTGAAGGAAGGTAATCCGCTTTTGGATCACACGGCGATCGCTTTCCAATTTGGTTTCCCCAGGACCGCGAGTGCCGATGCCACCGCCTAGCCTTGAGAGCGCTTGTCCGTGACCTGCTAGGCGTGGCAAACGATATTCCAATTGCGCCAGTTCCACTTGTAACTTCCCTTCTGATGACTGGGCGCGTTGGGCAAAAATATCCAGAATTACTTCAGTGCGATCGCTGACTCGTAAGCCGATCATTCTCTCAATATTGCGGGTTTGGGAAGCAGTTAATTCCCGATCAAATACGACCAAATTTGCGCCTTTGGTTTGAGCAGCGATCGCCAATTCTAAGACTTTACCCTCACCGAGAACGGTTTGCGGATGGGGGCGATCGCGTTTTTGCCAGAGCGCATCTAAGACTTTACCGCCAGCGCTTTCCACTAACTGCCCTAATTCAAACATGGCAAAGGGCATGGAGTCGGATTTTTCTTTTTGATGCATTAATCCCACTAGCACCACCCGATCTTGGTTGTCATCGGTGGCGCGACCAGCAAAATTACGGCTAAATTCTTCTTCTAAACCTTCAACTAATTCTAAAAAATCTTGTTTAGAAATCGATTCCACAGACATCGGCTTTGAGACGCGCCAAACTTGCTGCTTTTCTGGAAGTTCTGTATCGGAGGCGGGTAATAAATGGGCTAAATATCCATGTTCGGCATGACCTTTGAGATTGATCGACAAAACCACGAGCGCGTCCAGACGTTGCATTAACATCGCCGTTAAGTCGATATCACTGGGAAATCCAGCTTCGGGAGCCGCGCAAATACAACGCAATCCACTCAGGCGATCGCTACCGTAGCGCGGTAATTCTAAGGGCGGAATCTTGGTTTGATTGGGTGTACCGATCGCCACGCGGATCACTTGTCCACGGCGATTGATATAAATGCAGATTGATTCCTTTAGCTCAGCGCTGATGACAGCGAGCCGTTGAGCGAGTTCGGGAGTAGCGAGGCTATCTTGGGGCAGTCGCGATCGATAGAGTCGATCTAATTGCTTGAGTTGATGCGCCTTCAGTCCTTGGGTTTTTCCGTAGATAGTTTCGATATGTTTTACTCGTTATAATTGTGATAGCTTGTGATAGGTAGCTAAGTATAATAAAAACCCAAACCAAGAGCTGATTTGCCCGCTTCGCGGGCAAATCAGCCTGTTTGGGTTTTTAGTATTATTTGAATTGAGGTACTTAAATGACCGTTTGCGTGATCAGGTACGTTAACTCCACATTGGGTGCAAAAATCATCACATCGCCATTACGCAGATCATAAGAAGAGGTAATCTTCATGTGGTGATTAATGATCACTCCGTTCACACTCGGCTTTCCTGCTAAGTCCCCATCAATAATTTTGTATAAGTACTTGCCACCTTCCCCAGGCACTCGCAGCAGTACTGCATGATGTCTCGAAACAAATCGTGAATAAAGCTGAATATTATTATTCTCATCACGCCCAATTGTATACTTTAAGCCATCAAGTATGAGTTTCCGACTGCCCTTAGCATCAGTAATTAATAATGTGTGACTAACTTGTATTTCGCTCATCAGCGCACCAAAAATGTAGCTGTCGCTTACCATCGAAAAGTATATGATACTCTTTTACATTACTGTAAATAAGTAGGCTTAATTAAATATAAAACCTAGCCACGTCAACAATTAATCGCCCCCTAGCCCCCAATTCTGGGGGAACAAGAAAATAAAGTTCTTTCAAAGTCCCCCAGAATTGGGGGATTTGGGGGGCTTACATATATCAATTTTCAGGAGCAATATTTCCGTGGATGTTACCGAAATCAATCGTCAGACTCAAATTTTATCTCAGCGCCTGAGCCATGCTCAGGAATATCTTTGACGTACCTGCGATCGCCGCTAAAATTAGTGATCTAGAGCAAACGGCTGCTCAACCTGAATTTTGGGGGGATAGTGACCAAGCTCAAAAAACGATGCGCGAACTAGATGCGCTGAAATCTCATCTCGAAAAATTTGGGCGTTGGCGGCAAACTATCGAAAATCTTCAGGCGATCGCCGAATTGCTCGCCCTTGAGGATGATCCATCTTTGGCTAATGAAGCTAAACAAAGTCTGAGTCAGCTACTCCAAGAATTAGATCGTTGGGATCTAGAGCAGTTGCTGTCGGGGACTTATGATAAATATGATGCGGTATTAACGATTAATGCAGGGGCGGGTGGTACTGATTCCCAAGATTGGACAGAAATGCTGCTGCGAATGTATACCCGTTTTTGTGAGTCCCAAGGCTACAAAGTTGAGATATCGGAAATATCTGAGGGTGAAGAAGCGGGCATTAAATCGGTGACTTTGTTAGTGCATGGGCGCTATGCCTATGGCTATCTGATGCCTGAAAAGGGTACACATCGCCTTGTGAGAATCTCGCCCTTTAATGCTAATGATAAGCGTCAAACTAGCTTTGCGGGGGTAGAGGTGATGCCGTTGCTGGAGGAGGATGTCGATCTAGAGATCGATCCTAAGGATCTCGACATTACGACTACAAGGGCGGGGGGTAAAGGTGGTCAAAACGTGAATAAAGTGGAAACTGCGGTGCGGATTACGCATTTACCGACTGGGATCTCGGTGCGCTGTACGCAAGAGCGATCGCAGTTACAAAATAAAGAAAATGCGATGCGATTGCTGAAGGCGAAGTTGTTAATTATTGCTCAAGAGCAACGGGCTTTGAAGGTGGCGGATATTCGTGGTGATATTGTCGAGGCGGCTTGGGGCAACCAAATCCGCAATTATGTTTTTCATCCTTACCAATTGGTGAAGGATTTGCGTACAGGTGAGGAGACGACAAATATCCAAAATGTGATGGATGGTGATCTGGAGCCGTTCATTCAGTCATACCTGCGGCAACAAAATCAGCCAGTTTAAGTCAATGTTGTTTGCTACTGATGTTACGTGGAACCCTCACCCCCCCAGCCCCCTCTCCCATCAAGGGAGAGGGGGAGTAAGAATAATTTCTTGTTCCCCTCTCCCCTTTTGGGAGAGGGGCTAGGGGTGAGGGTCTTGGAAACTTCCACATAACATCAGTTTGTCAGTTGATAAAAGTTTACGTCTCTAGAGTTTTTGGCGCTTAGTTATGAAATTAGTTACAAGTAAGGGTTTATTGAGTGCGAGTTGTTTGAGTTTGGGGCTGGTAATGTCGTTGATGGCTGAGCCTTTGATCAATGGCGATCGCGGATCGGCGATCGCGCAAACCTCTACTACAATGACAAATTTAAACAATATTCTCAATCAAACTGTCTTTGGTGATGAGTTTGGCGCTCAGTTTGGTGATGAGAAGTTGATGCGCTATGCTATGGCGGTGAATGCGATCGAAAATAAACGGTTGGAGATATTTCGTTCGGCAAAGAACAATCCGAAGTGGGTTGATGTGGCTAATCTGGCGGAGTCGCAACAAACTAAGGTTTGTGATCTGCCGCAACCTCCTGATTTTCTGCAAGATTTGTGTGGTCAGTTACGCATTTTTACTGAAAAAGAAATTCATCGCCGTGGGTTTACGAATAAGGAGTTTAATCAAATTACGCGGCAGCAGAGGCAAGATCCTGCTCTCAGAAAGACAATCCAAGCTAAGCAAATGCAGTTGCGTGGTAGCAAATAAGTTAGTGTCATGAATTATTCGCGCCCTCAAAGCCTTATAAACACAAACTTGTAGGGGTTGAGCATTTGCGCGACTATTTTTATACTCTCCACAATCATCTTGAAATGCAAATGCTCAACCCTTTGTGCTTTCATCGATAACTTGTCCCTGCGTTGCGAGGTTTGGGCAAAGCATTGCCAAATCAAAATTACCTGAAAATTTATAGATTTCCGTGGCAATGCTTGGCCCCTACAGAAGGATCGTCTGATGCGCGAATAATTCATGACACTAACGATGTTTGGCTAGGGGCGATCGCATTTACACGCTGACTGCAACTTTGGCGGGTAAATACTCCCATTTTTGAAACTGTTCTTGCAACTCAGGTAAATCATGAAACGCAAGAAAATATAGATATTCAGGAGCAAGGTCTGCACCATTTGACCAACGAATCGTTCCCAGTTCAGCATCAACTTCAAACTGTTGAAACAATAACAAATCTTGTAAAGGTTGAAAAATTTTACCCTTCAAGCTAGTGGATAAATCTACAGTTCCTATACGATTATTGTTGAATTGAATTTTAATCCTGTACTGATCAATGTAATGAGCAGAAATAATATGTAAAAACATAACTTTACTCTAGAGGAAAAATAGATTTTAGTTCTTCTTGCTGACGGCAAAGTTGCCAATTAGCTATCAACTCGGATTGATGTAAATCATGCCATTCTAAAACATGACGTAATGCACGTTTTGGAAATGAACCAGTTACCACGCCAGTCTCAATTTCAATAATAATTTCATATTCACCATATTTTGCATGATAGTGAGGGGGTAAATGATCGTTCCAATACATATAGATTGCAATTCCCAAAAACCGACTAATAACGGGCATAGGTGATTGGTATAGATACAATATGAACTTATCAAGTATAACATTTACGCGAAATCTAAGAGCCGATCGCTGTTTATTGATGTTTGATTAGTGTCATGAATTATTCGCGCTCTCAAAGCTTTCATCGATAACTTGTCCCTGCGTTGCGAGGTTTGGGCAAAGCATTGCCAAATCAAAATTACCTGAAAATTTATAGATTTCCGTGGCAATGCTTTGCCCCTACGGAAGGATCGTCTGGTGCGCGAATAATTCATGGCACTAACGATGTACATACTTTTTTGTTGCGGTGTGTATACTTTAGTTAGCATCGCCCCAATTTGCTTGTAATGTGACGTACGATATGTAATTAATTGAGTTTTTACGACTATAATCTTTTTTTGTGTGGTTGAGAATGTGTAATTGGCTCAAGTCCGTGGGGGGCGGTGCTGATTTACATGGTGGCTGTTGAGGCTTTTGAAGGAGGGTTTGGATCGGGCGATGGTGATCTGTTGTGGTTGATGCTTAAGGTTTATATACATATATTTGAGGTTTTAATAAGATGTTTAATTTTAAAAGGTTTTTTCAAGGTAAGGGCTTTTCTGATCGGGGCGCTAGAGGTCAACGCGCTGGAAGGAAGGGCGGGTCGAGGTTTTTGGGGCGGTTACGGAGTTATTTAAATTCTTATTTTTCTTATTCTAGACGCAGATATCAGAGTGAGCGGGGGATTGCGATTCCGCTTGTGATTGGGATGGGGTTGTTGATGTTGTTGCTGTCGGTTACGGTGATTGTTAGGTCGCAATCTTCTCGAATTAATTCGATCGCTCAGGATCAGTCGGCACAGGCTGCTGAAGTTGCCGAGGCGGGGATGTCTCAAGTTCAATCGGTATTCGCTGCCTATGTTCAATTATCACGCATTTCCCTTGCTAATATTGATCCTGCAAATAAAGTCACTACATGGACAAAGGCATCAGCGGGAACTTCCACTTCCTGCGACGGGGCAGGAGGTGGAAGTTCCGTTTTGCTAACTAATCTACTTAAAAAAGATACCACCACTCTCACTGATGCTTGGGCTAATCTCTATAATGGCTCATCCGTAGATTCAACTAGAAGATATCGCATACTTGCTTACGACTACCAACCCAGCAATTCAAAAGGTGTTATTCAAACTGGAACTATAACCAATACTGGTATATCTTCCATTCCTGCAAACTCAACGGCTGCTATCACAATCACGATTCCAACATATTCATCTTTATCATTATCATCATCATCTGTTGGATATGTAATTTATGGGCAGATTGCTGGTATATCTGGAAACCTTAAAGTCACGGCTACTCCTAACGTTTATGAATTTACTCCAGTAAGTTCGCCTACTGCTACTGCTATTACTTATACAGGTACTGCCACCATTCCTGCTAACAACTTTTTCTATCCAATTTCTACAGTCAATGCCAATAATGATTCAGGGATAGCGACTCTGAAGGTGGAGGGGCAAGTTCTATCAGGTTCAAATGTCCTCGCAAAAAGTGTATTGCAGGCTAAGATTCCCGTCTCTCCTGGTAAAATCGATAATATTCCCATTCCTGGTACATGGCCAGGGGAAACATTTGACTTGAAAGATCTTGGTAACCAAAACTTTGATGGGAATCTACTTTTGCCTTGTAGCTATAGACCTACCCCTTTTCCAGTAAAACCTCCAGCAGTTGATCCAAATTCTTCTGTGTTTCCAACTGGTAATCCAAATAAACGTGAAATTTATTATTCTAATACACCCCAACCAAAGATACCTGCAAAACTAGGTACGGAGGCTGATATTACTACCCGCTTAGCTACAACTAGTCCTCTGATACTTCCTATACCTGGTTTAGGATACGACTCCCCAACAAGTAGTTACGGTTACCTAGTTAACGCTAGTATAACGAAAGAAAATATTTTTGTTAACCCTAATTATAAAGTCACCATCTATTTGTCAGGTGACATAGGTAAAGGTTCAACTATAACCTACAAACCAGCAGGAACCCCTCGGTTCAACTGCCCTACCCCTACTACTTGTCCTGCTACAGAAACTATTAAAATCAGGAATAGTGCGAACAGTCCTTCGGTTGCATTGGATAACGATGGTATTCTGGCTACACAAACTATATCTACAGCCAGTTCTTTTGTCGTAACTCCTATTAAAATTAGCGATTCTACAGTCTATTCTACATATTTGACAAGCACTGCTCCTTCTGTTTTTGGAATCCTTAGTAATGGCATATCGGGAAATTTGACCCTAACTGGGAGTACTTATTCATTTACCCCGAATACTGCGCCAACTTCGGCGCAAACGGTTCCAGCCGATTCGACTTTTGTTCCCACCACATCATTCAAAAACTCAAACTTTAGGATTTTTGGCACTGGTCCTGTCGGCTCTATAATTTGTTTCAATGGGGGAAATTCGTTAGATGCATTTATTTTTGCTCCCAATTATTCTTTTGGTGTAGCTGGTGGTGCAACTGAACCTGGATTAAATGGAGCACTTTGGGTTAAGACTATACCATCGCCACCTGGCTGTAGTTCTAATTCTAAAAAGCTGGTTTTTAAGCAAGGTCTTAATTGGGATGATCTTGGCTCAGCTTTCTTTCCTGATTTTTTGCCCCCCACTTTCGGTGGAACTCAAACTTGGCAGAAGAGTGAGGTTAATTAGCATGATGATGATTAAGCTGATTTTTTTGTTGCTATCACAAACAAAACCACGAAACTCTAAAAAAGTAAGTCGAGGTTTCACCCTTGTTGAGGTAATTGTGGCGATGCTGATCTTGTCAGTCTTCATCGTCACAGCCTTGACGGCTCTGGTGGCAGGACTGAACACTAAGTTAAAGTCAAAGCTAGCAAATGAAGCAACCCTTATTATTCAGCAAGACTTAGAAAAAGTCCGCTATCAAGCAGCTATATATGGTTCGCCCACGGTCAGTGACACTCCCACCACAACCAGTACCTCTAATCCATTAACTTTAACGGTTCCTGTTAGATTTTCCAAAGTTTTATCTAATTCTGCCACACTAAACGCAAACGCACTAAAAGTTGGTATCGAAACGACTGCTTACACGTTGAAGGATGCCTCGACTACCGCAAGTACATCTCTGTCTGTCACTGCCGATTTGACTAAAATCTCTACTTCATCATCGACCACTCTTACTGAAGCGTTAACTACTGGAGCGAAAACCTCTATCAAAGTAGCTGATACCAGTAAAATCAAAGCAGGTGATCGAATCGTTATTGGCTCCGACACTTCTACTAATTTGTTAACAACTGTTGTCAACGATTATGGCAATAGCCCTAGCGCAGAAGTGGTAAACGTAAATATAAATTTTACAGCCCCATCGGGTGGTTATCCTGTCAATACACCTGTAAGAGTTTTACCCAGATCTGGCGATATCATTGATAGTGTTACGAATACTACTGGTTATGCAACGTCTTGTAGCGCTAAGACCATTGCCAGCTCTTTTAAAACTTTTCTCGAATCTTTATCTCCTGAATCTCTGGGATCTACTGTAGGTTATCAGGCGATTTCTGATTTTAACGGACGACGAACATACACACGGAAACGCACAGTAACTGTGGCGCAAGATAATGCCACAACGCCTTCAGTTACCAGACTCCAAATAGTCTACAACGTTCGAGATACGGCAGTCTCTCCTAATCAGGATTTGTCAACTTTAATAGCAGAGGTAATCCCCAATGTTGCATATCAATGCCCGTAACTCCAAGGGATTTACCTTGATTGAAGTGTTAGTTGTGATGATCATAATTGGCATTTTGAGCGCGATCGCAGCACCGTCATTTTTGGGTGTTCTCAATCGTAACCGCGTTAGCAATGCCGCCATTCGCCTTAAATCCGCCCTCACTGAAGCGCAAGTAAATGCAACCCGTCTTGCTAAGACCTGTAACTTAGAAGTTCAGCCAGCAAACGCAACAAATCCAGCAATTGATGCGACTACGTTGACTTCCCCTAGTGGTGGATGCTGGAGAACTGGAGCCGATGAGTTTTCAGGAGTTAGTTTTAGTGGCAATTCTCCTTCGGGCGTGAAATTACGAATAGTGCCAGTTCCCACGCTTCCAGCAACTAAGCTAGCCATTGGTTTTGATTTCAAAGGTCGAGTTACCGATCCAGTTGTGGGAACCAGTACTATGGTTCTTTCATTGCAAAATACTACAGATGGTCAAGGATATGAGCGATGTGTCAAAGTTTCCTATCCCCTCGGTCTTGTAAATATGGGGGAATACACAAATTCCACTTGTAATATCGATCCGTAACTTGTACAAAAAGGCAATAACTATATGTCACCAATTAAGCCTTCAATTATTCTCTACAAAAAACTGTTAGTCCAATCCTTAAAAATCAAACAACATAGAGAGAGAGGCTTCACCCTGATCGAGCTTCTTGCTGCTATGGCAATCTTGACTATAGTAGTCGGATTGACAGGTACAGGACTCGTATTCATTATAAGTACGAATACAAAATCAGATCGACAAATAACTCAGCAAGCAAATCTTCGCCGCGCAGCCGATTTTGTCGCTGACGAAATAAAATCAGCCAGTTTTGTATCAAATATTGGCGTGGATTTGCCAACAACGCCACCACTACCATCACCACCACCATCACCACCGCCAGCATCGTTTTTGTATTTAGAAATCCCAGTCCCAGTTGAGTCTGGTACTGCAACAACTACAGCCCCCTTAGCCCTAACTCTCACAGTTACCAATCATGGGCTATCAGTCGGTGATACGGTAAGATTTTCGGGGACAAATCTCTCTACTGTGGGTATTACAAACAATAAGGCTACTTATTCTGTCAGCAGCATAACCAAAGATACATTTAAAGTAGTCCCAACTAGTACTCCATCTACTACTGCAATACCTGGAGATCTTGCAGTACTCCGCTTAGTTGGATACTCTATAGCAAATACACCAGGCTCAACATGGGTAGGACCAAAAGTTTTATATCGTGCCACACGTTCGGGTGCTTGTAGCCCACCTAGCGTACCTATACCTAACGCTAACTGCCAAGTCGTAATTGATTCATTAAGTTCATTCACGGCTCCTGTAGTTGCACCACGAGTCACAATAGATCTCAATGCACAATTGTGTATACCAGCCACGCCAACAAATAGCTGTGCAACACCAGAAACAAGCACTATATCAACGATCTCCATCTCAAGAGCAACATTGAAGTAAAGCGTTATAGCAGTTTTCAAAAGTCCCCTGTACAAAAAAACAAAAAAAGTAAGGGCAATTCATGAATTGCCCTTACTTTTTTGGATCACACACAAACGAAACCCACCATCAATGACAAATGTTTGCGACCCTATCCCCACAGTCAACCCTACAAACAGAACTAATGTCTCCATGACTGCCATCTCCAGAGCCAACCAATAACAATAAAAATCCATACCAACAAATAATTGTGCCGTAGGGGTAGAACATTTGCGCCACAACTTCTCAACTCAACGTCAAAACCTCAATCCGCAAACGCTCTACCCTGCCCCCGCAGTCGAGAATTAACCAGCGACATCATTAAATTCAGGGCAGAGCATTCCTGTATACAAAACCTAGCAACAACGATAAATAGTTGCAGGAATGCTAGGCTACTACCCTAATCCCAAAATTGGCTATCCTGTACACACAAGTCTAACTGTCTACGTTTCAGCGTTTCGATCCCCCCCAGCCTCCCCTTGAAAAGGCTGCCGTGTACACACAAGTTTAAATTGTGCGATCGCATCCTGAATACCCTGCAATAAATTGCGGGCTGAAAGCTAAAACCCGTTGAAACGGGTTGCAAATCATGAATTAGTCAGTTTTAACTGACTTTAGCTTTTAGCCAAGAACTTTAGTTCTTGGTTCTCGCTTGTGTGTACACCGTAGCTTGAAAAGGGGGAGAATAAATTAAATTTTCTTCTCCCCCCTTTCGTAAGCTACCGTGTACACACAAGTCGCTCTGTCGTCGTTTCAGGGTATCTAAGCCCCCTAAATCCCCCAATTCTGGGGGACTTTGAAAGAATTTTATTTTCTTGTTCCCCCAGAATTGGGGGCTAGGGGGCGATTAATTGTTGACTTGACTAGGTTTTGCGACTTGTGTGTACACCGTAGCTCCCAAAAAGGGAGAGGGGAACCAGAGGTCTAGCTGTCTACGTTTCAGTGGATCTAAGCCCCCTAAATCCCCCAATTCTGGGGGACTTTGAAAGAATTTTATTTTCTTGTTCCCCCAGAATTGGGGGCTAGGGGGCGATTAAATGTGAACTTAGCTAGGTTGTGAGACTTGTGTGTATACGGTAGCTCCCAAAAAGGGATAGGGGAACCAGAAAAATCTCTTACTCCCCTTCTCCCGTTCTGGGAGAAGGGGCTGGGGGATGAGGGCAATTTCGATTTTGCGTAATTCCAATTTTCTTTAAGAGTCAGTTTTATTCCTCAAATTGCCAACGATCTTGAGAGGCAGCTTCATCAAAGAAACGTTTAGGTCGCAGGGTTAAAGTAACCTTCCCTAAAATTTCTACCTCTGGTGTTGACTCAAACCATGCAAACTTCAGATTGCCATCTTCACCAGCGATCGCAAAATAACTACTTTCATCCCAATCCCGTTGAGCGCGATCGACTAGTACTAAAATATCCTCAGCGCGATCGCGGACAGCACTGAGAACTTCTTGATTGATCACCGCTTGCAAAGTACTGGTATTACAAGCAACAATCACGCCATCCGCAGCTTCATGCACCACAAACCACCCTGGCAGAGTTGCCCATGTCGCTTCAGTAGTAGAATGCACGATTCCAAACGGAGCGATCGTTGAGACTTGGGGAATTGATTGGAATTGGGCGATCGACAGAGGTAAAGTTCCTGCCACTGGCAAAATACGCGGAATACTATCTTCACCGTCATAACGGAAGTTGGGAAGATTGGGCGCTTTCTTTTTGGCGGGAGAAGCCATATCCATCAGCAATCGCTCGATCGCCCCACGCGCTTTCTCACTATGGGCAAAACGCAACCCCCGCGCAATTAATCTGGTGCGTTCCTGCGGATCGATCTTGCCCTGTGTAGCCTTAAGGATTTGCAATACTACCGCGTCCCCTGGGTGACGGGTGAAACCGTCAGGTAAATTCGCCATATTGGAAGCTTCTTTAATTGCCTTAACGACATCCTTCGCTTCCATTACATCAAGATTTTTTTCCAGTGAAAAAGTTGCCATCGCAACTCGTTCCGATTGATTGAGTACGCGCAACTCATTGAGAATATCACTACCCTTCTGCTCATAATGCGCTAAGACAATATCGGCAGCCTTACCTGCTTGCAGACTCGCGTAAACCTGTGACGCAACTACAATCTGATTCTGTTGAATTGGTTCAAAACCCGTATTCTCAAAAATGGCAAGGGAGTTCTCACCCATTTTTTGAAGCATTTGGCAAGCCAATCCCCACTGCACCCAAGTTCCTTCCTTATGGCGTAAGAGTTTCAAAAGTCCTTCAGAGTCGGTGGGAAGCGTGGGTAATGGAATTGGCATAATTTTGAATTTTCTTCTTCCCCCTTTTTAAGGGGGATTGAGGGGGATCGTTAATTACTAATGATATAGCAGTCTAAATCATTTATGAGAAAAATATGGCTTCGGCTTCGCTCAGCCAACGATATACGCTGGCTGAG
>JANMFC010000533.1:0-2622 GCA_031377675.1 Pseudanabaena sp. OTE_70b_metabat_355 | reverse complement strand
TACAGAGTTTGTTTATCCTGTGTGACAGGACGGGCTACGTCTTCTTTTCCAGCTTCAGTTTCCTGCGGATTTTTATCAAAAAGACCACAGGCGGCAAGAGTGGAGACTCCTGCGATCGCCGATGTCGCATAGGCTGTTTGTCTGAGAAATTTACGCCGAGAGATACTCATAGATTTTTCTTTTCTATAATTTATGCATAATTTGCGGCGCGAAGCGCCGCAAATTATGCGGTAGCAATTGCAGTTTTTGGAAGAGCCACACAATCTTCAGGCATCCACGAAACATAGACCTGACTATCAAAGGGCGGAGTTTTGTCGCCTTGATGATTAGAGCGCACTAGCATCACCCGCACAGGTGGCACATTTTCACTGGCGTGTAAATCGACCACAAACTGGGAATGATCACCTAAATAAAGCACATTGTTTAGAACGCCGCGATAGGTATTGTAGGGTTGATTAGGATACTCAGTCGAGAGCTTGATTTTTTCAGGGCGCACACTCACGACCGCTTCAGGAATTGGCTGCCAGTTTTGAGGCTTAGCCGCCACGATCGCCAAACCAGTTGATGATCGCAATTCCACAAAAGCACCATCCTGCTCGATCACTCGACATTCAAATAAATTTGTCTCGCCCACAAAATCAGCCACAAAAGCCGAAGCGGGGCGATCGTAAACCTCCGCAGGTGTGCCAATCTGCTCGACTCGCCCTTGGTTCATCACCGCAATTCGAGAAGATATCGCCAGCGCTTCCCCTTGATCATGGGTAACCATAATAAAAGAAATGCCTAGCTCGTACTGCAAATTTGATAGCTCTACTTGCAGTTCCTTGCGGAGTTTCAAATCAAGCGCGGCTAATGGCTCATCTAACAAAATTACTTTGGGACGATTGACCAAAGCGCGGGCGAGGGCGACACGCTGTTGTTGACCACCTGATATTTGAGTCGGATAGCGATCGCTTAAATGATCGAGACGTACCTGTTTGAGCGCCTCTGTCACCCTTTGCTGAATTTCTGGTTTAGCGACACCTTTGACGGACAGCCCAAAAGCCACATTATTAAATATGGTCATGTGACCAAATAGGGCATAGCTTTGGAACACGGTATTAACTGGACGCTGATAGGCGGGGATATAGGTCATCGGCTGTCCTTGAATCAGCACTTCACCTGCTGACGGCTCCTCAAATCCCGCGATCAACCGCAGTAGCGTCGTTTTACCACAACCTGACGGTCCCAGAATACTAAAAAGCTCGCCCCTTTGGACTTGCAGATCAACACCTTGGACAACCGTATTTGCCCCAAACATTTTGAATACTTTCTGAAGCTCTACATCAGGGACAATCCCTGTGGCAGTTGCATTTGGTTTAGCAGTGGTTGATTGTGGCATGTTGTATATTTCCAACGGCTACTAATTTTGTCACGAAATCTTTCGCATTTTAGCGCGTTGTAGCCGATAAATGGGTTGTGAGGTCTAGACAATTTTAAAGCCTGAAGGTTGATCGCGTTACCCTGAATTTCTGGGTTATGACTGAAAATTACTGTCAATTGATTTATAATTTTTTAGATTCTAAAATTTTGATTTTCAAATAAATCTTAAAATAAATTCTTAAAACAAATAAATGAGTAGTTCTAATCCAAGTTCAAACGAGGTCTCTGCCAATAACTTGCTTGTTTCATCTGGTTATGCGCTACTACTGATCGGACTTGTAAATATTTTACATGTTGCACTAACTTCAAAATTCCGTCAAGATCCTGTATGGGAAATCACAACGCTAGGTCGATTGGTTGATGTTTCCCCGATGCTAATCATTGGGATATCATTCATTTTTTATGGCGAATCGAGATGGACAAATTTACGTTCGAGCAAAGAAGTAATTAGATTTTTTATTCTCCAAAATTTATCTCGCATGACATTGATGTTGTCCGTTGGATATTTATCAATGTTGTTAGTAGCAGCTAATGCGTCTAAAAAAATTATTGAGGTTCCACCCCCAACTACTGAATTGAGCTTTTCACAAACAACATCTCAACCCATACTAGCAAGCCTAAATAATGGCAGTGATGTTAGTTTGCTAAAAAGTAGTGATTTAGTCCCATTCAGGTCTCCCAATATTCGCTTGGATGAATCAAATGTCATTGATGTAAGAAACCAGTTGATTTCCGATGATCAAGTAGCTCAAAATGACACTCAAGATAATCTTCGGTTAGAAAAAATTAAGCAGCATCAATACCTATTTGGAAAGATGGGCAAATGGTATGTTGAAGCCTCGGTTTATACTTTAGCCTTATTTTATATCTGGCATCAGACCGAATGGGCGCGAAATCCTGCTAAACCAAAACGTAAAAGATCGTCTAATAGTTCAGCTAGTACAATTAGTGTTGATAATGAATCCAAATCTAAGGATGATTAATCAGGATCTGCATATTTCTAAATCAAAACCTTGCCATTATTGCGAAGGTAAAGGCTATATTTCGATTAGAGACTGTTCGGGTGAAATTCAGAGAGAAGAAAATTGTTCTTTTTGTGAGGGAAGAGGCTATATAGATAAAATTACAGAAATTTTCCCAGCCACAAAATCTCAATAAAGTTTCCTTTCCTATTTCCTAATCCCTTCACAAGAATTTTCT
>JANMFC010000171.1:0-17727 GCA_031377675.1 Pseudanabaena sp. OTE_70b_metabat_355 | reverse complement strand
ATTGTCGGGGAGTCTAAGGCGATCGGGATGGCGGTAAAACAAGTTAGCGATCGGCATAGATATACTTATCTCGCGAAACGTTTAGCTAAATTGGCAGATCGAGTTGTAGAAGTTGAGGACGAGGGGGGGAGGATATAGACGAGATAGACAAAGTGAAAGCCTTGTCATTCGAGTTCATATTTGAGTTTGCCGAGTTCGGTGGATTTGCCGCAGCCGATGTGTCCTGTAAAGAGTTGATGGCTGCTCACTGCAACTTGTCTATCAAAGCTTGACATTCGCTTAATAGGGGTAAGCTCAATTCATTAGCAATAACTAGGGCTTTATCACAGTTTTGACGAGCTAATAATAATCTTTCTTGCTTGTAGTAAGTCATGCTAAGACCATAATATGCATAAGCTTTAAGATATCGGAAATCAGTCTTACTAAGGCTTGTCTCTAAATCTCTGTATGTGTCAATTGCCTGAGTAAATCTAGCTTGTCGATAATGCCAAGAAGCTATTTTTTCTAGAACTGTGACTATTACAAATGTTTCGTCTTCATCAACTAAATTTTCTTCTGCTTTACGATAAAAGGCTTCGCTATTCTTTGTGTCTTTTATCCGATCATAATAGATAGCTAATTCTAAATATGCCCAAGTTGTACTACTTCTATCGACTGTCTCCGCAATAGCTAATGCTTTTTGGGAAAAGAACTTAGCCAATTGATCTATGGGCATTAGATTAAAACATTGGGCAATGCTGTAAATTATTCTAAATTTTTTTATATTGTTACTATCTGTTTCATCAGGTTCATATTTTCTGAGCAATTCCTCTGTTTTTGAAACAATCTCTTGAATTGGCACATTAAGCAACCCTACAAAAGCATAAATTTCTCCAGCAACTTTCATCCCAACCGATTGAAAAGCAGCCACTACAAAACAGTTTAATGCTCGACCAGGTTTTTTTATGTCTACATAAGCCCTTCCGAGTTCATACAATGCTAAAGCTTTTGTTTGATGAGATTTAGAACGTCTAGCAGTTCTAGTAGCTAGTTCACAAGAATTTAAAGAATCTTGAAATTTGCCAATGAGTCTATTAGCTCTACCTGCGATAGAATAAGCAGCAGTTTTAGCAAATATTATCTCTTCATCCGCTCTATTTAATCTATTAGCAATATCTATAATTTCTTGACTAATTTTTAAGGCTTTATCATTTTTCCCAAGGTCAGAATAACATATACCAACAGGAATAAGACTGAGCATCTTTTCCTTATCTTGTAACTTATTGAGAATAGATTCTCCAATTTCAAGAATGCGCGAGGTATACTTCCAAATATTAATTGAGTATCTTAAATTTTCAAGATTTGTTTCTTCTGCACCCAATATTTTATATAATAAGGTCTTACTACAATAATCAAAAGACTTAGCCTTATAAAAATGATAAAAGGCTTCAAAAGCAAGTTTAATCTGTTCAAAATCCTCACTATCATCAATTGAGTTAAAGTAAAATTCTGCTGCTTTTTGATGAGATTTTTCTTGCTCAATTTCCGAATTTAATCTACTAATAGACTCTTCTTGAAAAACAGGATGTAGCCAATATTCCCCTTTTCTAAACTCTAAAAGATAGCGATTCCGCAAAGAGATGATTGCTTTAACTTGACTGTCTTTTGGCGCATCCCATAGTAGACTTAAAATACTGTCCCTATCGATTGTAGAGATGTTTTGATATCGATATATTCCTAACCTACAGAGTAAAGAGTATGCTTGACAATCTTCTATTTGTAATCTTTCAAACTGATCGGAAACTAGATTTTTTAATTCTCCATACAGAAATTCTTTGCTGTTTTCTTCCCAATACGAACTTAAATCTTTATCAAAATCACGGCAAACATCACCGCTAATAATACCCATAGCTTTGGCATTGCCGCCATAAGCTTCGTGAATCTTCTTTAGAACTGCTTCGTTTATGTGGATTTCATGTATACGAAAGAATTTTTCCCAAGATGAATAGCTTAAGCCTTCAAGTTGATGCGATTCAAGACTTATTTCAGGTTCACATATTTTTTCTCTGCTGGTAACGATTGTTATTGATTGAACGGATTGACTATCTAAAACCCGAAAAAGCTCTATAAAACCTCTATGATTGCTGTAAAATCTTCCATTTTTATCTAAAGTAGTTTCAAGATTATCAATTAAAATGCCAAATCTTTTATTTTGTAAATTGTTTTTAATTTGATCTAATTTTGCCATTAGATTACGTCCAGGCTTTTGCTTGAAAGTCCCCTGTAACCAAGCATCTAATATGTTCTCTATAGGCTCAACATCCTCTTTTTTTGTGGCAACACGCAATTCTAAAATAGTACGTTTTGTAAATCCATAAATATCAAATAGATTGTCCGCCAAAGTTGTCTTTCCTATACCACCTTGACCATAAACTGCAATCACTTTCTTTCCTTTTTTAATCAAACTTTTAATAGACTCTAAATCTTCTTCTCGACCTATCCATTGATGAGGTGTTATATCTATATCTTCTATCTCAGTGAGATCAGCAACTGTTTCCCAATCTTCAATACCCACCACATTACAAATTTTTTCAAACAGTTTTTTTGTAATACTGTCACGCACCCAGAATCTCTTTAATGTTGATTCTGATGTTTCAGCAAGATCAACCCAAGCTGCTTGAGTTTTACACCATCCTTTTTTGTTCATTGCTATGTCAATTTTTTTTAATCCCTCTTCTGAAGCCCTAACAGTTTTTCTCATAAGATTTTTTGTGGTTTTTTGAATTCGGTTTATTTTCGGTTCATTAAGGGATGTTCTTGATCTGACCCTTCGCAGTCTAAAGCCTATTTGACAATAAGCACATTGAGTTAAAAAAGAACAATGCAGTTTCAAACACAAGTAGCGACCAAACAGGTAGTCCCATCAATCTCTCCTATTGATTCTAATTCCATCATTGAGCATGGTAAGTCTCCTACTGCGATCATCTTAGCTATTGCGATTCTACTGGCTATGCTTTTCAACTCTCTTGCAGGGCTTGTCCGAGTAATTTTACTATTGCTTAGACATTATAAAGCCAAAGAATAGCTCTCAGACTAAAATAGGGTAGTTTAATTTTTATAGGGATCGAATCTTTATTTAAAACTACCCTATCCAAAACTTTGCCGCCAACCGATCCACCAGCACCTCCTCCAACCGATAAGGCGATCGCTCCGTCAACTCTTTCATTACCGCCTTCGAGAAATTACCAAGGTAATAGCGTATATTTTTATTGAGAATGTCATTGTTAATCAGTTCAATATTGGCAAGATGATCGCACTGCATCGAAAGATCTCCGTAATTTTCATTAGAATTCTAGCATTTACTTGAATCCATAAATTCAACTTTTTTAAGTAATATTGAGCCAATTTCGTAATTCTGCTGCTGTTATCAAGCCTTTTTCTAGCCAAATTTTTTTAGCATTGCCCTCAACATTAATAGTTACTGGAATCCGTAATTTAACGCTATAGAGTAATTCTTCTTACGGATGAGTTGGATCTGGAGCAAGATAAACGCGATCTGAAAATTTACGCAGCAACCTTAACTGCAAGCGTCCCTTAATATCTCGTAAAGATGTTGTAATTGGCAATTCTTTGGTTAATAGATCTTGCATAGCGTGACAAACTTGGTTAATCGCATCAATTTCAGTAACCAGTTGGTTGTAGTTGTCCAAATTAATTCCCTAAAACTCTTTCCTAGAATATACGCTGATCGGTTGAAGAAATACTACAAAATTAAATGAGACGAAACTGATGATAGATTATTGAACTTCCATTTATCTATCTATCTCTATCAATACAAAAAATTGCTAATTCCATTTCATTCTATTTTTTGGATATTCTCTCAGTATGTTTAAATTAAAACTTCCATTTTAATATCCAAAAGTTCCGTGACTTTCTAGCAACCCTGCGCGAGACTGCGGTTAAGGAACAGGAAGTGGCGATTAGGGCGATTAGTCAGGCGATCGCAAATATCATCAAAAACAAACAGCATCAGGAATCTCAAGGTTATTGGCGGGCGATTAGCTTGCCCTTCATTGGTTTCTGTGCAGGGATGTTGATGATTGGCTTAGCGGCGGGTCTAGTTTCGGGCTTGGCGATCGCCAAACTGTTTTTACCTACACCCAATCTAAATGCCCAATCCGCTAGGGATTTGGCGTGGGTGGCAAGTGACAACGGCAAACTTGCCATGAATCTCGTGGACTGGAATCGCGATATTTTGAAAACCTGCCTTCAGGATCAGCAAAACCTCAAGGAGGCAGCAGTTCCAAATTCAAACGGTAACACGAAATACAAATATATAAACAGTATTGTGCATATTAGAGGGTTTGAATTGTTTACATCAGAAGGTCTGACCTGTTTCTAGTTTTTAGCCTTGATTGATCAAATCCAATACCCTCGAAGTATCAATACTTTAGAAATAAATTTGATCTACTACTTAGGGCTTACTGAAAAAGTACAAAAGCTTGCTACATAAGGACTCTAAGCTTTTTTTGCCATAACAAGTGCAAGGTTATAGCTTTTAGAGGCTCAAAACCCTTGCACTTCCATGGGAAATCGCTGGGTAAATTGGGGAAATATGCGACAAAATACTATTTTTAAAGCTGTATTGCCTTTAAATTCGCTCTGTAGACTTTTTCAGCAAGCCCTACTTAACAAAACGTTGCAATAATTCTAGCCATTGCAGACAGAACCCTCTGTCAGTCAGTATTTTGTACTTGCTGTATTATCAATCACATTCTGAATTTGGAATTGCTGTCAAGGAGGCTTTAATCATTCTCAATGGCAAGTATGTGACCAAAGGTTTATGCGCCTTATGGGTAGGGCGCTGAAACCCAGAGAGTCTATGAGGATCGCCGTTGATTTTGGATGCGACAATACATGACTCAAAAAACATAATAGCTAACTTTTATGGGCTAAAAACGTTCAAAACTTCGTAATATTTACTTTTTAAGTCATCTTTGAAGTAGATTCTTTGACTATTGTATTAGGCGTATTCGGTGCCAAAAAGTCTAAAGCGTTTGAAGTTGCAACGACGCTTTCCTCTGATACTACTACCACCTTGGACGTTTTAGGGCTTTTAGGTTTCCTGATGGTGGGCGCAGTGTTGAATAATCGTCCGCGTTTACGAATTTCGTAGCCATGCTTGAGCAGCACTAGCCTAATCGTGGAATCGCTTAAACCAAACATTTTGCCTACATTTTCTAGGCTCATGGGCTGGTTGTACAGATCCCAATATTGTTTGGCGATTACAGCGTCTTCCTTGAAGGCTTCGGCTTTTTCTTTCCGCGATAGTTCTTTGATGTCAATACCATTGCGCTTAATGATCCGTTCGACGGTTTTGCCTGTGACTCCAAACATCTCGCCTACTTGATCAAAGTCTAGCCCTCCCTCGCAGACTAGTTGCCAATATTCTTGGGCGCGGGCATAGCCTTCCAATCGTTTTAGTTTTAGTTTATCTTCTTGCCTTTGTCTAATTCGCAGCAAAATCTGGCGGCGCTCTCTTTGCCTTGGGGTCAGTTTGGGTACTGCTAATCCTGCGATACCGCCTAATTTATGTTTTAGTCTTAATTTCAAACGGTTTTTGGAGTCTACACTTTGTCGGATCGGGTAGCCATTGCGCTTTAGTTCCTGCAATACGATCGGGTGGGAGATGCCAAATAGCTCGGCGGTTTCTCGCAGGGTTAAGTTGTAATCGTTATAGGCTTTGTTGTATTGTGCAGCGCGATTGGCTGAGGTAACGGGATCGATGCCCCGACGAATGGGAATATTATGCTTTTCAAGGATTTTGTTGAGGGTTCTGGCGGCGACATTTAATTTTTGGACGATCGCTGACCTCGTTAGTCCTGATTGGTATAATGCGATCGCCTGCTGCTCCATCGACATTCTCGTATGGCTAGCGCGTGAGTGGCGCGGTCTAAATTCTGTAAATCCTGCGGCGACCATTGCGTTGTATACGGTGGAGACTGATGTTTTGCATTGTTTGGCGATGTCTCGGATCGGATAGTTCGCTTCGGTATACAGTCGGATATATTCTTTTACTTTGTCGTTAATCTCTTCCATTATCTTGTTTTCTTTAAGTTATGAGTTCTATCTATTTGAGAGGTGATTAATTAAATGTCAGCTAAGCCTTGGAAATAGCGTCTTCCCAAAGTTGTGATACTGGGAAGGTTTGTCCTGCTGTGGCAAGTCTGACAGATTCTTGTAGGTCAGCTAATATTTGCTCTTTGGGTTCTTGTTCGTCAATCCAAGCTAATCCACTAATATTATCAGTGTTTAAGGAATGGATTAGCTGTTGCCAAATTTCTAAGGGGACAAGCACATCGGTTGTTTTGCCTTCTGAATTGGTGACATAACGAGTAAGGTTTTCAATTTGGGCGATCGGCATAGCTCTATTTCTCCTGTCTTGTTGTTATTCTAGCCTATGTCTTGTTTTTAGGAGAGTTAAGCATTCATTGAATATTGTCTCCAAAGGCTTTGTTAACTCTCTCGATTTGTTTCGGCACTTCCATTTGTTCAGAAAATCATTATATCAATTTTCTCTCTGCTCAATAAATTCTAAAAACTTTTCTACATGAGCAATTTGTTCGGCGGCTTTTTCGAGGGCTTGGCAAGGCATCTTTTTACAGTGGCACTAGCTAACTCTGAGCCTGACAGACCTCCAAATTTAATTGGGCTATTTGCACTTGGTGTATTACAGGAAAGCCACAAGAGTATATGAACCCAACCACTTGGTACCCACTCATTAATGTTAGCAAGTTTTTCTTCTAGTTCATCAAATCCAATTTGAACTGGATCGCCTTCCCAGTTACCAAGCATACGCCGAACTTGTCTTGCTGTAACACTCACTCCTAAATATGTTATTTCTATAGACTGAATTTCAAATTCATCAGTGACTATAATTGGTACAGATTCTGATATGTCAATTCCAGCTTTCGCCTCCTCAGATATTTCTCTAATTCCAGTATGCTGAATTCCTAAACGATCTTCTTGGTGAGGAGATTGATGATCAGCTCCAGAGGGGATAAATGCACCGCCAAACGTGTGAAGTGTACTAGGATAGTCCCGTGATTTTTTTGATCGTCGATGTACAACAATACACCTTAATTCTTCGCAAAATAGAAGAACGTTTGCAGTTATAATTCCGACATATGGGATTGAGTTTCTTAAGGAGAGGATTTCTGCATACTTACAGGTACAGTAACGAATTGTCAGTGGAGAGTCGCTCCAGTTCGGTCTTGTTACAACCGCAGCACAAGCATCATTTGTGTAGTTTATATCGAATTTTTTAATAATATCCTGTTCACGAATTTTATCATTTTCAGAAAGTGGTAATTTCCCTTCAGACAGAAATAAAGGTTCGCTATATCTAGGGCTACATACTACCCGTAATCGGCTACCAATTTCCAAGCTGTTGTTAATTTGATCAATTATATCCTGAACAAAAGTTTCTCCCCCAGAAAAAATTAAGGGGTGATCGCGTCCAAGGGTTTTTAATTCTGAGATTGGTTCGGGATTAGGGATATTTTGGGGATTAGTTGGGGATTGAGGGCGGCTTAATGTTTCGCTATCAACTCCATCAGGACTAATATCGGGGTGAACAAAATCTGGCATATGTTGCCGAAATAAATGAACCAAATTATCCTGATGTGAATGTCCACGTCCAAATTTTATGTCGAAGTGATTGCACACCGCTTCCAGTCTGCGAGATACGATAGTAGTATCTTCAGGATTATATACACTTTGCCTTTTGCGTATAGCTTTTGCTATTTCTTTCTTAGTTTTTCCATCACGGATCAAAAGATTTACAAAAGTTAATAATTTGTCATTGGCAGGTTTTTGCAGTTCTTCAAACGTAGCTAAAAATTGCTCTTTTTCCATTTTGCCCGTCACTAAGCCCTTATAGCTGATACTACCTATGATACTATGAATACATAGGAAAGTTAAGCAAACTCATACAAAAATTTTTAGCCAGTCCGCCAGAAGTCAGATTTGAGGAAGTCCGCACCCTGCTTGAAGGCTTAGTAGGATTTCACGAAGCGCCGTCAAAAGGCAGCCATCACATTTTTCGAGACGAACTAGGGAGACAGTTAACCATTCCCAAAACAGGCGGTCAAAAAGTCAAGCGCCCCTATATTCAGAAAATCGTAGAACTGCTCAATTTAGAGGACTTGAAAGATGACAATAACTAAACCCAATAAATCAACTTCTCAACGTCAGTCTTTAGACTATTACCTCAAACTCATCTATCCCATCACCTTCTATCCCGATCCTGATGGTGGCTATGTTGCCGAAATCAAAGAATTAAACGGCTGTCTCACCCAAGGCGAAACTATCGAAGAAGCCGTTACTAATATCAAGGAAGCCCGTGAGCTATGGATAGAGACTGCCTATGAATACGGTGATGAAATTCCCTTACCTAGTTCTGAATCTGATTATAGCGGTAAGCTCATGCTGCGGATGCCCAAAGGTTTACATCATCGTCTAGCTACTCTAGCCAAAAGCGAAGGCGTAAGTCTCAATCAATATCTCCTCTTCCTACTCAGTTCCGCCACGGGTAAGTCTGCATTGCACTAAAAAAAATTTATTTGCATTTTTGCACAGAATCCTTATACTGTGCATTTTCGCATATTTGTACCAAATCCTGAGTATGCAATTTAGGATATTTCATAAGTTCTAATGAACGTTCTAATGAACTTGCTTAGTACTTCCTTTATACTATCGATGGAAACTTATATGAACTTATCACGATTTCAAGTATCGCTTGCCGCTTTCATTCTTGCTGCTGGATCTTCTACTTTTTTTGCCTCTTCTGCTTCTGCTTTTGCAAACCATGAACACGTATTTCATTGGAAGACTTTCAATATCACAGAAGACAGAGCACAAGATAAAGCAGATACCTTTTGTCGTCAACTTCTCACTATTAGACTCTCTAAAGCGCCTTATGGAACATTTGCTCTTAACCGTAGATTTTTTTGGATCACCAAAAAATATTGGCATGTTTGGGCACACCTTAGCAGGGGAGCTTGTGTAGCTAATCAATAGAAAGAGTTAAGTTTGTTGCTACTAGAACAATCATATTTCTAAATCTTGATTATTTACGATTGTTTTTAACAGTTTGAGATGCGGTCGCTATTTTCTCAAAGCGACCGCTTTTCTTCTTATTTGAGAGGATTCACTATGCTTTTAAAGCATTCCCACATTTCTATTACTGCATCCATTTTACTTATTATTCCTATATCTGTTAACGCTCAAGAAGAGCAAACTATCCCTCAACCTCAAATCCCACTGAATAATTCTACTCTTAATCCATCTGTTAACTATCCTTTGGGAGATTTCAATCAACAAGGAATCATTAACAATAATGGCTCTTTACAAACAAATAACTGTGGTCGGTCTTGTATCAACTTCTACACAGACTTCTCCCGAAATGATTCTCGATTTGGTGTAAATCTTAGTATTCCACTTTCTGAGCTATCGAACGAACTTTCCAGCGCACAGTCCAAGCTTACACTCTATACAGTTGAGACAGGCTTTATAAAAGCAATTTCAGAAGCCTGTTTAGCTAAAGATGTTATTCGCGCAGAACTAAATGCTAAGGGACTTGCAAGAGTCTGGAATGTCGATTATAAAACCTTACTTCGCCCTAGCTGCGGCTAGTAACGCTATGTTGAAAATTACGATCCCATGTTTGAAGGTTTACGCATTATTTTTACTGGGTATCTTCCTATCGTTTCCAACATCAGCTATGTGCGGAGCGATCGCCATTCTGCTCTCATATCTCCCAATAATATGGGAATTAATTTGGAAGTCAGGCTTAAGCTTGATGCTCTTAACTGCACTATCTCTTTTTGTCGAAGGCTTAAATAATGGAGCAAAAAACAACTTCTAATTTAGGGTAGTTCATTTGGACTGATGCTGATATGGCTTTCAGTCCCTTTGCTTTGTAATAGACCACAGGCGCGACTTATACTTCCCAATCCTCAAGTCGCAACCCATCCACACGCTCAAACTCCCTTGTATTATGTGTCACCAAAATTAGATTATTTGCCAAAGCGATCGCCGCAATCTGTAAATCATAAGCACCAATAGGAGTCCCCGCACTAGCCAGCCGCGCCCGAATTTGCCCAAACAACAGTGCCGACTCATCCCCAAACGGAAGCGACACAAATCGTTCTAAAAACTCTTGCTGACGTTCCAAAGTTTTAGTTGGATTATTACTTCGCATCGCACCATAAAACAACTCAGACTTCACCACAGAACATACAGCCATATCCTCAATCGGAGTAGAAATTAAGCGATCGCGCACTGCATTCGAGCGAGCATTCAAATACATCACACAAACATTCGTATCCAATAAATAACGCATTTCTAGTCAAAAGCTCCTACCAGTTCATCATCAAGACTCTCTAAAATCCCAGAATCGTCAAGAATAATCGGATCGTCTGCACAAATACCATACAGATTTTCTAGCGATCGCCTAGCAGGAATTAACGAATAATCGTATTTGACTTGGCGATCGCCCAACTTAAAGACAAGAAATTCAATGAAATTTAAAGCTTCTTGCTGCTTCTCGATTGGCAACTGCTGCATCGTACTCACAGCCCTTTCTAAAATCGTCATGATTTGAATCCTCTTAAATGAGCAAAATCTTGAGACATTTATTATTTTAAATTAGCATGACGCTTAAATTTTGGGCTGATTAGTTAGGCGATCGCTTACAATAACGTTAAAAGCAGCAAATTATAAACCTTAATGAATCAGCGCTATGACTAACAAGCAATCTGAAAGTTTTAGATTTAACTCTTCCGTATTCAGCGTTGTTAACTTAAATAGTGAAGACACAGAAGATAAAACTTACTGGCTCCAAAAAAGTCCTAGCGATCGCTTAATTGCATTGGAATATCTACGTCAAGTAATGTATGGCTATGATCCAAATACCACCCGACTTCAAAGAGTTTTTGAGATTGCTAAATTTCCATCAAGTTGAATACCTGCTAATTGGTGGGTACGCCGTTGGATACTAGGGCTTCGTTAGAGCTACAGGCGACATGGATGTTTGGGTCAAAATTAATCCAGACAATGCCATCAAAGTCGTCACCGCCTTAAAAGAATTTGGTTTTGCTGTTCCAGAATTATCTCCTGAACTTTTCTTAAAAGAAGATCAAATTGTGCGGATGGGTGTTCCACCATTGCGATTAGAAATTCTTACAACTATCTCAGGAGTTGAGTTTACAACCTGTTTTGAAAATCGCCTCATAGCTCAAATTGACAATCTTGATGTAAACTTAATCAATCTAGAAGATTTGAAACTAAATAAACGAGCCAGTAGAAGACTTAAAGATCTATTGGATTTAGAAAATCTCCCATAACCAGCGATCGCAATCCCTGCAATGATGTGCTGAATCAGTCCTGCACTATAGGTTGGCAATACTGGGTTTGCAGTAACTGTGTGTTTTTGAACGTGTTCTAATAATTTCATCGGTTTATAATCATATTGATCGCTACCTTCACCGAAGAGCCACATCGGACAAGATCGGCGATTGGATAGCGGTTGGATTTCTGGAGTTGTAATAGCTTCAAACGAATATCTTCTGGATGGGAAGTTGATTTATCATTCACAAGATGATTGCTGAACGGTGCATTCATAAACATTTGCCATGCTTCAGCTAGTTTCTCTATTCCTTCTAATTGGCTAGAAAAGCTATTCTCATTACCCATACAGATTCTGCCATCACCGTAGATATTCGGTAATGGCACATGGTAAATAGGAGCCTCTGCATTGAAGATTTTGAAATTAGTTGCCCAAACATAACAACTATCACCGCAGAGCATAAACACTAAACCCATCATCGGGATGGTCAAAGCGATCGGCTCTCCGTCCTCAGTCAGATTTGTGAACGTAAATGTCCGTCTTGCAGGAGGTATAAACTGCACGAACCATTGCCCTTGTTTACAACTACCCAATCGCTGTACACCACTGGGTATCCATCCTGAGTCAATTTGTTCATGTTGAAATGCAGCTCTGACAGTTTCAGGTGATAGAAATTTATAGGTTTCTTTTCCTGCGTCTCGATATTGAAAGCAGTAATGTCCCCCTTCTAGAAATAGCAGTTTTGCATCTGCTTCTATGAGTGGATACCCATCAGGATTGAGGGCATCTTGCATCGGATCTATGGTTAACATTGGTTCCTCCTTATCCCGCTAATGCATTGATGGGGTGATGAAAATGTAATTGTGGAATGGGTTCTTTACACCTATTCCACAGCCGCACTACTTTGACGCAGTTTTGAGAGTCCTTATCTAGCCATTCGATAAATTCTCTGTATTCCTTCATGATTGTCTGAGCGTCTGTATATGCTTCTGTCAGTATGTCAATCACCTCTACCGTCCAATCAGCATCGGTGATTTCGCTTTCGTAGGTCATATCCAGCCAGATATTATCCGTTGACTGGGTTAGCACCTCCATCGCCAGTGGCAATCGAGAGATCATTCCTCTCGCCTTTTTTGCCTCTTGACGTAAAAGCACATCGGATATGTAATCTACGACTGGAGGCAATTCTTTGCCCAGTTCGCTTTCTACGTCATCCCATACTTCACTACTGATGTCATGAATTAGGCACATCAGAAATTTCTCGGTTGCACCTAATCCTTCAAATTCGTCGTAGTACCATGAAGTACCAATTGGGTCTATTGGTATATAGTCTGTACGTTCCAAATCTGTCATTACTAATGGTAAAGGAAAGAACTGCTCGTCCACTAAAGTCAGAAATTCGATTTCTTTCTCGCTATAGTCTTCGGGGTTTGCAAAGGCTAGGCTGGCTGTGGTTTGCTAATATTTCTCTGGATAGTAATGCTGATATAGTCGCAACATATTTGCGCGTTGCTGCATGGCTTCAAGGTAATCGGCGGCTCTTTCAGATGTATGGGAACACATCCATTGAAATTTGGCTTTGTCCATTCTAGAATCCTCTGATTACCGCAGGGGCGGCGATCGGGTGCGCCTTTTTTAAGTTGTCTAGCGATCGCTGCAATAAACAACTATTTTGATTGGATACAGTTGTTGCTTCAGTAAAGTTTTCTAGTTCAATTTCACCGATTTCGATTAGTTGCTGTCCTTGCCGCTCATGCTGCTCGATCTCCCATAATATTTCTAGCAAGGGATTGATAAATTCATTGGCTGTAATCAAACTGGTCAGGACTAGCTCGGACATGCTTAGCCCTTTGCTCCTGCTTGTTTACAGATATCCACGAGGACATCTCCATTCGCTTGAACTGTTCGCCGAATTTGTGAGTTTTTGATTCCTTCAAAATACTGGCTGAGCGTAGCCTTGATTTGCTCATCACTGCTACCAATTTCGGGTGGCACTGGGATCGTTTGTCCTTCAACTTTGATGCTGTAGTTAGGTGTAGTTGTTGTATTCATAGTTGTAGAGCCTGTTGATGTAATTTAGAAGTTGCTGGTGTGGTTTTCTTTGGGAAGTTTCCAAATTCAAGTTTTACTGGTATTTTCTGTTCTTCCTCAGTTGATTCATCGGGTTCAATTGGAGAGGCTAGGTCACTCTCAGCATAGGCTCGGATGATTTCTGCTAGTGGCGATGGGATCGGCGTAAGCGCTGATAAGGCAATCGTGCGGATTAGTGGTCTTCCTAAATCTCGACAAATGGAAATAATTACTAGCCTTTCTGATGATTGTTCGGTTTCAGGTAAAATTTCAATGCATAGCCGCAGTCGGCTCTGATCTAGGTCTATTACTTCGTTGGTCATGGTTTTCACGCTGTTGAACTTATACGCTTTTACACAAGCACAGGCGCTAGCCTATTTATTCTAAAAATTCACAGTCCCAAATATGCGAAAAAATGACAACTACAACTGCACTGCCTCTTAAGAAATCAGAGCTAAAATATTTATATTGAATAGCTCAGGGCTGATTGGAACCCATACCTAAGCTATTCAAGTTACCTTTTCACTTTTTGGAGACATAAATATGATACCAAACCGTTTCTCTAGGGAAGAAGTATTAGGCATCATCGTCCTTATTCTAGTGCTAGGTTCATTAATTCTAGCAGTTTTGGATAAAGATAGCCGACCATTTTTTGCCGATCTTGCGAAAGTTGGTGTAGGCACATACATTGGACTATCCATTCCTCAAACAAAGAAAAGCTTGAGTAAATCAAAAACAAAAAGCTAATCCTAAGAGCTAGTATCATAATGAGAGAGATGCAATTGTAAATTTCTCATTATGATGCTAACCATCGTCAATCACTTCATTTACTATGTGAAGTCCTATAAAATATCATTTTGATATAGGGGCAAGCATAGTTGCCAAATCGTGGTAAAGAATTACCTTAATTGGAATTCCAAAAATCTCAAAAAGTTTTTCATTAGAGAAAGTAATCATGGAATTGATTTTATCAAGATTTATGCGAGAAATCTTGAAACGTAGAATCAAATCAAACTCATCATCCCTGATATTTTGAGTTAATTCAACATCTAAATTATCATAACCAGCTTTTTGGATTACAGTTGTTTTAACTGTTTCAATTGAATCTAGATCAACAAGTCTGAGACGAAAAGCTATAACAACTGGAATTTTCATGTAACCTGCTTTTTCGAGTAGGTTAAGCAATTGGTGAAATTCAACTTTCGCCTCGTCTAAAATCTGTGCTGCCATCAAAAGTCGAGATATATACCTATATAGACCCTTGCATAATGTTTCATTAATTCCTCGCTTACCTGACATTGTTCTTAGTTCTTTGAGTGAATAACCAGCTAAAATAAGATACAGAATTTCTTTCTCATCATTTGTCAGGGGCTTTACGGTCTTATATATTGTTTTTGCAGCCTCATGTTTTGCTTCTGCTCTGTGAGTTTGTAAGTCTTTCTCAAGACGATCAAATTCCCAATCCTCCAAAACCTTGTAATAATCATTTGGGAATTCAGGCATAAATATTGATGGCATGGGCGGCGGCACACATAAACAACTAAATGAAATATACATTATTTAATTTAAAATTTCCACCATTTTTAAGGGATATTTTTTGTCCAACTCTAGTTGGACAAAAAATATCCTCTTTTGACTGAATACTTTTTAAATTAATTACTGGTTCAATAGCTTTATACAACTTTATTCATCTCTAAGGGGTGATTGAATGGGATTTTTTAGTTTCCTAGGGAACTTGCTGAGCAACATGATTTCATGGTTAGGTCAAGCTTTTACTACAATTATAAAAGGAATAATTTCTATAGTTGAAAGCTTATGGTACTCAGTTATTGCAGTAACTCTGGTAGCAGCTTTTGGATATGCTGCTATTTTATTTGCTATCTTCTATGCTGGTCGAGCTTTAGGAGAGACGATAATGGAGATTTGGAATCCAAAAAAGCCAGAACAGCCATCAAGACTTTTTAGCATTAAACAAGCTGACAGTGTGTCTATACCAGCAGAAAGATCAAATGCTAAAGTAATGGAATTGAGTAATATAAACTACTAAAACTATCAGTAAGGAGAATTCGTATGCCACGCCTCAGAAGCGAGAATGTATTTCTATCGATTGGTTTCCAGTCATCTTCTGACGTTGGAAACTTGAAAAAGATCGAAATTATTGGTATTCCTGGTCAGAAGTACCCTAATGGTGAATGTGTCATTAGCGAAAAAATGAAACAATTCTTTGATGATCTGATTGCTCGCCCCCTGTTTCGTTCAAGCCAGTTAATCTCTGATTGTGACTTTTCCTCTCTAAAGATTTGGCTGTATTCAACCGATATCAAGAAAGTTGAGCAGCAGTATGTAATTCCAGACATTGATGAATCTGATATAGAAATTAGATCCATCGTTCCCTACTCTAAGCTCGAAGTAATCTATATTCTTGATAATGGGTTGAAAGGAGTCAGGTACAATAATTGGAGATTAAAAACCCAAAAACTTGCTAACCCTCTATTTTCAGAATTCATTGCTCCTCCTGAAGTCGAAGTTCCACCTATTTTTGGAATTAGAATGTCTCGTTTTTTAGAGGCAATTGGAGAAAATTTCTTTGACCAGTACGCTAAGCTGGATCAATACGCTAAGATGAAACATCAACTCTTTTTCAATGCCTTAATTATTCAGATTGACTAGGAGAGAAAAAGTGCCAAGACTACACCACAGAGTTAATAATTTCAACAAAGTCAATGCTTTCATTGATGCTGCTGGCGAAGAAGATTTCTCAGGAGAAATGAGTTTAACGGATCAGACTATATCTGACGCTAAAGATTTAAAGCAAGAGATAGATTTCATCTCTTGCTTGAGAAATCCACAATATGAACTAAAAGACGTAATTCTTCCAAAAACAACAGAGAGTCAGGTTAATTTAGTCACTGCTGAACTGAAAAACTATAACCTGATATACGAGTCGTGGGGCATGGCAAGCAAGCATAAACACGATAGAGCAATCTGTATCAATATGGTAGGTGCGCCAGGAACAGGCAAAACAATGACTGCCGAAGCAATTGCCCATGCTCTTGGCTGTAAGATTTTGATTGTTCCCTACGCTCAAGTAGAATCTAAATATGTTGGCGAAACACCTAAAAATATTGAAAAAGTATTTGATTTTGCCAGAGATACACAATGCGCTTTGTTTTTTGATGAGGCTGATTCGTTCATGGGTAAGCGTCTTGAAAATGTAACTCAATCAGCAGATACAGCCGTCAATTTAACTCGTAGCGTTATGCTGACTCGGCTTTCTTCTCACGAAGGCGTTGTCATTTTCGCTACTAACTTGATCGGTAACTATGATCCAGCTTTTTTGAGCCGAATCAGATGGCAGATTCAGTTTGATCTACCAGATGTTGAAGCACGCGAAAAAATTTGGCAGGCACAAATTCCTAGTCAGCTACCTGTAGATGATTCAGTTGACTATTTACAGCTTGCTACAAAATTTGACGGAGTATCAGGTAGAGACATTAAAATGGCAGTTCTTCAAGCTGTAGTTTCTGCTGCTAGCGAGGAAAAAATAGACTCTGACAAACGAGTTTGCCAATCTCACTTTATGAAAGCAATAGCTAATGTAATAGCGGCTAAAAGAGCGTTCAACAAGCCAAGCGCTATTTTAAAACCTATTAATGGAGATATTGATTTGCCAGCGATACAAGACCAATCTTAATAGCTGCTTTTGTTATTTCTCCAGATAGAGATCTAGCAGTTCATCTAGATCTCCTGACATCCCCTGTACTTCTTTCTCTAGTGATTGCCTCGCGATTATGATCATGTCGTTGCTAAATTGCTGAAAAGATTCTAGCTCGGTCATTTGTTGGTGAATGGCAATCCAGATTTTGTTTTCTGGCTTGATGTCACTATCTTCCAGTCGATTGGGTTGGCGATCGTACAGGCGGTGATAGGTTTCATCGGTGAATGCGTCGAAGTTATAGATTTTTGTCTCGCCTTCGATGATGACTTCACATAGTCGCTCTGAGCCTTCTTTGAAATCTCGAGCACAAATCTCTGTCCATTTCGGGACTACATATACTAATGGATTTTGCATATTTTAGTTCTGGTTATTTAGATAGAAAGGGAGCGTAATTTACGCTCCCTTTGCGGTTGTCTCTATGCTCCGTACAAAATCTCGCTGACTTTGGCTAGCAATGGCTTTTTCTTCGATTCGATTTCAATCACGATTTGCTGGGCTTTCTTGGCTTTGTGCGGATACTGGGCAATCATGCCTTGTAAGCGATCGGTCA
>JANMFC010000511.1:0-2139 GCA_031377675.1 Pseudanabaena sp. OTE_70b_metabat_355 | reverse complement strand
GTCCACTTTGGCGGTTTTGTCTTCTTCCTTTTGGGCAATAGAGGTTCAATGATCTCCCATTCTTTATCACTTAAATCGCTTGTGTATCCCATGTCTCAACCCTCTTTTCTTTTATTATAAGATACCAAATGGGTTCTATAGACGCATCATGGGAATTAGCTAAGGAGCAATCAAGAGAACTAGCTAAAAAATATAAACGATCGCGATCGCCTTGTCAGCATTATCTCATATTAGCTTTTGAGTCATGGTGTTTTGGGCGATCACCTTATTTATTGGACAACATCCCCATCATCAAGCTATGCAACAAATCCGTCTGTTCCAACATTCCCAGATGTCCACATTTAGGAAGTTCAAATACGTTTTCGCCATGACCATTAAAAGATGGATGAAAACTAGCAAGATGACGCACATACTTTGGTTCCATAATTCGGTCATTTTCACCCGCCACAAAATAAATCGGCTGCGGTAACTTCGCAACAATTTGCGGTAACTTATGTACCTCTTCCTCTCTAGTCGAATCAAGTAATGTCCCTCTAGCCGCCGCGTATTTTGCCGACACAAAGTCGATCGCCCTTTGTTTTCCCCAAGACCGATCCAAGGGATTGAGAACACTATCTTTTGCAAACTGAGCGTAAATCAAAGGCAAATTTTGCAACCATTGAGGACGTAATTTTAGAAGAACTTGACCTGCTGTGCGAAATTTTTCAAACTCCTCTTTGATATAAATGCCGCCCCCCGCATTTAAACAGATCACGCCCAATACCCGATCGCCCATTAAATTTGCACTCAATAAAGCGATCGACCCACCCAAAGAATGCCCCACTAACCAAACTTTATCGATACCGAGATGATCGAGCATTTCTTGGAGATCTAGAGCGTAACTATCGAGGGAATATTCATTGCGATCGCCAATTCCTGAAGCTCCAAAACCGCGTAAGTCATAGGATAGGCAGGGAAACTTTGGTTGTAATTGCTCGATTAAAGGATTCCAATAGGCGCGGCTCAATAGCCAACCATGCACAAAAGCGATAGTAAATGGCGGATTAGGTTGCGATTCAGTTTCATCGGAGCATGACTGGGTGAGACTGTAGCTATGTTCTGCTCCTCGGATTGTGACAGTAGACATATAGAGAAAAGCCTATAGATGAGAACAGAATAAGAGACAAAATGCGATCGCTGAGTTGATTATATCGTAAGCCAACTCTTGATAAAAAAGTAAAGTGTCATCGCCGAGCCGATAATAATCACAAATCGGCGTACCACAATCGGCGCAATTTTTTGGGCATAGTGAGCGCTGATATAACCACCGATCGCTGCCCCAATCGCGGCGATCGCCCCTTCTCGCCAGAGGATTACCCCAGCCATGACAAAGGGGATTATGGTAATCGCATTAATGCAGCTTGTTAATACGGTCTTGTAAGCATTCATGCGATGAATATTGGTCATTCCCATCAGTGCAAAGGAGGCGAGAAACAAAATTCCCATCCCACCACCAAAAAATCCGCCATATACCGCCACAATCAATTGCAGAATCGTAATTATTAGCGATCGCAAGGATTTGAGTTTAGCAAACCGTTCTTGTTTCTGTTCTACCCAAATCGTCAGTTTTTTGCTAAAAGCAAAGGCTAATGTGGCTGTTAATAGTAAATAAGGCAGAACCCGCAAAAAAACTATTGGTGGGGTTTTTAATAACAAAACTGCACCAATCAATCCGCCGATCGCCCCCAACACACATACCCGAATCAGCGATCGCTTATCTTTAACAAATTCATTGCGATAGGCTCCCGCACTGGCTAATGTCCCTGGTAATAAAGCGATCGAGTTAGTCGCATTAGCGGCGATCGGTGGAATTCCGACAAACATGAGGACAGGAAATAAAATAAAACTACCGCCCCCTGCAATTCCATTTAGTCCTCCTGCCAACAGCGCTGCCGTAAAAATGAGTAAATATTCCATACTTTCTGAAAATTATAAATCACGAGTCATACAGCGCTTTGCGCTAACTTAAAATCCAGAGAAAGATTTGAAAGCTGCGCTTCGCGCATCTTTCAAATCTTTCTCTATACCCCTCAATAGGCTGTAACTGTAGCCAGTGTAAAGAATAGCGGTGCGGCGCTTCGCGCCACACCGCTATTCTTT
>JANMFC010000168.1:0-8199 GCA_031377675.1 Pseudanabaena sp. OTE_70b_metabat_355 | reverse complement strand
AAACATCATCGCAATCCAAACCCCAAGGCGAGTGAAGGCAATTTTGATACCGAATGGAGCAATCATTGATCCAATCCAACCTTTTTCACTATAGACCGTTGCTAGGGTTAAACCTGCGACCGCAGTAGGCAGCGCAAAGGGTAAATCTACTAAAGCTTCTAGGAACCTTTTGCCAAAGAACTCATAACGTACCAAAACCCACGCGATCAAAGTGCCGAATATACCATTAACGGCGGCGGCGGCAAAGGCGGTGACGAAGGTAATCTCATAACTCGATAGAGCGAGTGGGCTAGTCGCTGTTTTCCAGAAACTCTCGAACGGCTCACTGGCAGCTTTTGTGAGTAAGGCGGCGATCGGTAAAATCAGCAAGAAGGCAAGGTAAGTAAAAGTAATTACCCAAGTCCAAGGGATTTTACCGAGAAACTTGAGCAAAGGATGAGATTTTTGCTTTCGGTCAGGTATAGCGGAAGGTGTTGTTACCATATTGTCTTTAATTTTCACAAAGCTTGTATTAAACCTACTGTATTCACACAAGTCTATCTGTCTACGTTTCAGAGTTTAGATCCCCCCCAGCCCCCCTTGTAAAGGGGGGAGAATAAATTTAATTATCTTCTTCCCCCTTTACAAGGGGGATTGAGGGGGATCATTGGTAACTAATGATATAGCTGATAACTTGTTTATAGATACTCGAATTTGGTCTCTAACGCTTAATTTTTGATTGAATCTGGTCAAAAGCTGCACCATCAGCAAAGAATTTTTTGTCGATCGCATCCCAGCCACCCAGATCTTTAACAGTTGCGAGATCTTTTACTTTAGGGTATAGCTCGACAAATTGTTTTTCTTTTGCCACAGTCTCATCTACTGGACGGAAACCAACCTTGGCAAATTCAGTTTGGGCTTCAGGCGAATAAAGGAACTTCACAAACGCTTCGGCGACTTCTTTGGTTCCATGTTTGGCAACATTTTTATCAACTACAGCGATCGGATTATCGATCGAGAAATTGACATCAGGAATTACATAGCTAACCTTCTGACCTTTTTGCGAAGCCAGAATGATCTCGTTTTCATAGTTAATCAATGCATCGCCTTGACCTTGCTTAAAGAAGGCATCGGTTGCTTCTCTAGCGTCTTTGGTCAAAATTGGCACGTTTGTATATACCTTAGTCAAAGCTTCTAGAGCTTTTTCATCATTACCGCCTTTCTTGACTGCGGCATTCCACAACGCGAGAAAGTTCCAACGAGCCACACCCGAAGTTTTGGGGTCGGCTGTGATTAAGCTAATGCCACTCTTTTCTAAATCAGACCAGTCCTTAATATTTTTAGGGTTGCCATCGCGGGTCACGAGAACTGGAATAGATTTGGTGACAATTCCATCGTTAGGATATTCTTGTTCCCAACCTTTATCGATCAAGCCTGCTTTTTCAATTTTGCTGGTGTCCGCAGCGAGGGCGAGGTGAACTATGTCGGCTTCTAATCCATCAATAACAGCACGGGTTTGGGAACCTGAGCCACCATAGCTTTGTCTAAAGGTAACTTTCTGATTCTGTTCCTTTTGCCACTTTTCAACAAATTTAGGAATAATAGCTTCGTGAGCTTGTTTTGTGACAGCAAAGGAAACAAGAGTTAGTTCAACATCCTTTTTGACAGAACCTGCGGATTGGGGCGCGTTGTTAGATGCTGTGCAAGCGGCGATCGTGACGCTGATCAATGCACCTGCCAAGAAAAACGAGACAAATTTACGTCCCCATTTATGACTAAATATATCGCTGAACAGATCACTCAGCAATGGGGCGATCGCCTTGATCTCAAGTTTTGGATTACTAAAAGGATGTTGTTTTGAACTCATGAGTTTGAACCTCCAAAAAAATTAATCTACGATATCCTAGTGTAATTACCGTATTTAATCACCATACAACACTTTTGAGCAAGACGCAAGTAAAATCTACGGTTTATACGGTGTATACAAGTAGATTGTACTCAAGGCTTTAAGTCTCTAAAATCTGCCAGCATAAAGTTTGCCTCGCAGGGTAAATGTTAAGCTATAAGTAATCTCATCAAGTGCGATCGCCTAAGTCGCAACAATCCTATGTTTACCGAAGTTCAAATCGAGAACTATAAATCTATCCAAAATCTCAAGATCGGTTTGGGGCGGGTTAATGTGTTTATTGGTGAGAATGGTTGTGGGAAGAGCAATATTTTAGAGGCGATCGCATTGGCTGGTGCGGCGGCAGGCAACAAATTAGACAACGAGTTTCTAGCTCCTAGAGGGATTAGAGTTACTGAACCAGAATTTATGCGATCGGCTTTTGATAAAAAGAATATTTCCAAAGAAATCAAAATAAACTTAAAGAAAACTGATGAAACCATATTGAATTTTACACTACAGCATGATAATCAAACATATTCTAGTTGGACTAGTATTAACGGCAGTCTAATGTCGTATGAAGAAACTCTAAGTATTTTAAAAGATCCAACAAATACGCGCTTTCTTCTTAGTGTCATTGGACAAATTATTAATGTTTTAAAAATACGTCCTCAAATAAATAAGGATGGTAATCTTTCCTTTGATAATAACTGGCTTGAAGAATATGAAAAAATAGCTTTAAGGAATATTCCTCTAATACGTCAAAATTTAGAAGAAGGTAGTTTCAGAATAACAGATTTTCTTATTTATTCACCTGAAAATTCTTTGTTACGGACTTTTAAAGAAGAAGGACAGGTTCAACCACTCGGTACAAAAGGGGAAGGATTACTTAAATTGCTAAATGTTTTAAATGATAATTCAAATAGTATTAATGTGGTTAAAAAACAGCTTGAACTCATTGATTGGTTTGATGATTTTAAAATACATCAAGATTCGGATATAGAAAGAACTATTCAAATTAAAGATCGTTACTTAGATAAAGATTTACCATACTTTAATCAAAGAAGCTCTAATGAAGGCTTTCTATTTTTGATGTTTTACTTTGCGCTATTTGTCAGCGATGATACACCCAAATTCTTTGCTATTGACAACATTGAAAATGCGCTAAATCCTAAGTTATGTACAAGACTAATTCAAGAATTAGTAGAACTAGCAAAAAAATATGATAAACAAGTTATATTCACAACCCATAATCCTGCGATTTTAGATGGTTTGGATTTACATGATGATGAACAAAGACTTTTTGTTATTTATCGCAATGTTGATGGGCATACGAAAGCAAGGCGAATTTCTGCGCCAGAACCATTAGAAGATGACGATCCTGTACAATTGTCAGAGGCTTTTATAAATGGTTATCTTGGAGGATTACCCAAAAACTTTTAATATGAATACTTTTGGTGGCATTGTAGAAGGCAAAACTGATTTTCCTATTATTAATAGTGTATTGATAGGATATTTTAATAAGCGTAATATTGATATTGTTTGGGTTACACCTAAAAATTTTAAATCTCAATCTAATTACGATAAAGTATTTAAAAGTTGTAAACCAGAAAAGCTAAGACAATATTTTCAAATTCATAAATATATTATTATCCATGTAGATACTGATGCTTCAGCAGATTTTGGTATACCTCATTATGAGAATGGGGAATTAATTACACCTGAAAAACTGATTGAGAAAGTAGGAGCCAAATTTAGATTGGAGATGGGGGAAGATTTCTATGGAAAGTATTCAAATAGAATTATCTTTGCGATCGCTGTTCATTCTATAGAGTGCTGGTTGTTTCCAATATTAGCTTCCGAAGACAAAAGCTCACAAACTGAGAATTGTTATGAGGTTTTGAAGAAAGCAGTTCCCAACTTCAGAAAAAATTATGAATATTACGAAGAAATTAGCAAGGCATATCATAATCATGATGATTTGTTAAAGCTTTATCCTAGAAATCCTAGCTTGAAGATTTTTATTGAACAACTTGCCAGTAGAAATATTGAAATTTCTGAAGATTCATGATTTAACGAAAGGAAGTAGTTGATAAGTTTCGCATTCGTAGAGAATCTAGATACCTAAACCAATCAGAACAAAAGGTGCGATCGCATCACTGTATTGAGAGGGAACGCAGGATGGGTACTAAAAAGTGACAATTGGCAATTAATTCTTTCCTGAAGCCATATTCTCAAACTTGGTTAATCGTGGTTCAAATAGTAACTTGACTGTCCCAACAGGACCATTACGATGCTTAGCAATGATGATTTCGGCTACACCGCGATCGGGAGTTTCGGGATTGTAATATTCATCGCGATAGAGATTAATTACCAAATCCGCATCTTGCTCAATACTTCCTGATTCTCTCAAATCAGAAAGCATCGGACGCTTATTCGTTCTTGCTTCCACACCTCGACTTAACTGCGATAGAGCAATTACAGGTACATTCAATTCACGAGCTAAACCTTTTAGCGATCGCGTAATTCTCGATATTTCTTGAACGCGATTATCAGAACCTGAACCTTCCATTAATTGTAAATAATCAATCAAAATCAAACCAAGTACACCACCTTTTTCAGATTGTAAACGTCTCGCTTTAGAACGTAACTCTGTAATCGGCGGATTGGGAGTATCATCAATAAACAGTGGTAAATCTGACAATCCACTAATTGCCATCGCCACCGTTCCCCATTCATTTTCGCTAATTTGTCCAGTACGGAGGCGATTACTATCAATGCCCATGTCGCTAGAGCGCACCTTTGATTGACTCGCCAATAGACGATAAACCAACTGTTCCTTGGACATTTCCAAACTAAAAATCGCCACAGGCAATCGATGAATTTCTGCCATCTTTCTGGCTATTTCTAAACCGAACGCGGTTTTACCCATTGACGGCCTGCCTGCGAGAATAATCAAATCCGATCGCTGTAAGCCATTGGTCATGGCATCGAAATCATAAAAGCCAGTGATTAGTCCCGTCGCCGTGTTATTGCCAGTACCGAGCGAATTAAATCGGCTTTCGAGTTCACTAAAGGTTTTGGTGAGGATGTCACTGGCGGGGACTAAACCTTGCTGTGCGCGTGATTGTGTCACCGCAAAGATTTTCTGCTCCGATTGATCGAGTAACTGCGTTAATTCAATTTCATTACTATAACTAATCTCAACTACGCCCCTTGCGGCTTCAGCCAGCTTGCGCCGCGCATATTTATCGGCGACCAATTGAGCATAAAAATCAATATTAACCGCGCTGACGGTGCGATCGCAAAGTTGAGCAATTTTGGTTTGACCGCCAATTTTTTCGAGCATATCGCGATCGCTTAGCCATGTAGTCAAGCTCATCATGTCCGTAGGATTGGACTGGTTATGCAACATCAAGCAAGCTCGAAAAATCTCTTGGTGCGCCGCCACATAAAACATTTCGGCACGCAGTGTATCTAAAACCCGCGACACCGCCTCTGGATCGATCAAGATTCCCCCTAAGACAGCCTCCTCAGCTTCAATATTTTGGGGCGGTAGGCGATCAACGATCGATTCAAATTCTTTGCTCATATAATTTAATGACTGACTGCGGAGACAACGGTTCTGTAGAGTAGGATAGATAAAATGGTTAAGGAGTAATAGTTATAACGCAAAACGGATCGGGAATAACTGCGTCCAAGAAAGTCCGACTTCCATTCTCGATCGCGATCGCTTCAATCTCATCCGCAGGGGTAAATCCAAAAACTTGGGAATAAAAATAAAACTCACCATCAAGGGCGCGTTTGATATTTTCGGATTTTCGGAAACCATGCTGCTCGCCTTCAAAAGGAACATAAGCAACAGGCAAACCTTTCTCGCGTAAAGCATTGACCATCATCTCCGCTTGATTGGGCGGAACAACTTTATCTTCTAATCCTTGGAAAAAGGCGATCGCACAGGATAGCTTTTCCGTAAAATGAATCGGCGATCGCTGGATATACAATTCCTTCTGTTCGGGATATTTGCCAATCAAACTATCGAGATAGCGCGACTCAAATTTGTGAGTATCCGTGGCTAAAGCTTCCAAATCACAAATACCATAATGACTTGCGCCTGCCTTAAAATCATCACGGAATGTCAAAGCGCAAAGGGTCGTATAACCACCCGCACTACCGCCCGAAATGGCAAGACGATCGCGATCCACCAAACCTTTATCTGCAAGGAATTTCGCGCCATTCGCGCAATCATCGACATCGACAATTCCCCAATTTCCTTTGAGGCGATCGCGATATTCTCTTCCATAGCCCGTACTGCCGCCGTAGTTCACATCTAGCACCGCAAAACCGCGACTTGTCCAATATTGGATACCAAGGCTCAAACTGCCTGAAGTTGAAGCCGTAGGACCACCATGACTTTTGACGAGTAGAGGTGGTTTCTGATTGGGTTCTGCTTGAAAATCTTTGTTTTTGGGAGCGTAGTATAGACCATGTGCCGTTTTACCATTTTCCGTAGGAAACTCCACAGACTGAGCCGCCGAAATATAATCTGGATCAATTTGTAAATCGGAAGCCGCGCAAATTGTTTGCCAAGTTCCTGTGATGAGATCAAGTAAAATAACCGCCGTTGACTCGGTTGCAGAACCACCCAGAAAAACTAGGCGATCGCCTTCACAATCTAGCCCCGAAATCGAAGTAAATGGCACATCAATTTGTTGTAATCCTACTTCAAGATTTACAGGATCAAGAATTGCTAGATGGGATTTACCATGCTGGCTATAGCTACAAACGATTTTACTATCGCCAGTAAAGGCATAAGTAGACATTCCAAATACCCACTGCGGTAAGCCAAATTCGGCTTCCATTGGACAGAGCGCCTGAATATCACCAGAATTCCCTCCAGCCACATACAAATTCCACCAGCCAGTGCGATCGCTGACAAAATAGAGCTTGCCATCGGGCGACCATTCGGGCTGAAAAATTGATTCGTTGATCCCACCAGCAACTAATTGGGAATTCTGCACGGTGAGAACTCCCACTTCCGATTCGATTAAATCACCAATCCATAGTTCGGTTCCATCCCAAGGCATATTCGGATGATTCCAACTAAGCCAAGCTAGCTTATCGCCTGTGGGATTCAGACGCGGCGAAGCATAGAAATCCGCCCCCGCCACCAGTACTTGAATATCTTCGCCGTTGCTAGTATTCACACTCACAAGGGTATTAATCGGCTCCCCTTCACCCGTATGATCCTCGCGCACAGCAAGCAATTTGCCATACATCCGATTCCACACAAAATCAGCGTAACGATAAGCATTTTGGGCAGTCAAGGGTCTCGCCATTCCACCACCAATTTTGCGATAAATGCAGCGATCGCTTAGGTTAGAAAAATAAATCCTGCCATCATCCACCAGATATTCACCACCGCCATACTCATGTACTAGCGATCGCACATTGAGGGATGTGGGTGTCATTTCGCGATATTGACCATCGCTGCTGTAGCGCATAATCACATTGCGTCCCCCTTCGGTGGGTCTACCTTCATTCCAATAGACATTACCGCCATCAATGGCGATCGCGCCGAGGCGAATGCTGTTAGAAACAATTAAATCAGAGCTAATGGGTGATTTCCAAGAACCGTAGGCAGCGATCGGCATATTTTTTGTCTAGTATTGTGGGCTTATAGAATTTTCGTTCCCAAGGGATACAAAGCATCCCTTGGGAATGAGAGTTAGGCAATGTTTGGTTGATTTTTTACTTCATTCAGCTTTTGTAAGCCAAACTGAGCGCGTCTAATTTGCTTTTCACATAGACTTTCGATCTCAGTCCGCACGATTTCAATGCCATTTTGAGTATCTGTAGCCCGATCAAAAAATACGATACTATCTACCTGTTTCATCCCAATTAGCCGAAACAGCATATCAACCACATTAAATTCTGCACATTCGAGATTTTCGTCATTGAGCTTCATGCAATCAATATTGGCGGGGATGCGATCACAATAGGCGTAAATTGTGGTCTTCTCGATTTCAGGATTTTCATGATTGCTCAGAGGCGTAAGTAACCAACCGCCATCAATATCTTGAATTACAAAATAAGTTGTATGCTTCAGTTTTTGAGCGATCGCCTTAAGTACCGATGCGACTAACCTCACGGCACTAGCTGTTTCCTCATCAGGAGTATTTTCTACTAGCAGAGTCACTTGGCGATCGAGATCTTGGTCTTTAGTTAACATCAACTTTAATTTACGATTATTCAAAAATCTTCTTGGGATTACTTACTCCTTTCCCAGTGTGAAATAGTGGTGGGGGGGGGCGGCGCCCCCCCCCCAAAAAAAA
>JANMFC010000465.1:0-2457 GCA_031377675.1 Pseudanabaena sp. OTE_70b_metabat_355 | reverse complement strand
ATAATATCAACCGTGGGAACTGGATTTCGGTAAGTCATGGGATAGGTGGTGGTAATTCGGCTGAATTGGTATAAGTAAAGTGATTTCACAACCATAAACTACTACTTTGAGGGTAATCACAGCTACAAAATCCAGATTTGTCTTAGGTTATCATCCAGTCTCATGATCCGAGAGCCATAAGCCTTCACTCGGCAGGAGAATATTTCTTTGATCCCAATCAGCATAGAAATTGTAGAAGGTAATCCAAATCTTGCCTCGCTTTTGGGTTGGCATTTGCAGCAGATCGGTTACTCAGTATTTCAAGCTGTTAGTTGTCAGCAAGCCAAGTTGGTGTTTCAGAAACAACAGCCGAGTTTGGTGATCTTAAGTACCGATTTGCCTGATGGGGATGGTGTGGAGCTATGTCGTTGGCTACATAAGCAAAGAAGCTGTTTAGTATTCATTATCTCATCGCGTACGGGTGAGGCTGATATCGTGGAGGGGCTGAAGTCGGGGGCTGATGATTATTTGAGCAAACCCTTTGGGATGCAAGAGTTTTTGGCGCGGGTGGAGGCGTTAACGCGCAGATTACGCACATCTGCACCGCCAGCTTGTTTGGACTATGGCAATCTCAAGATCGATCTCGTGCAGCGACAAGTGCGACTTAAGGGACGTGCGATCGACTTAACGCCACAGGAGTTTAGTTTGCTGTATGTTCTGGCTCAGTCCGAAGGTTTAGCCCTAAGTCGAGCCGAACTTTTGCAAAGGGCTTGGCCAGATGAGATTAATAATCCCCGCACTGTGGACACCCATGTTTTGTCTTTACGCAAAAAGTTAGAGGTTGATCCGCAACAGCCAAATCTAATTCAAACCGTTAGAAATATTGGTTATCGATTTAATCCAGAGGCTCTAGCTCGTCCTCCGTTACGACCCAATCCTCAAAATTCCAATAATGTAAATAGCACCAATAGCGATCGCCCCCCACAATTTACGGCTCCGCCTAGTCGCTCATTCGCCAAGTATTAGTCTGTAAGCCACTCCTGAGGTGATAAAATTCCGCAATGATTGATAACATTTGTAAATACTTAGCAGAAAGCTTCTCCAGAGACTTCGCCAGTTGGATATTGGGCGAAGCCATAACCCTAACCAAAATCGAACCATCGGAACTGTCAGTCGAACCAATCCGCGCCGACTCAGTGACATTTCTCGAATCAGCCGAGATTATTCTGCATATTGAATTTCAGACCGATCCAAACAAAAATATCCCCTTCCGCATGGCAGATTATCGGCTCAGGTTCCATCGTAAATTCCCAGACAAACAAGTTTATCAAGTTGTTATCTACCTTACCCCCAGCCAATCTCCCCTAGTCCATGAAACGACATTTAACATTGGCAAACTAAACCATGAATTTAACGTGATCAGACTATGGGAGCAACCAACAGAAATATTTCAGCAATACCAAGGACTACTACCCTTTGCCGCCCTCTCGCAAACCAATAACCCCGAAGAAACCCTAAGACAAGTTGCCAAGCAAATTGAACAAATTACCGATAAACAAGTTCAAAGCAACGTCGCTGCGTCGACCGCTATAATATCGGGTATAGCCCTAAATCAAGAAATCATTCAAAGACTTTTGCGGAGCGACATCATGAAAGAATCAGTGATTTATCAAGAAATACTACTAGAAGGTAAAGCCGAAGGTAAGGCTGAAGGCATAGCTGAAGGTGAAGCCAAAGGCAAAACTGAGGAAAGAAACCAAATTGCTCTAAATATGCTTCGCTCTAACATTGCTGAGGATCTAGTTGCCAAATTTACAGGACTAACCCTCAAACAAGTCCAGAAGCTGCAAAAACTTTCCACCAAAAAGACTCAGCCACCAAAGTCATCTAAAACAAAATAGCCAAAAATTAGACTTTTATCCGCAGATTGATATTGGTAGGCATAGCTGAAATGTTCGACCTGTTCTTGCTTAGCGGATATGTATTCTCGAATAAAAAGTACAGAGTTATCGATTAGTTCTACTTTGATGTTGATAAAGAGTTCGCCTGATGGAAGCGATTCGTTGTTGGATATGATTGCTGTAGCTAAACCGTAGTCTTCTAGACGAGAAACAGCATGTACTAAGTCTTGAAGATTAATCGAACCCTTACAGCCTATTGGAGCGTGAATGGGTACAGAGAAAAGTTTAATAGTGCCGCTTTGCGGCACTTTTAAACTTTTCTCTGGGTTTTGTTTTAGCGCAAAGCGCTGTACTCAAACGCTGTTATGTTCCATTGCCCGAATGTTATGTTGGTTGGCAAAGAGAAATTAGAGCTTTTCGTAACGATATCAAAGATATTAGAACTTACGCATTGACAAAATGAGTAAGATGTGTAATGAAATAGATAACGATAGTTTTAGCAAAAAGTGAGACAAATAACCAAACCATCAACAGCCAAATGTGATCTGCACAAGTACATCTTGTTTTTGTTGTCAGA
>JANMFC010000462.1:0-10077 GCA_031377675.1 Pseudanabaena sp. OTE_70b_metabat_355 | reverse complement strand
TGCCTATCGCCGACTCGGACAGTTTGAGAAAGCGCTGGATTTCTATCAGCAAGCTCAAACGGTGGTTAATAAATCTGGCGATCGCAAAGTTGAAACGAGCATTCTCAATAATATTGCAGGTATATACCGCAGTCTCGGTAAATATTCTCAATCATTAACCCAATATAAAGCTTCATTAGCATTATCTCAAAAGCTCAATTTACCGCGTCAAGCCGCGATTACTTTGAGTAATATTGGCGCTGTGTATAACGAGTTAGGGCAGACTGATAATGCTCTGGAGTATTTCGAGCAAGCTTTATCGCAAATTCAAAAGATCGGCGATCGCCAATCAGAAAGTGTCTTTTTGAGCAATATCGGCTTGATTTATGATAATAAAGCCCAGCGAGAGCAAGCCTTGGATTACTACACAAAAGCACTGCAAATTCATGAAGAACTGAAGGATTTTCCTGCTCAAGGCATTACGCTTAATAATATTGCTGAGGTTTATCGAGGTTTAAAACAAAACGATAAAGCGATCGCTAATTATCAAAAATCATTAGAAATTTTGCGCGAAATTGGCGATCTCTCCGCAACCGCCGTTACCTTAAGCAATCTGGGACTGGTTTATGCCTCAACTAAGCGTTATTCTGAAGCGCTTGATAATTATCAACAAGCTTCGGCAATCCATCAGCAATTGGGAGAACGGCGTGGTGAAGCGATTGTTCTTAGTAGTTTAGGAAATTTATTTGCTGATAGCGAACAACCTGAATTAGCAATTCTCTTCTATAAGCGATCAGTTAATGTCCGTGAATCTCTTCGCCAAGAAGTGCGATCGCTATCCGTAGGCGAGCAGAAAACCTATACGAGTACTGTTGAAAGAACCTATCGCGATCTTGCCAATCTGCTATTAAAACAAAATCGTGTTTTAGAAGCGCAACAAGTACTTGATTTGCTTAAAGTCCAAGAACTTGATGATTATCTCAAAAACGTGCGTGGCAATGGTGAAACGGCTAAAGGAATCGATCTTTTAGAATCAGAGCAGAGATTTTTTGTTGATTATAGCGCCATCCAAAATCGGTATATTCAAGCTGGCAAGGATTCTTTAGATATCTATAAATTCACCCCATCAAATCGGTCTTTAGAACAGAAACAACGTCTGCGTGAATTGATATCTCTACAAGAAAGCGCCTCAAGACAGCTAAACACCTATGTTCAAAGTCCCGCCGTGGCTTCAATTTTAAAACGAATTGATCAATCAGGCGATCGCGCAGCCAATTTGGCTAACCTTCAGCAATTTACAGATCTCCAAAAAAAACTCCAACAGTTCTCTCAGAAAGCGGCGATTTTCTATCCATTAGTTCTTGACGATCGCTTAGAATTAATTGTAGTCACCGCAAATGGCGATCCAATCAGGCGCACGGTGTCTGTGAAAAAAGAACAGCTTAATAAGGCGATCGTTGATTTTCGCTCGAATGTTCAGGATGCAGGTTCCTTTGATGTTTTAAGTTCTGCACAACAACTGCATACATGGCTGATTCAACCGATCAGTGATGATCTACAAAAGGCTGGTGTGGAGACGATTATCTATGCTCCCGATGGACAATTACGCTATTTACCGATCTCCGCTCTCCATGATGGCAAGCAATGGTTAGTGGAACGCTACGCCATTAACACGATTACCGCCGCGAGTCTCACTAATTTAGGCGATCGCTCTACAAAATCCTTACCGCGTGTTCTGGCAGGAGCTTTCACTACTGGCAAATATATCTTCGATGTGAATGGAAAAACCTTTAATTTCTCTGGTTTACCCTTTGCTGGCAAAGAAGTGGAGAGTCTGGTGATGAAGTTACCTAATTCCGTAAAGTTTATTGATAGCGCTTTTAGTGTTAATTCCACGGTTGCTAAATTCAAGCAATACAACATTATCCATCTCGCTACTCACGCCGCTTTTGTCACAGGCAAACCCGAAGATTCTTTTATCATGTTTGGTGATGGTAGTCGTGCTTCCCTGCGTGATGTGTCCACATGGTCTTTAAAAAATGTCGATCTGGTAATTCTCAGTGCTTGTGAAACAGGGCTAGGCGGTAAGCTCGGTAACGGTACGGAGATTATGGGATTTGGATATCAAATGGAATATGCAGGTGCAAAAGCGGCGATCGCTTCTCTCTGGCAAGTTTCAGATGGTGGTACACAAACTTTAATGGAATCTTTTTATAATGTGCTGCAAGATCCGCAGTTAACCAAGTCCGAAGTTTTGGCTAAAGCCCAGAGATCGATGATCAATCAAAAAAGTACCGATAGTTCTCAAAGTTTTAACCATCCATACTTTTGGTCGCCATTTATTATCATCGGCAATGGCTTGTTATAGCAGCTACTCCCACTCAAATCTCATCTTAAAGCTCAGTAATTGTGTGTCGTGGGATTTTTTCAATCTTAATTTGTGTTGGACGCTATTTGATATTGTTGATTCGTTAGGGCGCGATCGCTATCTTGAACAAGAACTACGAAACCTCTTTTAATTCAGAAAAGGCAATTTTTAACTGAGTTGATTCTACTGTGGAATTAGGTGAAATATTCGTAAATGGTATTTCGTTGAGTTTTGGATACTTAATGGTCGGTACAATTTGAATCTTGCCGTAGAATTCTTCTTGAGATAACTCCACCTTTGATTGCGAAGACATCAACAGCAAGCCCCAAAAGACCCCCACCCGATCATTAAACACCGCAGCTAAATCAGATATCTCAATCTCTTCATCGGGATGCATCAAAAAGTAGCGCTCAATTTCTTCGACCATTTCCGATAGGTTCTCTTTGTGAGCAAGCTGGGCGATCGCTTTCATGGCGGCGCGTCTTGCCACTTTGCCTTGAGTGGGGCGTTTGGCAGGTTTACTAGTTTTGCGATCCACAATCTCGGCGATCGCTTCAATTTGGGCAATTAACTCCTCAAGGGTAATCCGCCGCGCCTTGGGTGGAAGGGCGACAGGCAGACGGCGCAGACGCTTATCAAAATCTGTGGGCAATCTCAATGCACCTGCGATTAACTCCGCATCGATTTCTTCAAGATCTTCACCATCAGTTTCCGCTTGCTCATAGGCGGATTGGATATCCGACAAAGAATTTGCCTTAAGCAGCACCAACATCGATGCGTAGAGCATAGCTTGCCCCGAATCATACAGATCACGGCGATCGCTGACAATTAACCGCGATAAAAAGCGATCAACTACATCAATTACTTGCACATCCCAAGGATTGATCTCGCCTCTTTCAGCAAGGTCGATCAATAGGGCAATGGCATCTTTGGTAACTGACTCGGCGATCGATATGGTCATTTGGCTTGCGAGAAGCTGATGCTTAAAAATATCATCGATTGCGCTTAAATGGCGAAATTAAGTCAAGATTGATAAGGAGTTATTTGTATCGCTTAAATATCATATTTGATTTGATCAAAAAATGCGATCGCTGCTTTACTTTCTGCTTGCCCAAAAAATAAAAAGGTTAGTATTATAGATATCTCTAAATTACATCAATTAATCATGAAACATATCAAAATTGTGGTAGAAAAGCATCCAGAGGGTTATGTGGCTTATCCTCTAGGCATTCAAGGAGTTGTGGTTGGTGAGGGAGATTCCTATGAAGCGGCTCTCAATGATGTGCGATCGGCGATCTTATTTCATGTCGAAACTTTTGGGCGATCGGTTTTAGAGTCAATCGGGGATTTCGCGGGATGATTTTATTGCTGCTTATGAGAAGGTGTAAATGAGAGTAGGCAAAAGTATGATGTGCAAGCGGGGATAGCGCCGAAGTTTTATGGGATTTGTAGGGGTAGAGCATTTGCGCCGATATTCATAAATTATCACCGAAATCTCTATACGCAAATGCTCTACCCACTTTGCTGTGACCGATCGCTTGTCCCTGCGGTTTGGGGATTGTGGTGATTTGCGAAGGTTAAGGGCAGAGCATTACCGATTTAAATGGATCGCAAAATTTATAAATTATGGCGGTAATGCTCTGCCCCTACAGGACTTTGTTGTTTTGAATCATGAAATTAATCATCAAATGTACATCACAAAAAATTCAAATTTGTAGGGGTAGAGCATTTGCGCCGATATTCATAAATTATCACCGAAATCTCTATACGCAAATGCTCTACCCTCTTTGCTGTGACCGATCGCTTATCCCTGCGGTTTGGGAATTGTGGTGATTTGCAAAGGTTAAGGGCAGAGCATTACCGATTTAAATGGATTGCAAAATTTATAAATTGTTGCGGTAATGCTCTGCCCCTACAGGATTTTTGGGTTTTGAAATTGCGTTTGCAGGTTGCCTTGATTTGAGAATGCGATGCCTTCAATCTGTAATCACAGGGATAATTTATCGGTGAAAGCGGAGAGAGTTTAGCTTTTTGTGGATTGATATTGTGGTGATGAGTTTAGAAATTGTGGCGCAAATGCTAAACTTCTACGGTGGTATGGGAAATATCAACAAAGTTCGATTTCACTTGGCAAAAAGGGTAAAGAACAAGTCCTCACGCGAAGAGGCAAACTCAGACGACAACCCGAAAACCAAAGCTGTTGTCCTGATCACGCGCATTGTTCCCGTAGCGATACGCCGAGCGACACACCGAAGCATGGCTGTAACAACTACCGCCACGCAGCAGATGATCTTGATTATCATTCTTGTTTATATCTACATCTTCCCAAGGTTCATTGCTATTATTTTTTAAGCGATCTGGTTTTCCCTCATAGCTATCATGCCATTCATCCAAGCACCATTCAAAGACGTTACCACTCATATCGTAAGTACCAATCTCATTCGCTTTTTTCTGACCGACAGGATGAGTTTTACTGCCAGAGTTATCTCTATTCCATCCCACGTCACTTAGATTGTTGCTTCCTGCATATTCATATCTTTTGCTATGATTACCACCTTTCGCCGCATATTCCCATTCCTCTTCCGTAGGTAATCGCAATTGGTGTCTCGTCTTTTGCGATAGCTTTTGACAAAACTCCATCGCATCATGCCAACTAACTTTCTCCACAGGATTTTGATCACCTTTACAATGTGAAGGATTCATACCCATCACTGCCTGATATTGCACCTGTGTTACTGGATATTTACCAATCAGAAATTCTCGCAAATTCACCCGATGGATTGGCATTTCATCATTATCTTCATTACTTCCCATATTAAAACTACCCGCCGACACTCTCACCAGTTCTAACTTGACTCCCTTCCCACAGTCCAACACAAGGGAATTACCAGAAGTTGATGTAAAAGTCGGTGTCGTTAGTTTAACTGCTGGCGGTGTAGTCATCGATGGAACTGGTTGAGAAGAGATTGGCACAGAGATTAGAGGCTCTTTAGGCAGATCGAGATCTTGCAGGACATCCTCAATAGTCTGATATCTCCTCACCAAAGCCTGCTCAAGCATCTTATCCGAAACCCGCCCTAATTTATCATTAACCACTATCCCATTGAGAAATTGTCGCCATATCCATTGAAATTCAGAATCACTGAATAGATCAAAGGGCGAAATCTGCGTGAGCAAATAGATAGAAGTCACACCCAAGGCATAAATATCACTAGCATAAACTGGTTTTCCCTTTGCTTGTTCAGGAGCCGTATATTCAGGGCTACCAATCGTTGTCGCGGTTTTTTGCAGCGCCGTCTTACTCGCCATCTTCGCCGCACCAAAATCCACAACTACCAACCTGCCATCCGATCGCCTTCTAATAATATTCTCTGGCTTAATATCGCGATGAATCACCTGCCCCGCATGGATAAACTGCAATACAGGCAACAGATCCAGCAATAAATCCTTAATTTTTGCCTCACTAAACTGTCCCGCACGGTTCAACTCCTGTAACAGATTTTCACCATCGATAAACTCCTGCACCAAATATTGCCGCCCCTCCTGCTCACAATGCGCCAACAATTCAGGAATTTGCGGATGTTTACCCAATTCGTCTAAGCGCACCGCCTCCTGCTCAAATAATCTCTGAGCCTCCCGCAAAGTCGCAGGATCGTCATAAATGAATTGCTTGATGACACATTTCGGCTTCGATGGCTTGCCCTCATCCTGCGCCAGAAAAGTCTTACCAAAACCACCTTGACCAATGATTCTTAAAGCTCGATAGCGATCTTGAATCAACAATCTTGTCCGACATTGAGAACAAAATTTTGTGTCCAAGGGATTCGCAGCACCACAGGCAAGACAAAGACTCATAATGGTCAAGATTTTTTGTTGATTAAAAATAATTATAAAAGATTTAAGACTTAATCAAACCAACGAAGAACCAAGAACTCAAGTTCTTGGCTAAAAGCTGAAGTCAGCTAAAGCAGACTAAAAAACTCATCTGAATCAACCCGTTTCAACGGGTTTAAGCTTTCAGCCCGTAATTTATTACAGGGTTATTGATTCCTATGCTTGGAGATCATAAGGCTGTAATTTTTCGTATTTCTCAAACGGCTGATGAATCCAAGGATTGTCAGTTAGAAAATCTACATAATAATCAGGCTTAGCAACAGAACAAGCTTTAAACCATAAAACCGCCGATCGCACTTCTGTGATTTCGTATTCTTGATGTTGCTTCAACCATTTGAGAATCTGGTCAAGCGTTACCCCCGAATCAACCAGATCATCAACCAACAAAATCCGTTTACCCAGCTTCGCCGTTGTCATCGTGATGTTAGGGGCGATCGTCAGGCTTCCCCTTTCCTGAAAATCTTTACCAATATATGAAGATACAGAAAGAATTGCCAAAGGCTTGTTATAAATCCGCGAAAGTACATCACCAATGCGTAATCCCCCCCTAGCTAGACAAAGGATTTGATCAAACTCCCATTGTGACTGATAGATTTGGGCTGCCAACTGCTCGATTTTGGTGTGATATTCTTCCCAAGAAACGTAAAGATCCATGAATTTTTTGATTGCTAGATTTATTCTAAATTGAGATCGATTCCTAAATCGCGCAAACGGGCAGCAAGGCGATCAGCGCGAAGTTTTTCTTGTTCAGCAAGTTGTTCGGCAATATCAGCGCGTTGAATGGCAGCTTCAGCAAGAAGTTTTTCTTGTTCAGCAAGTTGTTCGGCAATATCAGCACGTTGAATGGCAGCTTCGGCGCGTTTATCTAGCTCTACGGGGCTTAAAAAACGCTGTCCATTGGGGCGATACATGATTAATTCTTTGCCATCTTGCCACTCAAACCGCACCTGAAGCAAGGGACTCACCCAAGGCGATCGCATATCAATCTCCAAAAATCGTCCATTGGTATATTGCCAGCCTTGCAAAACTAAATCATCAGGATCGTAAACGTAATATTCCTGAATACCGTAGGTTTCGTAAAAGTTAAACTTATCTTCAAGGGATTCTAAACCACGGCGATCCTTGTTGCTTGGTGACAAAATCTCAAAGGTGACCTGTGGCGGAATATTCTCCTCTTGCCATTGCTTATAAGAACCACGTCTTCCTTTCGGTCTACCAAAGGCTACCATTACATCAGGAGCCATCCGTTTTGGGGTATAACGCACAGGATACCAAAGTAAATCTCCTGCAACGAATACATTGGGATTGTCTGCAAAGATAATCTCTAGATTTTCCTTGATCATCACAATCCAGCGATATTGTTCAGTATTGTCGGACATAGGATTGCCATCACTATCGGGATAGTCAATTTCAGGGATTTGGGTTATTTCGGTTGCTAAAGATGGAGCAGTTAAAGATGGTAGCGGCATAAATTTTTCCTCGCAGAAAAATCTGGGTGGTTGGTTTATTTTATCGGAGGATTAAGAATTTTTAATTAGACTTGTCAGGAAGTACAGACTAAACTAGAAGGATACACAGCGCTTTGCGCTAAAACCAAACCCAGAGAAAAGTTTAAAAGTGCCGCTTTGCGGCACTTTTAAACTTTTCTCTAGACTAAACGCGATAGGGAGACAAAACCGTGGTAGCTACTCTTGAAATTCCTGCAATTAAAGTTGCCAACCAGCCGATTGAGCGTCGCCTCACCATGCAGGTAGCGGAAATTGCGGCGGACACAACTACAATGCGATCGCTTGATTGGGATCGCGATCGCTTTGATATTGAGTTTGGTTTGCAAAATGGTACGACCTATAACTCCTACATTATTCGTGGTGAAAAATTAGCCCTAGTCGATACATCTCACGCTAAGTTTCGCGAACTATATCTGCAAACCCTGAAAGAGCAGATTGATCCAGCCCAAATTGATTATCTGGTGATTAGCCATACCGAGCCAGACCATAGCGGCTTAGTCCCTGAAATACTTGCCCTTGCGCCTAATGTCACGGTAGTTGGTACAAAAGTGGCACTGCAATTTCTCAATGATTTGGTGCATCAGCCTTTTAAACAGCAAATTGTCAAAAATGGCGATCAAATTGATTTAGGAAATGGTCATGTTTTGCAATTTGTGAACGCGCCGAATTTACATTGGCCAGACACGATGATGACCTTTGACCTTGGCACATCAGTTTTGTATACCTGTGATATTTTTGGGATGCATTACTGCACTGATGCGACTTATGATCAAGATCTGGCGAGGATTATGCCAGATTATCGGTTTTATTACGAATGCTTGATGGCTCCCAATGCGCGATCGGTTATTTCGGCAATGAAGCGGATGGATGATCTGCCACAAGCCGAAATCGTAGCAAATGGTCATGGACCTCTATTACGTCACAACGTCAAGGAACTCACCGAAAATTATCGCAAATGGAGCCAAGAACAAACCAAGGGCGAAACCAATGTTGTGGTTTGCTATGTATCCGACTATGGCTATTGCGATCGCCTGTCGCAAGCCCTTGCGCGTGGTGTCGCTAAAACAGGTGTGGCGGTAGAGATGGCAGATCTCAAAGCGATCGATTTGCAGGAATTACGCGAACTCGTTAGCCATGCATCAGGTTTAATCGTATGTACGCCACCAGCTTCTAATAGTCATGTGGAAACGGCGATCGGTGCAATTCTTGCGGCTGCTACGGATAAACAGGTGATCGGTTTGTACGAACCCCACGGCGATCAAGATTCATCCATTGATTTGCTGAATAACCGATTTAAAGACTTGGGCGTAGTCAACGCTTTTCCTGCAATTCGTGTCCGCGAAAATCCTAATGAGGCGACCTATCAAACCTGTGATGAAGCGGGTACTGACTTGGGGCAGTTGCTCACTCGCAAACAAAATATCAAACAACTTAAGGCGATCGATGCCGATCTCGATAAAGCTCTAGGACGCATAGCTGGCGGATTGTACATCATCTCAGCAGCCAAAGGTGGGGCGCGAAGTGCGATGTTAGCTTCTTGGGTGGCTCAGGCAAGTTTCAAGCCGCTCGGTTTTACGGTGGCTGTAGCAAAGGATCGGGCGATCGAATCGTTTATGCAAGTAGGCGATCGCTTTGTTCTGAACGTTCTTGAAGATGGCAATTATTCCAAACTGATGCAGCATTTTCTGAAACGATTTGCGCCTGGGGCGGATCGCTTTGAAGGTGTGAAAACGCAAGTATCTACGTTTGGAGCGCCAATTCTTACGGATGCTCTTGCATTTATGGAATGTGAAGTGATTAGTCGCATGGAATGTAGTGATCATTGGGTGATCTATGCGATCGCCGAGGAAGGAAGAGTTTCTAAACCCGATGCTCTCACCGCCGCCCACCATCGCAAAATTGGCAATCATTACTAACTATCGTTACGCAGAGCAAAGATCTGCCCTCATCCCCCAGCCCCTTCTCCCAGAGAGAGAGAAGGGGAGCAAGAGTGTTCATGGCGGATTTCTTGTTCCCACGCCCTTTTTGGGAGAGGGGCTAGGGGTGAGGGCTATATCGTTCTGCCAAAAACGGCGATCGCTTATGCTATAGAACTTTTTTAAGCAGTTTACGCAGTTGTAAAGCTTCTTTATACTTTGGTTGTTCTTTTAGGATCATTTCGACCTCGGAGGATGATTCGCGGTAACGTTTTGCACTGTAGAGGCTAGCCGCCAATGCATACTGTGTATCAACTCGTTCAATTCCTCCCCAAAGTGTGCTTGATTTCAAAGAGCGTTTATAGGTAGCGATCGCTTCTTCATATTTCATTTGACTATCGAGAATCAGTCC
>JANMFC010000535.1:0-2603 GCA_031377675.1 Pseudanabaena sp. OTE_70b_metabat_355 | reverse complement strand
TCCAAGCCCAAAAATTCATGCTCAAACCCATTATTAGTCAACCATTGCGAAATTGGCGCAGTTGCTTCAGTTGGCGCGATCGCTGTTTCTTGATTATCTGTCAACTGTCTCTACCTCCTTTTGAGCCATTTGCAAAGCGGGTAATGGAATTCCAGATTGGACTAACTCCTGTGGTGGAGTTGTACGGCTAGGCATTTCTAGATATTGTCCAGTTAGGATCGGGCTAACTACTTTCATTTCATGCTTAACAGCATAGTAACGATGGGTAGTGTTAAGGTTCGCTCTTTCGTTGAATCCTTCTGTGCCAATCTTTTTCCGCAACTTAATGATTGCATCCATGATTGCTTCAGGACGAGGAGGACACCCTGGGATATAGACATCAACGGGAATCAACTTATCCACACCGCGAACGGTCGTATAGGAATCAGTGCTGAACATACCGCCAGTGATCGTGCAAGCGCCCATCGCGATTACATATTTTGGTTCTTGCATTTGTTCATAGAGACGGACAAGGGCAGGAGCCATTTTCATCGTCACTGTGCCTGCGGTGATAATCAGGTCAGCTTGACGGGGGCTAGAACGGGGTAATAAACCAAAGCGATCGAAGTCAAATCTGGAGCCAATCATCGCCGCAAATTCGATGAAACAACAGCTAGTGCCGTAGAGCATTGGCCATAAGCTAGACATTCTCGACCAGTTGTAGAGGTCATTGAGAGTGGTCAAAACGACATTATTTGATAAGTCTTGGGTGACTTGTGGCGTTGCGGCGGGATTGATGAGGCGCTGGGTTTGTTCTTCAATGCTGAAGTCCAAGCCCACATTTTCGGATTTCATGACCATTCTAATGCTCCTTTTCTCCAAGCGTAGACTAGACCTAATACCAGAATGCTAATAAAAATAAGTGCTTCGACAAAAGCGAGTAAGCCTAGTTTACTAAAGGCGATCGCCCAAGGATATAAAAATACCGTTTCTACGTCAAAGATCACGAAGGCGAGCGCGAACATATAATAACGAATATTAAACTGTATCCAAGCGCCGCCAATCGGTTCGCAGCCAGATTCGTAGGTGGTGCGACCTGCGGCTCCCGACTGTTTTGGGCTGAGTAGAGCCGATAAACCTAGTCCCGATAGGGGGACTAGCGTACAAACAATGATGAATACCAGTAAGTATTCGTATCCGCTTAATACCAAGATGTATTACCTCTTTCAAGCTAGCTTGACTAAATTCTAATTTATATGTACAGGCAAGGGGCTTAAGCCCCTTGTTCACGTCATCCAGATAGAGGTTTAAAAGTGCCGCTAAGCGGCACTTTTAAACCTCTATCTGGGCTTCATGTCAGCGCAGAGCGCTGAAAGAATTCTTAGTGATACAAAATTAGGAGATCCTCGCTCCATTATATGGGAGCGATGGTAGATGAAAATTTGTTACAGACTAGAAATTTGTCTATGACTTGGCTTATATAATTAAAACTCATGTCAAATGCATTTGATTTTAGACTGTTTCAGCGATCGCAATATAGCGAATGGCTACAACTTTAAATCAATAGTATTTGAATATGTCCTTAGAATCACCTTTAAAATCGTATTTCTAGCTGTTTTTACTGCCAAACCTGAATTTTAAAAACGGAAAATGGCAAGCTACCGATCATAGTCATTCCCTTTTTATATTTCTATATTTTTATATTTTTTACCTTACAAAGTTTAGGAGAACCCATGAGTCAAGGTTTAGCAACGCTTTTGCGAGTAGGTACACAAAAATCTCACTCGGCTGCCGAGAGTACCGATTTTATTAAATGTTTTTTAAAGGGCGTAGTTGACAAAACATCCTATAGCAGACTTGTCGGCAATCTTTACTTTGTGTATAAAGCGATCGAAGCTGAGTTTGAAGTTCACAAAAATGATCCAGTTCTCGGTAAGCTCTATTACCGTGAACTGTGGCGTGAAAAGAGTCTCGAACTCGATATGCTGTTTTACTTCGGCTCCAACTGGCGCGAAGAATTCAAGCCTACTCCTGCTTGCGAAAAATATCTGGCGCGTATCCGCGAGATTTCGGCTAACGATCCTGTGTTGCTGGTTGCTCACGCTTACACCCGCTACATGGGCGACCTCTCTGGTGGACAAATCCTCAAGAAAATCGCCAAAGAAGCGATGGGTCTACAGGACAACAATGGTACTGCTTTCTACGAATTTGATGACATTCGTAACGCTGGTGAGTTCAAAAAAGGCTACCGTGAAGCTCTAGATACTCTTCCTGTGGATGCCGAAACTGCTGAGCGCATTGTTGATGAAGCAAATGCTTCATTTCATCAAAATATGGCGATGTTCCGTGAGCTAGAAGGTAACTGGTTTGTGGCTCTAACCAAGTTTGGTTGGAACTCACTGCTCACCAAGATCAAGGGTGAACCGAAAGAAAATCTTAAGGAAAATCTTTCTGTTCGCCGCGAAACAAAGGCGATCGGCTAATTTGCAGCCTATTAATGCTTTAAGTAGTCCAGAGAAGATTTTTTTATTTGCGCGTTGGGGGCCTTTGAAAAAATTGTGTGGGGTTTTTTTTTATATTTTATTTTTTTTTTTTTTTTTATACAAAAAAATTTTTTTTTTTTT
>JANMFC010000520.1:0-3450 GCA_031377675.1 Pseudanabaena sp. OTE_70b_metabat_355 | reverse complement strand
GGCATATAGGGAAATTTCATCAACTTGCCACGATCGCAAAGCCGTCGCATAATTCAGCAAATCACCCAAATTCAGACGAATATTACCTAGCTGTAACTCCCCTTCAGAGCCATGAGCAACAATCTGCAAGGCTCTAAAATCACCAGCCCGCAGCAACTCACCAATTTGAGCAATACCATCGCGATGTCGACCCAAGACCAACACACCCGCATCAGGTAAAACGCCCTCAATCAAAGACTCGCGATCGTCAACACCCGCATCAATAACCACGAGAGCGCGGCTAGCATTCTTCAGATTCATGCTTGGTATTGAAGAGTCTATAACCGAAGTGGTCCTTGAACCGACCGAATTAATTCTTGCTGTAAATAATTCGTTGATGGCTAAACAGGTTGAGAAGGGAAGCAAAGATGATTCCAATGACCATTAAGTTCAGCTATCTTGAGCAAGCTTAAAGCTTTGCTACCATTGCTACTCCAACTCAGTCCTTTCTTTTTCTGGCGATGCCCAACGACCAAATCTACACCTTTCTCCATCCGTCCGCTACCAATACATTTACCAACCCGTCTGCGACGGTCATAGTCGATGATCTCTGACTGATGTTTTTCCAAATAACCGATAAGTTCTTTCAAAACCAGAGAGTTCTTGGCAATAACCTTGTGCTTTAGATAGTTTAAAGCAATGTTCGTCTGTCCGAACCATAATTGCGATAGTAAGAACCTGAGATGAATTGACTTTTCTTCTTTATTGATGGCAATCATGGACATTAGGTTTCGGACTTTCTTACATAGGTGATACCAGTCCAAAATTAGGACAAATGCATCTCCAAAAAGAGACGATAGTCTGAGGCGAATCGTTTTTGCGCCATCAGTAATGGCAACAATGTTCAAGGGCTGAGTGGCTTTACCATATAGGTCGAGAATTCTTGCTTTGATTACTGTGGCAAGATTAAGTGGTTCTTCTCCATCAATATCCAAAGGTGAGGTCAGATATTCAAAGTCCCCCTTTGGTGTTTGCAACATCGCAACATCCGTAAGGACTACAGGAGTTTTATGCTCGACTAGCTCTAGACTTTGATGGTTAGCTATGGATTCAATACAACTAATACGTTCTGTTTTTTGTCCTTTGACTTGAATACCATCGTCAAACAAGAGGATTTCTGGTTCTTCCGTGTTGTAAATTTTGACTATTGGGTTAACCTCAATTTTGGATGAATTTGGGGATTCTAAAGTAGTTTGGGCTTGTTGGCGGATTTGCTGACTATAGGTTTTGGCTTTCGCATGGATGATTGCCCAAATTGTTTGATCACTCAACAATCTCTCGCCCGTCGTGCGCTCAACCAAATCTTCAAGGTTCTCATAACTGAGGCGATTGGCGTAATAACCGCATAATTCCTCTAATCGAGGACTCACATATCTTTCCTGTAATTGATTAGATAACTGGAAATAGTTTATTTCTTCTTTGTTGATTTGGTATTTTTGCAAGCAAAACTGGAATTTCCCGTGCAGCGTTTTTATCCATACCTTACGAGTACCATTGCAACGAAGATTTAGTTTTTTTTTGCGGCTTCAGTGTAACGGCTTTGCGCTTGAGTCAACAAGTTTACTTCTATTTCTGGTAATATCTTCTGTCTCAGCATTTCTACGCCTCCTTCTATATCATGTAAACTTTGTGTCCCTATATCCATCGACACGGGTGTATTTTTGCTGAGGATGTTTCCTTCTTCATCTCGAATTACAAATTCCAATGTTACTTTCATGCTTTTATCCTTCTTTCTTAATGTTACTCATTATCTCCATCTCGTTATAACCTACTTTTTTATCAACGAATTATTTACAGCAAGATATTTTTTGAATAAGGGAATTGAAGAATCATCTAGTTCGGCGATCGCAAGTGATGACATACCCAAGAAAAAATACACGTAAGCGGGTGTAATTAAAAGTGAAAGTTCCGCTCAAGAGGAAATAGAAGAAAGATTAAGCCAATAAGCATCCCAATCTTGATTAGTACGGCAGATCCTAAGAGCAAGCATAGCTTTAGCATTTTCAATCGTCCACCAAGAGCCAGCAAGCTTTAAACGATTTTGAATAACATAGCGGTGACCACTCTCAATTTCACCCGAACCAATGGGTAAATTCGTTGCCATCGAGCCTTGATAGTCGAGATGATTGGGACGGTTAAAAAGATAGCGATAGGCAGCTCTAACCACAGCTAGTTTATCAGGAATAGAGTCAAGTTCTCGAAACGGCTTAAGGGATTCAAGTACAGCCGCAGAGTGATTAGATTTCAGGTGTTTCTTCTGCTCATGCATCCATGCTTGGGGATTATTCGGCGAGCAAACGTGACTTGCATCGGCTAGATATTCACATACATGATAGAAATCTAGCAGGTAGCGACTAAGTTCACCAAAACGATGCTCGATTTGGTTAGCAATCCAAGGCGCACCATCACCAACCCCATGCACAAAAGTTTCTTCTCCCAACCCAGCACGGATAGCACAATCAAGTAATGCTGCTCCCGCATCATCGACCGACCCTATTGTTGCACCGAAAACAGGCTGCTCTTGCTCAGGGTCACGCGCCGAGGTTAAACGCGCTTCTTTCCAGCTAATTTTACGAGTTTTACGACGGTCAACTTTTTCGCTGTCACGTTCACTTGCCGTTGTTTCCACAATGGGAATCATTGTCCCATCCATCTCGGCGATTAAAAACTCCACCCCTGCAATCGCCTCGATCTCAGTTTCCCATTGCTGCGATTTCAACATATGCTGGGCATGGGTTTCAGTGATTGTTTGCCCTGCACTAATTGGTATGCTTACTCCATGATGTTCTTTCATCTTTTGAGGGATTTTCCCAAATGCTACATCTGACCCAAAGTCGGTAATTACTCTCTGTAATGGACGTGAATATCCTCGGCAATGTACTTCGGCTGCTTTCTGAAATGGTCTGACCACTTGCTTAGCCTCTCCTCCAAATTCGATGTATCTTTGCTCGATTACTTCGATGGTTCCATATCGGCTGTACCAGTAAAGTTTTTTTTACCGCCTCGATGTGAAGATGGATTGGCGGCTATGTATGCTTCACTTTGCGCTTGCTCTTGGCGTGTTGCCCATGTTTGTACCGCTGTTTGTCCCAATTGTCGTATCTCTTCTATCACTCTTTCCTCGGCGGCATCGGCTTTGATTAGATCCCCTTCTGCATTTTCGACCACCGATAACAGTTCTTCGATTTTCGCTTTCAGTTCAGGATAATCATTTAGCCTTGCTTCTATGCTTTTGCTGGGCGTTGCTATTTTTGTTTTCATATTCATCGCTCGTTTTATGCCTTTCTATGACTGCAAGTCTTATCTATCATACATTCTATCCTCTTTTATTGCTCCCATTTCACTTTTAATTACACCCCCATCAAAAGCCATGTCACCACCCCCACCTACGCTGACATCTTCTATCTCAAA
>JANMFC010000508.1:0-11484 GCA_031377675.1 Pseudanabaena sp. OTE_70b_metabat_355 | reverse complement strand
GCCAATCTACCAATTCTGCCAAACCCATTAATGCCAACGCGCACAGCCATAGAGCAGCCTCAAATATAGGTTTATATCAATATTGATGATAATCGATATTTTGACGGCTTTCGGGTCGATATGTCAAGATGGATTTTATGAAAACTGATCAAAAAACTTTTTCAAGCGCTGATATTACCAAACCGAAAGCTGAGACGATCTCTCGCTGTTGTCCTCCATTGCTCAAAGGTCGGATTACTGCCGAAGACACTAGCTATCTTGCGGCAATTTTTCGGGTGTTGGGAGAGCCAGCAAGATTACAGATTTTAAGCTTGATCTCCGCCCAGCATAGCCAAGAAGTATGCGCTTGTGAATTGGTGGAGACTTTAGGTTTAGCACAACCAACAGTCAGTCATCATCTCAAAGTTTTATATGAAGCAGGATTACTCACCAAAGATCGGCGTGGAACTTGGATTTACTACCGTATCTTGCCTGAAAAATTAGCAATGCTACGGAATGCTCTTTCCTAACAAAAGTGTTCCTGCGAAACTTTTGTTAGGAATAGAACCAGTAGGGTGGGCAATGCCCACCTTACTAACTCATGTTACGCAGAAGCCTAAAAAGGTTTCAGAGACTGCCATTCCAAGTGAGATTGCTGCAAAGCCTTGATATATAATTTGGATTTGAGAGCGAAATGATTGAGCTTAGAATTAAGTTTGAGAACCTCCAATTTCACATATCCCCACAAAGCTGCAAAGAAATGATTGGCTTGACTGTCAACGGTCTTGGTCGGCGATTTGCATAGGCTAACGTTTTGCTTCAGAGACTTGTGATATTCTTCGACTTTCCATCGTTTACGATAGATCGTTGTAATTTGCTTGTAGGTGATTTTTAGGTCGCTAGTGACTAGATAGAGCACACCAATACTGTCATCTTCGTTTACGAAAACTTGCTTAGTCAGCGATAGGGGAAATTCAACTCCTTCAAGATAAATCTCTTTTTTGCTGTTTTCTTCTAAATTCACTGTTTCCAATTGCACGTACTTGCCTTGGGCTTTGTCTTTTTGGCTTAACGCTATCTTGCGATTACCTTTCAAGGGCATGATGAAATCTTTGTTTTGCTCTCCTTTGATGAATCTCATATTTTCGGCTGAGGCAAACCAGCTATCATTGAGCACATAACGAAACTGGATTTGGTTTTTCACGGCTTGTGCGACTAATTCCCGAAAATACTCGTTCTTGCCTTTCTCACTCCTACGCTTTGTTTTTCCTGTTTTTTTATCCACATAATATTCAGTCTTGGTAATTAGTTGATACCCGACTGGTATTGCTACATCGCGATTGCTATACAGGCAAGTCAAAAAGTTGATCCCTTTTACTTGCCGATCTTTACTATGGTCATAGTGCCAACAGATTTGCTCGTTTTCGTCTGTATATGGTTTCTCCTCGATACTGTCATCTAAGATTAGTACCCCTTCTTCACTTTCGATTTCCCTCACATACGGCTTTACTTTTACCCAGAATTCCGCTGATGTTCTCGCTTTCTGCGCCAGCCATTGGGTCACTTCGTCATGACTTATGTCTCCCTCTAATAGTCGCGATAATCCTGTTGCCGTAGTTGCTCCAAACGAACTGATCAGATAGTCACTGTAAATATCTAACATGTTCTTTTTTATGGCTTTTTCCTATGTGCTACTCTTGGTTTAGTTTCGATGAAGCAATTAAGTTCAAACTTTGTTTCAGTATACATTCTCAGACTCTTTTATCTAAATCAAATCTCTGGATTTTCTATCTGCGTAAGGTGAGTTATTATTACAGCCAATTACCTAACAACACAAAGGGAGCCCAAAAATATGGATGATTATATTCTGGATTTTTGAGTAAAGCTTGTTGTGCGGTTCTTAGAGATGCAGCTTTAGTAACATTGGTCGAAGCTAAACTTTGATAGAGCGCAATCATAAATTTGGAAGTAGCCGCATCATCCACTGACCATAGGGAAGCGATCGTGCTTCTCGCGCCAGCCCTGACTGCCATGCCCGCCATGCCCAATGCCGCACGTTTATCGCCCACAGCCGTTTGACAAGCACTCAAAATCAATAACTCAATAGCCTTAAGATTATTACGGTCATTAGAGCGCAATAATTGATAGAGATTTTCAATCGTCAATTTGTCATCGTAGGTAAGTAGATAAGTATTTTCAGCTTCAGAACTAAAGCTGCCGTGGGTCGCAAGATGGATAATCGGAAATGGTAATGATGTAAGAACGTCTGAGATATTTTGTTTAGTGAATTTAGCGTTAAGGAAAATAGAACTTATAGGAACCTGTTTGTTAATCTCCTTTAACTCACCTTCCACATTGGGTAGAGCCGAAAACCCTTGCCTTGCCTCACTCAAGCCTCCTATTAAGGCAGACACATTTTGTTTGGCGATCGGCTTGGGATCGAGTAACTGTAGGCTAGGAGTTAGGGCAATATCGTAGTTATCGATTAAAAATTGCTTTCCATCATGTAAAACTGACATGGGAATATTTCTTAAAGAACCATCTAGGACAAAAACGATGGTTTTGATTTGGCTTTGCGCGATCGCCTTAGCCGCAGGGCGAATTAACCAGTCATAAATGCTTTGAGCGCTGGCGAGATAATCTTCCGAAGTGGGATCTCTAAGATTTGCTCGTAATTCGCTTACAATATTGTCAATTTGGATAGCCGTAACTTTGCTGGCATAGTGCCTAAGCGGTTGATTGGGTAAGCTGAGAATTACTTCTAAACGGTCTTCGAGAATGATCGGATAAATGACTGCCGCAGTCTTATCGACTTGGCTGATATCAACTTGAGCCGCATTGAGACAGTCGGAACGGAAGAAATTGACTAGTTCGGCAATTTGCAGGGATTCGATCGCTTCTTGAGCTTTGGTTATGTTTTTTTGTTTGTCGCCCGAATCGTCTCGCAGCAATAGACTTACAAGTTGCCGATAGACAGGCTCAACGGTTTCCCGAAATGAAAACTGGACATTGGGGTTTACAAAGACGAGATCACTGCGTAATTGGCGCAACCCATTGACCGCTTCGGTATAGGCAAGGATGGCATTTTTGTTGTCTCCTTTGGCATTAAGCAGTCTACCTAGCTGCCATTGCCAACGATAGGAAATATCGGTGGCGTTGATGCTTTGGGCGATCGCTAAAGCTTGTTCGGTCAGATTTTGAGCGGATTCTATTTGCTGACTTTGTTCGTAAGCGTTGCCTAGAGCGCCAAGGGCATAGGAGAGGGTGCGATTATCGTTAATAGATTTAGCTTGTTGTGCGGAAGTGGCTAATATTTTGGCGGCTTCTGCTAATAGGGAATCAGTTTCATTTTGACGGGTAAATTTGGTTAGTCTGAGTAAGCTTTCGCCGTAATTGATGCGAACAAAGATTTCTTCGCGACTGTTTCCTAACTTTGCTAATTCGGCAGTAATTGGTGATCTCATTTCTAAAGTTTCGGCGATGTTCTGTCGAGAGTTTCCTGACTCAATCAGTAAGCTAAATAAGTTCAGTTGAGCTTGTGAATTTGGCAGTGACGATCTTGCAAATTTTGCGGACTGTTTGTAAAATTCTTGTGCTTCTTTACTCTTTCCTTCAAGACGGGCAAGATTACCTAATCTCAGGAAAACAATACTTTGTTGATCTTGATTGGATTTAAGTCGATTGAGGATTTTTAAACTTTGATCTAAAGGTTGATGCGCGAGTTTGAGATCGCCAACGGTGGTTAGCATATCGCCGTAGTTGTGGAGGGCGATCGCTGTCAGCAGATCATTAGATATATTTGGCAATAATGCTTGAATTGATTCTAAAGCTTTCAGCGATCGCCGATAAAAGCCTTGATTTTTAAGGGTTTGAGCTTGATTAAGCACATTGCGAATTTGAGGATCGAGATCGCCTAGTTGAGAATGTAAAATGGCTGCCTCTTGCCATACAGTAATAGCATCTTCGGTTTTGCCTAAACCGATATGCAAATTTCCTTGGGTATCAAGGGCTTGGGCGATCGCTCTTTGACTGGCGGGGTTAACTTCTAGCGATCGCGAAATCTGTAAGCTTTGGGCGATCGTGCGATCGGCTGCTTGCCACTGCCCTGATTTTTGATGAGCTAGGGCGAGATTGCTTAAAGTTATTGCTAAATCTAAGGAGTTATTTTGCTGTTGATAAAGTTTTGTAGCCTGTTCCCATGCTTGAATTGCTTCTTGCCATTGTCCTAATTGATAGAAAGATTTGCCACGATTAAATAGAGTATTTGTCGGCTCTACATCTGCTTGGACTGGTTGAGAACTTTGCTGTGAAGTAATGGAAGTTGCCAAGATGGGCTGAACAAGAGCGGTCAGAAAAAACAACAGAAAAAATAAACCTAGATTTTTAATAGAAGCAGCGCTTCGCGTTGCCTTTATCAAAAATCTAATAATTGGAGTTTTCGCAAAAACTTGTAATAATCGCTTCATAACTTTATTATCTCTCCTGATTAACGACATTGTAATTGCCTCGCCCAAGTAGGTGTGGGTATAGCGTTAGGAACTTCGGCTACAAGTGAAACTTGTCCTTGTTGATTAATAGTCCATCCTTGTGCCTCGATGATGCGATTTGCTTGTGGATTTGGCGACTGGCTGATTAATTGGCTAGACTGATTAGCTAATTGATTAGTCGGTATACCTAGATTTTCTTGTAAATTATTACCACTAATTACATCGGCAGGACTGACGGGAATGCCACCACGACCTGTGATCACAAAGGCGCTACCTTGGCGATCGGCTAAACATTTTTGAGTAACAAGTTTACTAGCATCACTAATATTTGCGGGTAAATTAGTTAATCCTTTACTGGGATCGACCCCTGGGGTATTGATGTTGACGTTACCTTGTAAGCCAAATTCAGAACTTGCTGTAATGTCGCTTAGAAATGTAAGGCTAGGACGAAACTGTAACCCGAAAATTGCTTGGGTAGTAAGGTTGATGTCGCCGCCTTTGCCGAAGGAGGCATTGGCAAAGATATCATTATTTTCGGAAGGAATGGCGATCGTAAATAATGCGGATAAGTTGATATTGCCGCCATTGCCTGTGCCTCCAGCCGTAGCGTTAATGCTGCTATTATTGCGCGGGAAGAAAATATCTGTTATTTGAAGGTTGATATTTCCACCTTCGCCACTGGCAGTATTGGCTCTAATAAATGAGTTGTTTTCAAAGACAAATTTACCTGCAATGATTGTCAAATCCCCGCCATTACCTTTGCCTAAGCTATCGACTGCAATGCGTGCGCCGTTGGTGATACTGACTAGCGGCGGATCAATGAAGATGCTACCACCTTTGCCTGTGGAATTTTCTTCGGTCTTTGCAAATATTCCTGTACCGCTTCCGTCAAGGATGAGGCTATTCCCTGCGATTATTTCGATCCTGCCAGAATCACCGCTTGTTGATGTGGAACTACTAATACTTGAACCATTAGTGAGCTTGATCGAATCAATAGCAGTAATCTTTATAGTTCCTGCATCCCCTTGTCCAAAGGTATTAGCATCAATAGAAGAACGACCCAACAGTTCTAGAGTTTTAGCAGATATTTCCACACCGCCAGCATTTCCTACTGCTCCTTCTTTCACCGCACTTTCAGCAGAACTATTACCATCAAACTTAATCGACTCAGTAGCCGTAATCTTCAAAGTTCCTGCGTTTCCTTGTCCAAAGGTATTAGCATCAAGAAAAGTACCACCCAATAGTTCTAGAGTTTTAGTAGATATTTCCACACCGCCAGCATTTCCTACCGCTCCTGTTTCCACTGCGCTAATCGCAGAACTATTACCATCAAACTTAATCGACTCAGTAGCAGTAATCTTCACTGTTCCTGCGTTTCCTTGTCCAAAGGTACTAGAACTAAGACCAGAACCACCCAACAGTTCTAGAGTTTTAGTAGATATTTCCACACCACCCGCCTTTCCTACTGCTCCTGTATTCACCACACTAATCGCAAAACTATTACCATCAAACTTAATCGACTCAGTAGCCGTAATCTTCACTGTTCCTGCATCTCCTAGTCCACGGGTACTAGCATCAAGTAAAGAAACACCCAACAGTCCTAGTGTTTTAGTGGATATTTCCACCCCTCCTGCATTTCCTACTGCTCCTATTTCCACCGCACTAAACGCAGAACTATTACCATCAAACTTAATCAACTCAGTAGCCGTAATCTTCACAGTTCCTGCGTTTCCTTGTCCAAAGGTACTAGCATCAAGTAAAGAACCACCTAACAGTTCTAGGGTTTTAGTAGATATTTCCACACCACCAGCATTCCCTACTGCTCCTCTTTTTACCTCACTCTTCGCAGAACTATTACCATCAAACTTAATCGACTCAGTAGCCGTAATCTTCACTGTTCCTGCATCCCCTTGCCCAAAGGTATTGGCATCAATAGAAGAACGACCCAACAGTTCTAGAGTTTTAGTAGATATTTCCACGCCACCAGCATTCCCTACTGCTTCTATACTCACCGAACTATTTACAGAACTCGCATCAAACTTAATCGACCCAGTAGCAGTAATCTTCACAGTTCCTGCGTCTCCTTGTCCAAAGGTATCAGAACTAAGAAAAGAACCATCCAACAGTTCTAAGGTTTTAGTTGATATTTCCACACCACCAGCATTTCCTAATGCTTCTATACTCGCCACACTAATCGCAAAACTTTTACCATCAAACTTAATCGACTCAGTAGCAGTAATCTTCACTGTTCCTGCATCCCCTTGTCCAAGGGTACTAACATCAATAGAAGAACCACCCAACAGTTCTAGAGTTTTAGTGGATATTTCTATACTCCCTGCATTGCCTTGTCCAAACGCACCAGATGACAACTTAGCACCGTTTGTGACTAATATAGAATCTTGAGCTTGCAACGTCAAATTTCTTCCTGATCCAAAAGTCCCCAAAGTCCCCTGCAAATCCAACTTATCCGCATTTAATACCAAATCCTGACCCGCCTCAAGATTACCCTGATTGCTAATCGTTGCCCCAGTATTACTTGTACCATACTGCAAACCCAAAGGCACATTCACATTTAACAAAGGCGGTGCTTGCGGATTAGTCGCACTAAACTCACTGCCATCGGGAAACTTAAAGCTATTAGCCGTACTCGCCCCAAACGAACCACCAATTTCTAATTTTGCGTCTTTCCCAAAAATAATTCCATTAGGATTGATCAAATAAAGATTAGTCGTACCATTAGCTTTGATTAATCCATCAATATTCGAGATGTTCAAGCCAGTTACCCGCCCGATCGCATTAACCGTAGTTGGCAAAGTATCAAAATGTGCAGTATTACTAGTCGGCACAGAAAAATCTTGAAAACTATGAAACTGGTTTGTCCCAACCTGAGTGCCGCCCGTAATCGTATAGGTCTTATTTGTAATATTAAAATTAACTGAAGTATTAACTAGTAGAGTGTTGTCTGGCGCGATCGCATTTTGAGCAAAACTTATTTGAGAGGAAAGGCTAAAGCTCATCACCGAGAAAGCTGAAGCGATCGTCATGACTTTTAGCTTGCTTATACTCATGCTTTCTCTCACACAATGTGAATATTTATTTCATCTTTGAAGCGAGTATAACATTGGATAACAATTAAAAACCACAATGTTGGTATAGCTGTAGTCACTTGATATTAGGACAAACTAACGTTTTAAACCCTGCTTTGGACTACTTGAAGCCTCAATATGCTGCAACCGCACAACCCGCTAATTTCATATATAGGAAAGATACATCAATTAAAAAATGGTCATTTGCGAATCTCCAACTACATCTTTAACCTGATCTTTCCCCCCCCTTCGAGCTTGGCTAGTCCCCTTTCCATCACCTCGTAAGCCTGTCGCAATATGACTATTTTTTGCAATTTGAGCAAGCACCTGCTTCGCTCGACTAATCACACTAGCGGGTAGACCCGCTAACCGCCCCACTTCAATGCCATAAGACCGATCCGCTCCACCTTCTTGAACTTGATGCAGGAAAATAATTTCATCTTCTAATTCCTTGACCGTGACTTGAAAATTAGCAACATTGGGAAGTAAACTTGCCAGTTCATTTAGTTCATGGTAATGGGTCGCAAAAATACCCCGCGCCTTGATTTCGTTAGCAATATATTCCGCAACTGACCATGCGATCGCCATGCCGTCAAAGGTAGAAGTACCGCGCCCTATTTCATCCAGTAATACTAAAGAATGATCTTTAGCATGATTGAGAATATTCGCCGTTTCATTCATCTCCACCATAAAAGTAGATTGTCCAGTGGCTAAGTCATCGACCGCACCAACACGGGTAAAAATGCGATCGCATATTCCTAATATGGCTGATTCCGCAGGCACGAAACTACCCACCTGAGACATTAATTGGATCAATCCCACCTGTCGTAAATAGATGCTTTTACCACTCATATTCGGACCAGTGAGGACGATTAAATCAGGGCATTCAGGCGATTGGAGATCATTCCCTAAATAGGTAGAATTGGGAACGAAGAAACCTGCGGGAAGGGATTGTTCTACCACAGGATGGCGACCATTGGTGATCGAAATAGAGCGATCGCTTTTTAGTTGGGGACGACAATAGTTATAGGTGACAGCGACTTCGGCAAGACTACAGAGGACATCGGCAGCCGCGAGAGCCGTAGCAAGAGTTCGCATTGATTCGATATGTTTGGCAGCAAGTAACCGTAATTCCACAAACAGGTCATATTCTAATTGCTTAAGTTCGTTATCCGCATTGAGAATTCTCGTTTCTCTTTCCTTTAATTCAGGGGTAATATAGCGCTCTTCATTGGTGAGTGTTTGCTTGCGAATATAATCGGCGGGAGCCTGTTCACTCTTGCCACGAGAGATACTAATGTAGTAGCCAAAAGCTTTATTAAACCCAACTTTCAAGGTGTTGATGCCCGTGCGTTCCTTTTCTTGTTTCTCAAAGGCGGCCAACCATTCCACATCATCACGGCTCTGTTGACGTAATTGATCCAATTGGTCATTCACACCCGAACGGATAATATTGCCCTCGGTAATATAAATTGGTGGTTCTTCAACCAGTGTTTTTTGTAACTGTGAACCAAGTTGGAGAAGTTCTGATGGCACTGATTGCAGAACTGTTAAGTATTGAGAATGAGAATTGACTACGACATCAGCAACATCGCGCATTCTTTCTAGCGACATTGCTACAGCGATTAAATCACGTCCATTCGCTGTACCCGCGCCAATGCGACTGCATAGCCGTTCGATATCATAGATTTGACTAAGACAACTGCGTAGATTCTTACGGAGGGAATGTTGTTTATAGAGTTCCGTAATCGTATCCAGACGTTCGTTAATGGCGGCAATATCCTTGAGTGGTTGCAATAGCCAACGGCGTAAGGCGCGGCTTCCCATGCCTGTCGTAGTTTTATCCAGCGCCCACAATAGAGAACTATAGTAAGTGCCATCGCGCACAGTTTGGGTGATTTCCAAATTGCGTCTAGTTTGGTTATCAAGAATCAAATAATCAGCGATCGCATAAGTAGAGATTCCTTGCAATGGCATCTTCACACTTTTTTGAGTGGATTCCAGATATTCTAAAATCCCACCCGCCGCTCTAATCGCTAGCGGTAAAGCTTTACATCCAAAACCCTCTAGCGATCGCACACGAAATGTATCAAGAATTCTCTGTTTGGCTTCGGCGATCGCGAATCCTGCTTGCGATCGCGGTGTATAGCAAAAGTTTTCAGGTAGAGCCTCGTAGGGGGCTGGTAAAGATGATTGTTTTTTCTGAGCAATTCCTTCCCAAAATGCTTCGGTTTTCTCGGCTTTGGAACCACGAAATAATTGCGGATTGGGAATGTCGATGGGAATAAGCACTTCCGCAGGTTGCAAACGTAATAGTTCTTGAATCAAATGCTCGGTGCTGTTGAGTTGTGTGACCGCAAATTCTCCCGTAGAAATATCCGTATAAGCCAATCCCCAATTCTCACCGCCATTGGCGATCGCCACTAGAAAATTATTTTTCTTGACCGCTAGCATTCCCTCTTCGATCACCGTCCCTGGGGTGATTACCCGCGTCACTTCTCGCCTGACTAGTCCTTGGGCTTCAGAAGCCGCTTCCATTTGATCACAAACGGCGATCGAGTTGCCTTTTTCCACTAATTGATTGGCATAGCGGTCGAGGGCATGGTGAGGAATCCCCGCCATTGCAATCCGCCCCACGGTCTTGCCGCCATCGCGCCCTGTTAAAACTAATTCTAATTCCCGTGAAATTAGTTCTGCATCTTCAAAAAAAGCTTCAAAAAAATCGCCTAATCGATACAACATCACCGTATGGGGATATTGTTCTTTCATTTCGATATAGTGCTGCATCATCGGAGTGAGAGCAGCGCGATTAACTTTAGTTGATGATAGAGCTAATTCAGCCATGCAAATTTTAGACGTGAAACAATAGGATTATTTCATTGTATAGCGGTTTTCATCTGGGTGTGACATAAAAAACGTAAGGGTAAGGGCAATTCATGAATTGCCCTTACCCTTACGTTTTTTGCTTTTAACCAGTTGCTATGTTCCTGAGAGCGATCGCAAATCGGCATCCATAAAACTGCGATCGCCTAAAACCTTGAGCATCGGACCGAGTGCGCCAAACTGGACAATGCTAAGGGATGCGGCGGGTACATCAATACGATCGCGATATCTGCCCAAGTCAATTCCCAATAAACTACAGAGAATCACCCGAATCGTTGCCTTATGGGAAACCACTAGCACGTTACCTGATGGGTACTGCTCTTGAATTTCGGCGATCGCTAAAGAAGCACGACTAGCCAGTTGGACTGCGGTTTCGCCACCTGTGGGTGGATTCCATGCAGGTTCCGTTAGCCAGCGTAGATAATCTTCGCTGTAGTTCTCTTTCACAAACTCATTGGTTAAGCCTTCCCATTTGCCATAGCGCAACTCTCGCAAGCCATCACGAAATTGCATTTCCATGCCGCTCGCTTCACATAATGGTTTTGCCGTAGCGATCGTGCGCTTCATCGGACTCACAAACACAGCATCCCAAGCGATCACTTGATGCGCCGTGGCAAAAGCTGCTGCCATTTTTTCGCCATTATCCGTTAGATCAGGATCAAGATCGCCACAATAGCCACCAGTGCGACTATAGGCAGTTTCGCCATGACGAAGCAAATATAGTTTTAAGCTCATACTTTTTTCTGTTAATTTGCTGTTGAGCGGCGCGAAGCGCCGCTCAACAGCATTGGTTTTAATGCGGATAACGCCAGTTCACAATTTCAGGTTTATCGATGCCATGCTCGTAGGCATAATGACGACATTCGATTTGCTGATTGCGGAGAGATTCCTTGGCATGAGCGCCGATATTATGCAGCTTCGGCACACGGTCAATCACATCGATCGCTAGACTAAAACGATCAACTTGGTTGCTAATCGCCAGTTCTAAAGGCGTATTGATATTGCCCTTTTCCTTGTAGCCGCGCACATGGAGATTTTTGTGGTTTTTG
>JANMFC010000474.1:0-3107 GCA_031377675.1 Pseudanabaena sp. OTE_70b_metabat_355 | reverse complement strand
CCCGCCCCAACGAATTTGGATTTTAATTAATTTTCATCCCTTAACAGGTTTATTTTTTCCGCCGCAAAAACACTAACAACTTTTCAAAGCCTGCGGGTAATGGGGCAGTATTTTCAATTAACTCCCCTGAAAGGGGATGCGTAAAGGTGAGCCGCCATGCGTGGAGGGCTTGTCCAGTTAGATATTGCGAAACTTCCTTGTTGGGATGTCCATAGACAGGATCGCCAGCGATCGCCCAACCCATGTGAGCAGAATGGACGCGAATTTGATGGGTCCGTCCTGTTTCGAGATCAAACTTAACTAAGGTGTAATGTCCTAATCGTTCCTGAATTTGCCAATGGGTAATCGCTTTGCGTCCATCATCAATAACTGCCATTTTTTTGCGATCGCTTTTATGTCGGGCGATCGGCGCATTAATTACTCCTGATTCTCCTTTAGGAACACCACGCACAACCCCCAAATATTCTCTTCGTGCGGTTTTTGCTTGAATCTGTGCTTGTAAATGCTGATGGGCGCGATCGCTCTTAGCTACTACCATCACCCCGCTAGTATCCTTATCCAAACGATGCACAATTCCTGGTCTTTGAGTTCCATTGATGCCAGATAGTTCTTGGCAATGGGCTAAGAGAGCATTTACCAGAGTTCCATCACTATGCCCTGCCGCAGGATGGACAACTAGCCCCGCAGGTTTATTAATAACGATTAAGTGTTCATCTTCATAGAGAATATCTAAGGGAATCTCTTGGGCGATTAAATCTAATGGTATGGCGGCGGGTGTAATTAATTGAATGCGATCGCCTGTTTTGATTAAGTCTTTTTTGTTATGACATAGAGCATCATTAACAGTGACATAACCTTGATCAATTAGTGTTTGAATACGCGATCGGGATAGCTCAGTGATTTGATCTGCTAAAAAGCGATCAATTCGTTCAGGTTGATCTAGCTCGACAATAACTTCTATCAAATTATTACTACTTTCTATGGAGATTACTTTCAAATATAAAACCGAAATAAGCTGATTTGTCTGCAAAGCGGGCAAATCAGCTTATTTCGGTTCTTGGTTTTATTAAGCCGAGGTACTTAGCTAAGTACAAACTTTTTGATCGCTACAGCTACACCATCATTTTCAACGCTAGGAGCAACCCAATCAGCAAGGGGTTTTAATCCATCAGGAGCATTTCCCATTGCCACGCCAATACCTGCATATTCCAGCATTTCTAAATCGTTAAAATTATCGCCGATCGCTAAAACTTGCGATCGGTCAAATCCTAAAATATTCTCTGCTAAATGTTTGACAGCAGTTCCTTTATTGGCGATCGGATTGGTTGCTTCAAAGAAAGTTGCCACCGACTTCGTGAGATAAAGCTGCTGCGGTGTATAGCGATCTTTGAGAACCCGTAACATTTCTGTAACTAATTCCGCCGTATCACTCAAAGCCAAAATCTTTGTGGGTGGATGATCGGTACTTGCCTTAGTTAAGAATTCTCGCAAATCGCCGACTACTTTGACTCCGACTTTAGAGCGTTCGGCGTAGGCTTGAGTTTGAGCAGTCATTTTACGAACATAGAGTTCATCATTCACATAGATGTGAATCGAAAGCTGATCATTGGTGGCAAAATCTGCCAAATCGTCAAGTAGCGAGAGCGCTTGATTCAGTTCAACTGGCCAATGTCCGACTAGCTCATCGGTTTGGGGATCTTTGATAAATGCACCTTGATAGGAGATCAACGGCATATCTGAGGCGATTAATTCATGAAATCTTACCGCCGAGCGATACATCCGACCTGTGGCGATCGCTACCTTTACCCCTAGGGCTTGAGCGTCTTTCACGGCTTGTTTGACAGCATCATTTACTTGATTGGCATCACCGCTAATCGTGCCATCAATATCGACCACGATCAGTTTAATGTCTTGCGCCATGAGTTTTCTTTTGGTTTGCTATTTAATCAAGGTAATGGTAATTCATGAATTGCCATTACCTTGATTTGGTTGATTGGCAACAGTGTAGCGAAGATTGTTGCAATCGGGCTGTAGCAAGCAATGCTTACAAAAAATTTCACAAAAAAAAGACTCGCATGGCGAGTCTTACAAAAAAAGGCGGCGCATCGCGCCGCCTTTTTTTATTCAGGGCATTTAACGCCGCCCGATAAGTTTTTGCATTGATCGCGAATTTCAGCTAAGAGAGTAGAATTCATTTGCTTTGATTTTTTCAAGGCGATCTCAAATTGCTGTTTCGCCATAGGCATACTGTTACCGCCTTGCATCCACAAAATTTGTCCCTTCAGATAATTCAACTCAGGATTATTCGGAGCCGAGGCGATCGCCTTGTTGACCGCTTCTAAGGCGAGTTCGGGGCGGCGGGCATCACGATAGGCGAGAGCGATGCCGCGATATTTGAGATAGTCTGGCGCAGAAAATTGTTTGAGGCTTGCCAATGCTGTATCAAGGTCGGACATCGGCAATACCGAGGCAATCAGCATATCGATGTATCCCTTAACGAGATTGAGTTCAGGGTCTTTGGGATCAATATCTTGCGCCCGTTTGAGATTGTCAAACACACTTTGGACGAGGGGCAAGGCTCTGGGCGCACTCGATATACCGTCGGCTTTGACGATATAGCCTGCTTCGATTAGATCGCTAACAGCTAGATAAATATAAGCTCTAAGGTTGTCTGTCCCCTTCAACGCTTCCGCATTCCGCCGAACGCGATCGCCTGCTACTTTCATCCCCAGATAATCATCTTTTGCATAGAAGGTCGAACCGCGCAAGGCAAATAAAAGTGGTTCACTTGCTTCAGTTTTGATCGCCACATCTAACTGCGCCACGGCGGCGGCATAATCACCTTCTTTAAACATAAGTTCAAAAGCTTTTTGAGTTTGATCGCCGATCGCTCTAGCGTTGTTAGTGCGAAATGGATCGGCAGCGAAGCTAGGACTGGCGGCGACTAATGTTACTAACAAAGTTGCGATGGATGCAGATATAAATTTCAAAGAAGGCTTCATATATTTGCCGAAAGTTTTGGGATATAAAAATATAGAGAGGTATAATAAAACCCAAATAAGCGGAATCACCCGCTTCGCGGGTGATTCCGCTTATTTGGGTTTTTG
>JANMFC010000473.1:0-1890 GCA_031377675.1 Pseudanabaena sp. OTE_70b_metabat_355 | reverse complement strand
CCCGCCCCAACTTATTTGGGTTTTAATTAATTTTCATCCCTTACAAATCCATCCTTCAAGCCGATCGCAGTTTTCAGGAATACCGTAGTTAAGTTGTCGTGATGCTGAGGCAGCTTGAATAGACGCAAATACAGCATCGATTGAGTCACCCGAAGGATCGCGATCGCATTCAGAAGCAAGACTATCAATTATAGCCACATCAAAACCATGTTTTGTTTTCAGATGAGGCGATCGCACTTGATTGAGCATTTCTTGGCGCAAAAACTGCATTTCGGGAGTTTGCTTACGCTTTTCGTCAGATTTATAGCTTTGTTTACCAATTAAGCTTTTTGCCATCAGCGCAGGATAAATTTCAATCACTATTCTCGCATCCTCCGTAGGATGACATGGCAAAACATTAAAACCCGCCTTCAACATTCTCGGTGCGCCTTCAAAAAACATTTTCCCCACTGGCACACCATAAACTTTCATCGGGCTAATCGCTCCCGAAATCTTGTCAGTTTCTCGCAAATGTTCGCGATCGCCATAGTCTCGACCTTGACGATATTGATTTAAGGTGGTCACAAATTTCTGTTTGGACATCCGCCCTACCAGACTTACATATTCCGCCCAAGTCGTTCCCCATTGCAGATTTTCGATTAATTTGCGGGGTTGTCCCAATGGAAAATCTACTCCTGCAATCCAAGCAGGCGATCGCTGAAGAAACTCCATAAAATCATCAAAGTTAGGAAATCGCCGTAGATTCTCAATATGGAGAGCATCGGTTTCTAGCCAAGCTTCTGCCAAAGCGATCGGCTTATTTTTGCTAGGGGCGCTTGTGAAGTCAATTCCATATATTTTCATTTAGAGATGCCCTTAAGCAAATGCAAAGTTTCAAGTAAACTTGATAGCTCTTTAACTGAGATCACTGCAATATTTTCGCGATCGCGACGTTCCAAAATGACAAAGTTGTTTTCTGCAATCACGCGATCGCAAATTTCTGAGAACTGGTTAAGTGCTTGATTGTAATTGACTGTAAGACTCATATGCCATCACAAAATGTACAAGATTTATTTGTACACTTATCTATGTAGCTGATTTTTGAGGAAAAAGTATAAGGCGATCGCCCAATCATCCCATCCCAAAAACGCGATCGCCCAACCACCCAAAAAACACGATTGCCCAACCCCTCACCCTAAAAACGCGATTGCCTATAGTTATTAAGCTAGCAGCCTGTCGGAGAAACAAATTTTTTCAACATGAGTTGATGAAAGCGTTTGAGATTGAAATCTCGCCAATTCAAGGATGAAATGCAACGCCTAGAGATCTTTGCATAAAGGGACTCATAAGGATATTCTGATATTAATCACAACCATCAGAAAATCCTCATGAGCTTTAAACATCTTACCACCACAGAAAGAAGCGAACTGTATAAACTGCGGGTAACAGACAAATTATCGATGTCAGAAATCGGTCGTCGCATGAATCGGGACAAAAGTACGATATCAAGGGAGCTATCGCGTAACACAGACGAGTGTCGCAACGTATATTTCCCCGACACGGCAGAGGCAAAGATGAAAGCTCGGCGCGAAAAAGCCAAGACAAAATTCCAGAGCGTCAGTGTAAACACGATTGCCGAAGTAAAACAGCGATTAGAGCAACATCACAGCCCAGAGCAAATTGCAGGTCGAATGAAGCTAGAAGGCGTGGGTAAAATCAGCTATGAGACAATTTATCAAATGATCTATACCAATCATCACCAGATGGGGGTATATCAGCAGTATCTAAGGCAAAAGCAGAAACGGCGGCGGCGAAAAAGTCGAAATCAAAAGCGAAGTATAATTCCGAATCGAATTGGAATTGAAAATCGTCCCAAGATCGCGGATATGAAGACAGAGATTGGACATTGGG
>JANMFC010000461.1:0-3276 GCA_031377675.1 Pseudanabaena sp. OTE_70b_metabat_355 | reverse complement strand
GGCGAAGCCCGCCCCAACAAATTTGGGTTTTATTTGTACAAGTTATTTATTTTTCGTTCCTTAGGAGACATACACATATATCCCTCAGTTTATAGATGAATACCAACTTTCTAAGGGGAAAGTCCATACTTCTCCTATGCGCTTGAAATCACTATCTGCCGATACAATCGTAAGATCATTCTGAATTGCGATAGAGGCAATCCATAGATCATTCTCACCCACTCCTAAATCAGTAATCTTTGTTTTTCTTCGCTTGTTCTTTTCTTTGGGGGCAAACCGATTCATGATTTGAGCTTTAAGTTTGGCGTAAATCCGACTTGTTAAGCTATCGACATCATATACAGGCAGATCTCCTAGAAATTCCTCAATTATTGCCAAATTTTCTGCTATTTTCTTGGAATTCTCTGCCATATAGAGCAATTCTCCTTCACTAATAGACGAAATCGCAAGCTTATCTACTCCTACCTTTGTTGCCTGAGCAATCACATCAGGATCGCCAAAAATTATGGAGCTACAATGATTTGTGTCTAATAAGTACATATCTAAAATTTAGCCATACCTCTTGAAGCATAAACCAGTTCTAAACATTCTGGTAGATCGTCGCCCACCCATTTACCAACATGGCGCAATACCGACCTACCCGAACCTTTACGATGAGGAGGTTTTACATCTTGAACTTTAAGTGTGCGAATCAGATCCAGTGCATTTACAATCTGTATTTCGGACATAGAATCAATTTCATAAATTAACAGTTCTTTTACAGTCATAACTTATGTTTTTTATCTTCTTAATTGATTGATTAGCTATTAATTATATAAACAATCACGCACTAACAAATAACATTCATCGTAGCCTATGCCATGATGCTTATCCTGCGACGGTAATGGTCATCACTATTGCCAGTGACTTTGGATACTTTTGTTAAAATGTTTACTTATTGATCTCAAAAAACATTTCAGGATGATGATCGCCCATTAAACTAAAAAAAGCCTATTTCTGCGTTTTATCAAAATTCTTTCCGTTACAAGCAGTATTCTGCGCCCTCAAAGCGATCGCCTAACCCATGAAAAATCCATCCGACAGTAACACTTCGCCTTTGCAAAATATTTTTTCTTGGGTGACAAATACCCCTGAACGAGCAGTTGATGAGGCTTTTGAGTTCGCTGTCGATATCAAGCGGCTCGAAGAAGAAAACTTTAATGGCAATAGGATTGCCAATGATGGCAGTTTTAGCAGCAGCGTATTTACTGTATTTGAAATCAAACTTCAGAAATATATTAGAACCATTAAGGCGCGTCTAAATTTTTATAAAATTAGCGCCGCGCTGCCCTACTTGCAACCTCAAAGCTCTAGTAATTCGGCAAACGCAGCGATCGCTAAATATGCCCCCAATAACCAAGATCTCGATCCTGTCGGTAATGGGCAATTATCCGCCAACCAGTTAGGAGGCAACAGTCGCAAATTCTCTCTTTATCAAAAACTCGCATTTATTGACTACACCCTCGAAAGGTATAACGAATCAAGCGATCGCCCCCTGACGATTGATGTGGATAACACCTCCTCGAAATTTTCAAACCAATCATCAGATAAGGCTTCCGCTAATACGGGAGCCAATAGACGTAATGGAAATGATGATGACGAAAAGTTTCAGATGTTTAAAAACACGAAAAACAAAAACTATCGACAGACTCCGCAGCCCGTTACGCCGATCGAAAAAAGTATTCTCCCTGGCTCGTTTTTCAAGGCTTTCGAGCGCGTTAAGCGGAATCTCAGTGGCTCTTATTCTGACTATGAGCGCGACATAGTAGAAGAATTGCGTCAGTCACGCACAAGAATTAATCAAGCTCTGCGCTACATTGTCGTGTTGGTAATCTCGGTGATCGCCGTCCAGTTCCTGTCAAAGACATTAATTTTTAGTCCGATGATTAACAGCTTCACCGATACCAACAATATGGCGATCAAGTTTAGTCCTGCGATCGAAGAAAAAGCTTTTAAGGCGTTGCAGACAGCCAAAGAACGGATTGAATTTGACTTTATGATCAAAACCATAGCCCTAGAGCAGTCAAGGCTAAAGCAAGAATCTGTAAAGCCTGAAGAAAAGATCACACAAGCATCGGAAAAGAAATCGCCATCAGAAGAGATGGAAGCCCTGATCCAGCAAGAATCCCTCAAGATTTTGAAAAAGTTTAACCAAGCAAGTCTTGATGGAGTTAAAAACCTATTAGCCGATATTACTTCTGCGATCGTGTTTTATTTGTTTTTGCTGTCAGGTCGCAAAGAACTGAATACAATTAAAGAATTTCTTGATGAAGTTCTCTATAGTCTCAACGACAATGCTAAGGCTTTCCTAATTATTATTTCCACTGATACCTTTGTCGGATTTCACTCTAGCGAAGGCTGGGATGCGTTATTGACAGTCATATTTGACCATTTCGGACTGCCTGAAAACAAGATTCTTGCCCAATCGTTTATTTCCACGGTTCCTGTGTTTTTGGATGGTTTATTTAAATTTTGGATTTTTCAATACTTAACCCAAGCCTCACCTGCGACAGCCACGATTTACCGCGAAATGAATGAATAGTGAATGGCAGCGCTTTGCGCTGCCATTCAATTGTTTGAGGTTTAAAGTTTTTCAATGCCATGATCTAAGACCTCGTAATAAAGCGGTAGGTATCCAGATTTGATGCCACTGTCTTCTCGCGCTTTGTCTAAATTACCGCTTATGGTGTGGCTATTGTGAACGCTGTAGATCTCGTAGCGATCGCCGATAAACACATAATCAGCCACATCGGTAAACTCTTCGCCCTTGGTTAGTTGCCAATGATCATTGACATAGACAAAGTGATAGTCCGCCAGATCGGGGCTTGAGGATGGACGCTCAACGGCGGCGGCGATGGTGGCACTGTAATGGGGATTTTTATCGGTAGGCGGGATAATTTTGCTAGTGACGTTACGATAAAAGCAGCTTTCGTTATTACAAAAGCGGAGTTTTGCCATTTTGGTTTTAATCAGGTTAAAGCGATCGATAATTTGACTAGATGCGGGATCGCTTGTTTCTGATGTACTTGAGTTTAAGGTTTCGGCGCTTAAAGCATTTGCGCTGAGGGAGTTGGCAAAAGTAACGCAAAGACAGATTATGCAAATCAAAAAAATATTTAATACATTGGCAAGCGATCGCCTTTGGTTACGAATCATAAATTTTTTTGTTAAAGATTATTAAGATTATAGAACTTGTTACAGCGCTTTGCGCTTAATTAAAACCCAGAGAAACTTTTG
>JANMFC010000444.1:0-20576 GCA_031377675.1 Pseudanabaena sp. OTE_70b_metabat_355 | reverse complement strand
CGCACCCTGCGGGTGCGCCTCTCACAACTATTAAAAAGCAATAAATCATTTCGGATTGCTGTATAAGTTGTCGGTTTAGCCCTTAGCCATAAAAATGCATCAAAAAATGAACGTAATCGAATATGCGATCGAGGCTTTTTGTTTGGGCTTGTTTATGGTTGCGGCAACCATCGTAACTACCATTTTTGAACTACCTAACTCTCCAATTCATCAAGCGATCGCAGATCCGCTTTTACGCAGATTTTTTATCGGCGTAATTATGGGTTCGATCGCGATCACGATTATTTACTCTCCTTGGGGTAAGCGATCAGGAGCGCATATCAATCCTGCGGTGACATTGACTTTCTGGCGGCTTGGTAAAATTAGTACTTTGGATGCTGTTTTCTATATTTTGGCGCAAGCCCTTGGTGCGGTTTCGGGAATATGGTTCGCGGGAATTGTGCTGGGAAAGGCGATCGCCGATCCCGCGATCAACTACATCGTTACAGTCCCTTCACCAAATGGAGAAGCGATCGCTTTCTTAGCCGAATTCCTGCTTGCCTTGGGATTGATGTCAATGATTTTAAGAGTTTCAAATCATGACAAACTATCGCATCTGACTGGGATATTTTCGGGAATTTTGGTAGCACTTTTTATTACTTTTGAAGCACCAATTTCTGGGATGAGTATCAATCCTGCCCGCTCTCTGGGTTCGGCAATTCCCGCGCAAGTGTGGTATGGTTTTTGGCTTTATTGTATTGCGCCACCAATGGGAATGCTTTTAGCAGCAGAATTTTATTTGCGAATAGGGAAGAAGAAAAAGCGATCGGAATTGTGCTGTAAACTTTGTCCGAATAGTTCGACTCCTTGCATTAGTCAAAACTGTTGTCAGATGTGCAAATTATAAAGATCAAAACCAAAAGATAGTTGCGGCGCTTCGCGCCGCAACTATCTTTTGGTTTTGGTAAGATTATACGCCCTTAAATCCTGACTCCATATCAATAGCGATCGCAGAATGAGCTTGTTTACCCTTCAATTTTTTGTTCTGAATCCATGCTCCCATATCTCCAAGTATAACCCCAATCAAAATGAAAGCACCACCAATACACTGAGCAGCATTTGGAGCTTGATGCAAAATAAAATAGGAACATAAGATTCCAGCGATCGCACTAAAAGCGTTGGCTAAAGTAACATCGATAGAAGTAGATTTTTTTAAAGCGTTGATCCAGCAAAATTGTCCAATTCCGACAATTACAACGCTATAAATTAGAGTCCATTGCCACAAGAAGGGTGAAAAAACATCGATAAAATGTTCAAAACCAAACAGCAAGATCACGATTGCCCCAAATACAAAAGTACCGATTAATGTCCTGAAAACCCTAAAAAAGCCTAGGGGAATGTTGACCAATTGAGCATCACTGATTGTGTAGGCGATCGCCAAAGCAATTGCCGCAATGATAGTTAATATTTCTCCACTATTAAACCTTGAATAAGCAATTGGCTGGAGCAGAATAACCAAAGCTACACCAATACAAGTAGCGATCGCCCCCGCAATATCCCAAAAACTTGTTTTAGCTTTGAGAAATAAAATTGATAAGGCTAAAACCATTGCTGGCTCGATTCTACTAACTAAAATGACGTTGTTGATCTGAGTTCTATCCAGAGCGGTAAAGATCAACGCTGGAGCCAATGCGCCACTTAAAATAGCAACAATAGTTAGAAAAATCCAACTTTTTAATTTAATCTTTTTGATTTCTTTGATATTCCACTCTCGATAATAAATGAATATCAAGATACCCAGTTCGCATATATTTCCAACAAATAGACTATTGCAAAAAGAGATGGGATTTCTGCCATCAATCAAATGGGTATCACCAAGATCGTGTAATTTGCTGGCGATCGCATTAGAAGCGCCAAATATCATCGTGGCGATCGCGAGTAACCACCTACCGATAATTCGATCTTGAGAGTTAGGAATACCAGAAAATTCTTGAGCCATTGCTTGATTATATTTTGTGATGGAGCGACAAAATTAAATGCGATCGCATAGCTTTCGAGTTGAAGGCTGGTATAGGTGTATGATTTTTCAGCACTGGTTTAGGAATGTTATGCTGCATAGCGATCGATAAAACTCCGTTCAGGTATGTTACCCTGCAAAAAGTTTGTTATTACACTTATTGGTTGCCTTAGCTGGCAAATTGTGTAGTATTTATCTCATACAAGTATTTATCCTGTAATCTACAAGATAATATATAGCTATCTGTCTACTTTAACTGGTCAGTGATAATGTTAGAGTGAAATAAATCTTTGGAAATAATCATCGTGGCTAATGACCTTACTAACTCCCAGCTTGATCGCCAAAATATTCTCAATAACCGCTATGCCCTAGAAAAAATTGAGGAACATTTGGGCTTAGGAGGTGTTCCGTATCAGGAAACTTTTGTTTTTACCAAGGAGCAACTAGCTGATCTATTTGAGATCAGTGAAAGCACCATTGAAAAATACCTGAGTAGTCACTCCGAAGAGCTTAAAAGTAATGGTTATAAAGTTCTTAGGGGGCAAACTCTTAAGGACTTCCTCAACACTACAGGTGGTGTCGTAATTGATTACGGTACCAAGATAACCGTCCTAGGTATATTTACTTTTCGAGCGGTTCTGAATATTGCAATGCTCCTCACAGAGAGCGATCGCGCCCGTTTTATCCGCTCTCGTATTCTTGATATTGTGATTGAAGTAGTCGCAGAGCGATCGGGGGGACACACTAGATATATTAATCAACGGGACTGCAATTATTTGCCTTCTGCTTATCAAGAATTTAGTTATCGACAAGTTTTTACTAAAGCCTTAGATGATTATTTAGAGATGGGAAAAGCTAAATATGGCTTTTATACAAATAAAATCTACCAACTGGTATTTCGAGAAAATGCTCAAGAATACAGACAGATTCTAAAATTGGAGAAAAAAGACAAAGTACGCGATACTCTGTATGCTGAAGTTCTCAAGGCAATCGCTAGTGTCGAAAATGGTCTTGCTGAAGAAATGAAAGCTAAGTCAGAGCAAATAGGACGTAAACTTCAGCCTTCAGAATTAGATCGATTGATCGAACTTGCAGAAAATAATCCTTATCTGAAACCTGTTATCGAAGATGCTCGCACCAAAATGGCAAGCCGAGATCTCAGCTTTAGAGATGCCCTACATCAAAAACTAATATCCTATATCCAAACCATCCCAGAATCTGATTTTGAGAAATTTTTAGGCGAAGCTAGTAGATCGCTACAAGAGCAATTATCCGATCCCGAAGCATTGGCAGTTTTTCAGAGGCTTAAGGATAGATAAGTAATGGATGAAATAATATTATACTTTGATATTACCCATGCAATTGAGGTTCATGATTGGATTATTGATAATTCAGGTGGTCGAGCAGGAATCATCGATCTAGGATTGCTAGAAAGTCCCCTTGAACATATTCAAAATGACAACTACTATCCGAAAATAGAAGATAAATTAACTCATTTAGTATTTTCTATAAATAAATCTCATGCTTTTACAGATGGCAATAAGCGTTCTAGTATTGCATTAGGTAGCTATTTTTTGGAATTGAATGGGTACGATTATGCAGTAAAAAAATTTGTTTTAGAAATGGAAAATATTGCAGTTTGGGTAGCAGATAGCAAAATTAGCAAGGAACTCTTAGCAACTATTATTGAATCATTAATCTATGAAGATAATTTCAGTGAATCTCTAAAACTCAAGATTGTACTTGCAATATCAGACTAAGGTTTACTCTGTAAATATCAAAAAAAACAGCTAACACATCACCGTATGCTAAATTCTTAATATCATCTAAAGCTACTGATGGCTGGTGAGTTTGATAGTTATTCCGAAACCGATAAGCTAATCGGCATTCAAGTTGCATGAAAATGGTCGTGAAGCCCTTATATCAAGGGATATAGCTTGAAAGATAAATGCCGATTAGCTTATGCTACTTAAAGTTGTCTGTTTCTATCCGAGATTAGCAAAGCAAAATGGTTTATTTCGTTAGTGGAGTTCCAGAAAGTTGTCGGCGATCGCAAAACATAAGAACTACAAAGATTCTGATATGTTAGGGTTGATTTAAAAGAGATGATTTCCCCCTCAATTTGGCTTTCGCAAAAACAATCTAAATTATGGCTATTTTTTCTATCCTACAATTTCTCTCAGTATTACTACTTGGTCTCTTTGTTGGAGCCTTGCTTGCAGAAGGATACCTTCTTGTTCCATATTGGCGTAAACTTTTGCCCGATCAATTTTTCTTGTTGCATAAAGAATTTGGTCCACGTTTATATCGCTTCTATGCACCGCTTACAATTGCCGCAACACTTCTGACAGTTTTTACCGCTATAGCTAGTTGGTTAATCGGATATTCAGAACGATGGATAACACTTACTGCTGGTATTTTGTCTTTGTCCATGATCGCAATATATTTCATCTACTTCAAGCAAGCCAATGAAAGCTTTGCCAAAATGAGTATTAGTGCTGATGATCTTGGAGCGGAATTAGGTCGCTGGGCATCATGGCACAGTTTTCGTGTGACAATCGGCATAGTAGCTTTTGGTTTTTCGATACTAGGACTCAGAGGAACATTATAGAAGTAATAATTCTGTCATGATAATATTGTATATGCCAATATAGATTGTTCTTTTGTAGTTTAATTTGGATAAAAGAGTGGCGATCGCAAAGACAAATAATTATTAAGCGATCGCCATTACTTTAAGCAATAGAATCCCAAAATGAGGATTTGCTGAGCGATCGCTTAAAAAATATTCCCGAAGTATCAGCCAATTTCAATAGACTTTTTATGTCTCGCTAACTCTGTTCGGACGCTTCTCAAACAGAATGAACGCATGTTTTCTCAACGGTCTCAGCCCGTCGAGGATTGCACCCCAAAATAATAGCAAATTTTAGCGCGGTAAAAGTTCATGAAGCTAGATGGAAAAGTTGCCCTAGTTACTGGAAGCAGTGGCGGCATCGGTCAAGGTATTGCGATTCGATTGGCAAAAGAAGGCGCTAAGGTTGTCGTCAACTACCGCTCCAATCCTCAAGGCGCTGAAGAGACTTTAAACGCCATCAAAGCAACTGGCGGTGATTGCATGATGGCTGAGGGCTTTTGCGACAACGATCGCGGCTATAGCATTGGCGCTGATTTGGGCATGGTCGAAGACGTAAAGCGTTTGATCGATGAAAGCATTAAGCATTTTGGAACCCTTGACATTCTCGTTAACAATGCTGGAATTGAGAAACACGCTGACTTTTGGGACGTTACCGAAAAGGATTTTGAAGCGGTAATGAATATCAATTTTAAGGGTGTTTTCTTTGCCACGCAATCCTTTGTTAAACATCAAATTAGCGAAGGCAAACGCAACGGACGCATTATCAACATTAGTTCCGTTCATGAAGAATTACCTTTCCCTCACTTTACGGCTTATTGCGCTAGCAAAGGTGCTTTAAAGATGATGACTCGCAATCTCTCGGTAGAGCTTGGCGCACTTGGTATGACAATTAATAATGTTGCCCCTGGCGCGATCGAAACGCCAATTAACAAGGCTTTGCTCAACGATCCGTCTAAACTGGAGCCATTGTTGAAGAACATTCCATTGGGACGATTGGGACAACCTGAAGATGTCGCTTCTGTAGTTGCCTTTTTGTCATCCGATGAGGCTCGCTATATCACTGGCTCGACAATTGTCGTAGATGGTGGTTTGCTCTGGAACTACCAAGAACAGTAAGAGAAATTTATGTCTGCTGAATCTACTTCAATGGAACATTTCGACATCATTATCATCGGTACTGGCGCAGCAGGAGGAACTCTTGCCTACAAACTGGCTTCTACTGGTAAACGCATTCTCGTTTTGGAGCGCGGATCTTTCCTCCCTAGAGAGAAGGAAAACTGGGATACCAAAGTAGTATTTAGCAGCAATCGCTACCATAACGACGAAATTTGGTACGATCACGACGGTAAAGAACTACACCCAGGGATGAGCTACTTTGTTGGCGGCAATACAAAGTTATACGGAGCCGCATTATTCAGGTTGCGCGAGCGCGATTTTGAAGAATACCAGCATAAAGATGGAGTTTCACCCGCTTGGCCGTTGAAATATCGCGATTTTGAGCCTTACTACACTCAGGCTGAAGAGTTATTTCAGGTGCATGGCGATCTCGGGATCGATCCGACGGAACCGCCTCGCAGTCGGGATTATTTTTATCCTGCCGTGAGTCACGAGTCGAGAATGAAAGAGGTGTGCGAACAACTCCAACAAAAGGGATTGCATCCTTACCATACTCCCCTCGGTATCAAATTAAATGAAGTTCAAAAGCATTTGAGCGAATGCATCCGTTGTAGTACCTGTGATGGCTTTCCCTGTCTGGTAAGGGCAAAATCCGATGCCGAAGTAAATGGAATTCTGCCTGCAATTCAGCATCCTAATGTAACTCTATTGACGGAAGCTAAGGTATTAAAGCTCCATACTAGCGATTCTGGCAAGGAGATTACCTCCGTTGAAGTTTTTATCAATGATGAGATAAAGTCCTTTTCTGGTGGAATTGTTGTCCTTTCTTGTGGTGCAGTCAACTCATCGGTTATCTTATTGCGATCGCGCAACGAGAAGTACCCGAACGGTCTGGCAAATAGCTCCGATTTGGTGGGACGCAATTTTATGAAACACGTTCTCGGTTCTGTTATTGGTGTCACTAAAGAGCCAAATCTTACTAAATTTCAAAAGACTCTATCTGTTAATGATTTCTATTGGGGAGAGGATGGATATGAGTATCCCATGGGACAGATCCAAACCCTCGGTAAAGTCAATAAGGAAATGATAGAAGGTAATGCCGCAGCCTATGCTCCGCTCACACCCGAAGAAGTGGCAAGTCACTCCGTCGATTGGTGGTTGACCGTAGAAGATTTGCCTACTCTCGATAATCGGATTTCTGTGGATGGCGATCGCATCATTTTGGACTATACCGAAAATAATTCCGAACCCTATGCCCGATTGGAACAACGGTGGATCGAAATTCTCAAATCCATTAATTGTGGTGAGAGCATTGTGCCTAATTCCAATTATTTTATGAAAGGCTCTACCGACAGCGTGAAGACCTACTTTACAGGCAAATTACCTATGGCAGCCGTAGGGCATCAGGTTGGGACATGTCGGTTTGGGGAAGATCCCAAAACCTCCGTACTGAATCTGAATTGTCAAACCCACGATATTGACAATCTTTACGTGGTTGATGGTAGCTTCTTTTGTTCTAGTGGAGCGGTCAATCCTACACTCACAATTATTGCCAATGCCTTGCGAGTTGCCGAACATTTAATCGAACGATTGGAGGCATAATATGAGATTTTCTAAAATCCTGTTTGGATTGGCGGTTTCGCTTGCGGTCATTGCCCAAGTAACTGCGATCTCTGGGAAAGTATTTGCCCAAGACTCTGCCCAAGTAGGAGAAACATCCCCCCAATCCGCCCTGATCGCTCAGTCTCAACCAAAAACAATCTTGGCGGTTGACTCTGTAGGTATTACAGTTTCAGATATGGATCAAGCCATTCAGTTTTATTCTGAAGTTTTATCCTTTCAAAAAACTTCTGATGTCGAAGTCTTAGGCTCTGAATACGAACGTCTCCAAGGTTTATTTGGCGTGCGTTTGAGAGTTGTAAAAATGCGACTGGGAGAAGAAATCCTCGAATTAACGGAATATCTCACGCCCAAGGGTAGACCGATTCCCGTCGATTCTCGCAGCAATGATCGCTGGTTTCAACATATTGCGATCGCAGTTAGCGATATGGATAGAGCCTATGAAATCCTTCGCAAATTTAAGGTGCAACATGCTTCTACTGCGCCGCAAAGGATTCCCGATACTAATAAAGCCGCCGCAGGAATTCGTGCCTTCTACTTTAAAGATCCTGACGGACATAATTTAGAAATCATTTATTTTCCTAGAGGTAAAGGCGATCCCAAATGGCAAGAGAATAAGGGGCAAGAGAATTCCCAAAAAGTTTTCTTAGGAATTGACCATACGGCGATCGTTGTCAGTAATACTGAAGCTAGTTTGCAGTTTTATCGCGATCTTTTGGGGCTACGACTCGCGGGAGAAAGCGAGAATTTTGGAACTGAACAAGAACATCTTAATAATGTATTTGGCACGAAGCTACGCATTAGTGGGTTAAAAGCTCCATCAGGTGTGGGAATTGAGTTTCTCGATTATCTTGCTCCTAGCGATGGTAAACCCTATCCATCGGATGCGCGACCTAACGATCTGTTGCATTGGCAGACTACTTTAGTTGTCAATGATGCTAAGGCGATCGCGCAAAAACTGCGAAATTCCCGCACAATTTTCATCTCGCCCGAAGCGATCGAAATCCCCTCCCGTTCTCTAGGATTTAAGCGCGGCTTTTTAGTGAGAGATCCCGATGGTCATGCATTGAGAATTGTCGAAAAGTAATCAAAATCACTGGAGTCCCTAACATGAGTGCAATTAAAAGTACAATTTCAATCGATCGCGAATCCTTACAAAAGGATAGAGTTCAACTCCATTACGCAATAAAGCCTCTCGCCTCTGTTTCGTCGCTCTTGCGCGAGGTAGTTCCAGATTTCAGCCATTCAGCATTGCAGTGGGATGACGAACTCGGATTTACAACCCAACCAATCGCCACCAGTCATATATCGCAACCCTTTAACATCGCCCTCGATCCCGCTTCACTAACTCTTTCGCTTGTCGTTGATCGCCAGCAGCCAAAAAGCTTTAGTTTGAGCGATCGTTCGTTATCCGAAGCCTATGATTGGTTGAGAACAGTTTTAACCGAATTGGGAATTCCCGCAGAAACCCTTGCCAAGCTTACCTATTCCCCAAGCGATTCGGGCGAAGAGCTAGCAAGAGGCGGGACTTTTACTTCTCAAAAGCTGACTTCTAACTTGATCGACTATTACGCGATCGCCTCAAAATTGCTTCAAGATATTGTCAGCCAAGAACCTGATGCATCGCCCGTGCGTATCTGGGCGCATCACTTCGATATCGCGACTTTAATCTCATTTCCAAATGAAAATCAGGCAAATGAAAATGAGCCGAAAGAGGATGGTAGTGAACCTGAAGAGGGAAAATCGATAGGTGTAGGTCTGTCCCCAGGGGATAGTAGCTATGATGAGCCTTACTGGTATGTTACGCCCTATCCCTACCCTGAAGACAAAACTAATTTACCCGAACTTGCTGCCAATGGATTTTGGCATACAGAAGAATGGGTGGGCGCAATTTTAACTGCTTCTCAATTTGGAGAACCTAAGACCAGTAGCGAAGAAATTCGAGCATTTCTCGATTCAGCGATCGCCGCTTGCAAAAAACTACTCACTTAAATAAACAAGAAAGTTTATGGCTACGAAACATTACGATGTCATTATTATCGGAACTGGCGCTGGCGGCGGAACCTTAGCCTATCGCCTTGCTTCTAGCGGCAAGAAAATTTTGATTTTAGAAAGAGGTTCATTCTTGCCTCAAGAGAAACAGAATTGGGATACGGTAGAAGTTTACAAAAAAGACCGCTATCACACTGCTGAGACTTGGATTGATGATAAAGATGGAAGTAAGATTCATCCAGGCACTGGCTACTGGGTCGGCGGTAATACAAAAGTATATGGCGGCGCATTACTGCGTCTAAGAGAACGAGACTTCGATCGCGTAGAACATCAGGGCGGTATTTCTCCTGAATGGATGCTGAAGTATCAAGATTTTGAGCCATACTACACCGAAGCAGAAAAACTTTACGATGTTCATGGACAACGAGGTCAAGACCCCACTGAACCGCCAACTAATTCGCCATTCCCATTCCCACCCGTTTCCCATGAGCCACGCATCCAAGAAATCCATGATGACTTAGTAAAACAGGGATTGCATCCAATTAACCTTCCTTTGGCAATCAAGTTAAATGAAGTCAATCGCCGCTTAGGAGCTTGCATTCGCTGCAACACCTGCGATGGATTTCCTTGTTTAGTCAATGGCAAAGGCGACTCAGATATCAATTGCGTGCGTCCCGCGATCGCTAAGGACAACATCACTTTGCTCACCGAGGCGCAAGTACTGCGCCTGCATACAAGCTCATCTGGCAGAGAAATTACCAGCGTTGAAGTGAAATTAGACGACCAAATTGTTCATTTCTCTGGCGATATTGTGGTGGTTGCCTGTGGTGCGATTAATTCCGCTGTCTTGTTGTTGAAGTCGGCTAATGATCAGCATCCCAATGGTTTGGCGAATAGCTCTGACCAAGTTGGCAGAAACTTTATGAAACACCAACATGGAGCGATCGTTGGCATCACCCCGAAGCCAAATCATAGCGAATTCCAAAAGACTCTCGCTGTGCTTGATTATTACTGGGGTGAAGAGGGATTTAACTACCCAATGGGACTAATCCAATTGTTGGGCAAGGTCAACAAAGACATGATTGCCCTTGATGCTCCTGTTTTTGCCCCAGGGATGGCTCTAGATCAGGTTGCTCACCACTCAGTTGATTGGTTTGTCACTGCCGAGGACTTACCCGATCGCAACAATCGCGTCACCGTCAAAAATGGCACAGTGCATCTCAGTTATACCGAAAACAATACTGTCGCCTTTGATCGCCTGATGGATCGCTGGACACAAGTATTGAAGTCAATTAACTGTGGCGATCGCATTTTGCCTCTTTCACTTTATTTTCGTAAGAAATTAGCGATCGCGGCGGTAGCGCATCAAAATGGAACCTGTCGCTTTGGTGCAGATCCCAAAGATTCCGTTTTAGACGTTAACTGTCGAACCCATGATGTGGAAAATCTCTATGTTGTTGATGGTTCATTTTTCCCTTCCAGTGCAGCCGTCAATCCTACATTAACAATTATTGCCAATGCTTTACGAGTTGGCGATCGTCTGCTTGAACAAATGGCATAAGTAGCTAGGCATAAGAAAACTTAAAAAGCAAAGGTTAAGATCCCCGACTTTTTTGTAAATTTACAAATTACCTTTGCTTGCCTAGAAAAAGTCGGGGATCTCGGCATTTACAGGTTTCTTTTGCCGACCCACTTAGATCTCATCAACTAAAAAGAGGATAAACAAATGAATTCAGCAGAAGAAAACAGATTGGTAGAATCTCGAAACGGCGTAGCTTGGAAACAATGGGGTTGCTATCTTAGCGAGCGGCAATGGGGAACAGTGCGCGAAGATTACAGCCCCACGGGAGAGGCTTGGGATTACTTCTCTCACGACCAATCGCGATCGCGGGCTTATCGATGGGGAGAAGATGGACTTGCTGGTATTTCTGACGATCATCAGTTTCTCTGCTTCGCGATCGCGCTATGGAATGGAGCCGATCCGATTATTAAAGAAAGATTGTTTGGTTTAACTGGTAGCGAAGGCAATCATGGCGAAGATGTGAAGGAGTATTACTTTTATGTAGATAATACGCCCACGCATTCCTACATGAAATATCTTTACAAGTATCCTCAAGCTGCCTTCCCCTACGAAGAGCTTGTAAATGGGAATAAACACCGCAGTCGGCAGGAGCGCGAATTTGAGCTATTGGATACAGGGGTATTTGATGGCGATCGCTACTTTGATGTGGTGGTTGAATATGCTAAAAGCTCACCTCAGGATATTACGATCCAAATTAGCATTACCAATCACGCTCCCGAATCGCAAACTATCCATCTCCTGCCTTCGCTATGGTTTCGGAATACTTGGGCTTGGGATGATAGCCAGAAACCATCACTTACGGCGCATTCTTCGGACGCGATCGCGGCAAGCCATGAAGATCTGGGACAAATGTGGCTCTATTGTCCTGAGAGTAAAGAATTACTATTTACAGAAAATGAAACCAACTATCAGCGCCTTTTTGGAACTGCGAATAGTTCCCAATATGTGAAGGATGGCATCAATGATTATATTGTCAATGGTGAAGCATCGGTAAATCCTCAGCAACAAGGCACAAAGGCTTCTACTCACTATGAACTAGCGATCGCTTCAGGTGAAACTAAAGTTGTCAAATTGCGATTGAGCAATATTGCCCCTGACGTGATTGTTTTAGGCTCGGAAGCCGAAATTGTGGCAAAGCGACTGAGCGAAGCCAATGAATTCTATCAGCAAATTTCACCGTTTGCGATGTCGGATGATATGCGAAATGTCCAGAGACAGGCTTTTGCAGGAATGTTATGGAGCAAGCAGTATTACAACTATTCCGTAAAACCTTGGCTGGAAGGCGATTCTGCTACACCAACGCCACCGAGCGATCGCCTCAAGGGGCGAAATGCCCAATGGTTCCATTTGGAATCTGAAGATATTCTTTCGATGCCAGACAAATGGGAATATCCTTGGTTTGCAGCTTGGGATTTAGCTTTCCATGCGATTCCCATCGCCATGATTGACCCAGATTTTGCCAAGCAACAACTGGATGTAATTACCCGCGAGTGGTTTATGCATCCAAATGGACAAATCCCCGCCTATGAGTGGGCTTTTGGCGATGTCAATCCTCCCGTCCATGCATGGGCAACCTATCGGGTTTACAAGATCGAACAGAAAATGTGTGGCAAAGGCGATCGCAAATTCTTAGAGCGCGTTTTTCAAAAACTTCTACTAAACTTCACTTGGTGGGTGAATCGCAAAGATCGCGAAGGCAAGAATGTTTTTGAAGGTGGGTTTTTAGGATTGGATAACATTGGCGTGTTCGATCGCAGCGCCGAACTCCCGACTGGCGGCTACATTGAGCAAGCCGATGGGACTAGCTGGATGGGCATGTATTGCCTAAACATGCTAACGATCGCCTTAGAACTCGCCAAAGAGAATCATGTTTATGAGGACATTGCCACAAAATTCTTCGAGCATTTTCTCTATATTGCTGATGCGATGAACAAGGTTGGCGAGAAGCATACCGAACTTTGGGATGAGGAAGATGGCTTTTACTACGATGTTCTCAATCTCCCCTCTGGCAATCAATTAAAACTAAAAGTGCGATCGCTTGTGGGATTAATTCCACTCTTTGCTGTCCAGACATTAGATCCCGAAGTACTGGATCAATTGCCTGAATTCAAAAATAGAATGCATTGGTTTATCACCCACCATCCAGAGCTAACTCAAAATGTTGCATGCATGGAAAGTTGTGGGATTGGCGATAGACAGTTACTTGCTATCTGCTATCGCGATAAACTCCAACGCATTTTAACCAAAATGTTAGATGAAAAAGAGTTTTTGGGAGAATTTGGTATCCGCGCCCTGTCTAAATTCCATAAGGATCATCCCTATATTTGGAGAGCTAAAGATAGTGAATACAGAGTCGATTACGAACCTGCGGAATCCTCTAGCGGTCTATTTGGTGGAAATTCTAACTGGCGCGGTCCAATTTGGATGCCAGTAAATTTTCTCATTATCGAATCCCTACAGAAATTCCATCATTTCTATGGTGATAGTTTCCAAATTGAGTATCCCACTGGCTCAGGAAACTTGATGACGTTGAGTGATGTTGCTGCCGAGTTATCCCAACGCTTAATTAATATCTTTGTAAGAGACGAGCATGGCGATCGCCCTGTAAACGATTCAGAAAACGGCAAAAAATCAAAATTTGATACTGATGCTAACTGGAATGATTTAGTATTGTTCCATGAATATTTTCATGGTGATAATGGCTCAGGGATCGGCGCTAGCCATCAAACAGGATGGACAGGGCTTGTCGCCAAACTAATCCAGCAATCAAGCGAATATTCTGATAAAAAACCAGATTAAGTAGCTCAGTATAGTGAAACCCTAAAAGCGTAGGTCGTCCGCGTGTTAGCAACCTACGCTTTTAGGGTTTAAGGTTACTCATGCATAGTTACTTAACCGTTCTAAAATAGAGAATAGATTATGGAATGGATAGAACATCTAGAACTTGGACTTAGCAACATTGCGAAGCTAGCTAAGCTTTGCATCGAAGCAATATCGATTTTTTGCGTGATTTTAGGAATTCTGCAAACAGGACGCTTAGCGATCTCTAGAAACACCCACTCCTTCAATCATTTGCGCTTATATTTCGGGATGTGGTTGCAATTAGCTTTAGAGTTGCAATTAGGAGCAGACATTTTGGCAACAACCGTCGCTCCTACCCTTGAAGCACTTTACAAATTAGCGATCGTCGCTGTGATTCGCACCTTTTTAAACTACTTTATCAATCGAGAGTTCGCCGAACAATCGCCCGAATCAATTCATCTCCTCCGAAATAGATAACGTTTTATAGCGCCTTGCGCTGACTGAAAAGCCAAGAAAATTTTTACAGCAATTTGCTTTCAAATCCGCCACAAAGAAAAATATAAAACCCAATGAGGGGCTTCGCCCTGCGACTCTTTTTGTGGCGGGTTTGATTGACAACTGCTGTAAAAGGCTTGCGAAGCAAGCCTTTTACAAATTTCTTGTATCCCTTGAAACGTCAATAGGCTATACGCGAAATCCTATGCGAAATGTTATGGCAAATCAAAAATTAGGATTTCCGCGCTACCTTGACCAGTCAAGGTCAAATTATCAGAGCGATCGCTAGAAATTGCATCACCAGCCTTAAATAGGCGATCGCCGATCAACAAACTTCCTCTTGCCACCTGTATCCATACATAGCGATTTGGATTTTGGGTATAGGTCACTGTGACACCATCATCAAGAATGGAAGCATAGACATAAGCATCTTGATAAATCTTGACTGATTTCTCTTGACCATCTGGGGAAACAATCAAACGCAATTGATTAAGCTTCTCTTCCCGTGAAAAAGAGATTTGTTCATAGCTCGGTTTCACGCCGTCTTGATTGGGCAGAATCCAGATTTGTAATAGATGGGCTGATTCTGTAGCCGAAGGATTGAACTCACTATGGGTAATACCTGTTCCCGCGCTCATTCTTTGGACATCACCAACTTGAATGATTGAACCATTACCCATGCTGTCTTTATGTTCTAAGGAACCTTCGATCATATAGGTAATGATCTCCATATCGCGATGGGGATGAGTTCCAAAACCTTTACCACCAGCAATTTGATCTTGATTAATCACGCGCAATGAACGAAAAGACATATATTGCGGATCATAATAACTGGCAAAAGAGAAGGTGTGATAGCTATCGAGCCAGCCATGATTTGCATGACCTCTCTCTTCTGATTTACGAATGGTTAGCATATTTTCTCCAGAACATCCAAACTTATTATACAAAACTAAATTAAATCACTTGAAACTTGGGATTATGTCTGAGCGTTGTCGCATCGAAACCCATCGCCCAGTTTAGAAATTCCTCGTTAATAATCTCATTTTGAACGTCAATTAGCAAAGCCAAATAACTGCCTTGTTGTTTGATCACCACCGCCGTGTAGTCCTTACCATGAATTATGGCATGAGTAAAATTTTCAACGGGTAAAGACGCGGCTAACAATGACTTTAGTCCCAGCGCCTGAAAAATTGGTTGCACCCAAGTGATGTTTTTGTTGCCATCAATCAGCGTGTAATATTCCTTCGGGAGTCCGCTTAAATCAAAAGTTGCGGCTCCAATTGTATAAACTTCAAACGAGGTTTTGTCTGAGACTGTCATGGTGGTTATGGCAAGCGATCGCACATTTTATCTACTTTGATAAAAAAGTAATACCAAAATTAAAAATGGCGTAGCCATTTTTAATTTTAAAACCCTTACTGGGTTTGGTTTTTAATTCGCAAAAGTGCTGTCACACTTTCGTGAATTGGGACAAGACGGATCTAGGTATTATAATAAGCGGCGCTCATCTTAACATCTAGATCAATCTCAAGAGACTGACTTATTTTGCTTAGCAAAAAGTAAGTTTGCATTTCCCCTTTCCCCTTAATCTTAATCATGCCCCGATCTGCAAAACTATATTTATTTTGCAAAATTGTATAGGTCGATTCAGAGACTTGGATATGGTCGGCTAATCCGTGTGATTCCATTCTACTGGCAATGTTAACCGCGTCCCCCCAAAGATCATAGATAAATTTCTTGATTCCAATTACACCCGCGACCACAGATCCCGTGTTAATACCAATCCGAATTTTGAAAGGTTCACCCAAATTACTATCAAAATTATTAATTACTTTTTGCATATCCAACGCCATATCCGCGATCGCTTCAGCATGATTGGGGTAATAGGTTGGCAATCCCCCCACCACCATATAGGCATCACCAATAGTTTTGATTTTTTCTAAGCCATACTTTTCTGCTAGTCCGTCAAATTCAGAGAAAATTTCATTAAGGATACATACCAACTTGACAGGTGGTACTGATGACGATAATTCAGTAAAGTTAACGATATCCGCAAATAAAATTGTCGCCTCATTAAAACCATCGGCAATAACGGTTTCTCCCATTTTTAAACGATTGGCGATCGCATAGGGCAGAATATTCAGCAGTAAATTATCAGAAGTATCTTTTTCTTGTTGAATGATTGCCTCAGCGCGTTTCCGTTCTGATATTTCTTTGATAATCCTTGCGTACATTTGATTAAAGGCTGACATCACATCCCCTAATTCATCCCTCCGCAAAGTCAACATCGAATGAAATTGCAAATTCATCTGTTCCTGACTAATCGAATCAGCGACAAGTTCCAAGTCTTCGCGCAGTTTTAAGATCGGCAAAATCACGATCGCCCCTAAGATCACCAATGTACTGGCGGTCACAAAGAGGGAAATAATCGCAACTAAGCCGACGATCCGCCATACATAATCGATTAGCTCTTGCTTAATAAATTCGACATTATGACGCACAACTAAAACATAATCACTGCCAAATTGCCGACCATTCCAAGCCACATCGTAGCGATCACCATCACGACTACGCAGACGAGCGATCGGTTTGTCTTGTACATTTGCTGATTTTAATGTTGCAACTTCTCCCACTTGCAAGATGCTCCGCCCCGATGCATCTGCGATCGTCCAACCAACGATATTACTATCCTGTTTGATCAAATTTACTAAATCTAAAATCTGTGGCTCAGACTTCATTGATTGTGCAGCTTGCAATAAAAATCTCGCATTAATTGCGGATATATTTTCAGCGCGATCAAGTAATTCTTGTTCACGCCGAAAGTATGACGGAACCAGAATAATCGCTTCGATCGCTACGATACTAATAAATATCCAAAAAGCAATTCGTCTGGATAATCTCGCTTTTGCTATACTCAGCAGCGCTTGCGATCGCTCTTCCATGAGTTTTTCCTGCTACTGATATTATTCAAGCCTATCACTACAACGATGACAACAGTCATAGTGCGTAAGTAAATATAATCATTTATCTTCTTATAAAAACAGGTTAAACTACACTTGTTAAATGGTTTGAGCAAAATGCAATTAAGAAATAGTGGTTTTTAAATGACAAAAAGTTTGAGTAAGGGGCAGTTGGTTAAGTGGAATGATGATCGGGGGTTTGGATTTATTAAGTCCAGCGACGGGAAGGAAGAAATTTTTTTACACATTAGTGAGATTGTGGCAATAGGTCGCCGTCCAAAAGTAGGAGATGCGGTGTTTTATACGTTAGGTACTGGAAAAAATGGTAAAACCTGTGCAGTTTCAGTATCAATTCAAGGTGTTGCATCGGCATCTTCAAGTCCGTCAAGAAATAAGGCTGTAGCAGCAAGTCACAAGCCCTGCAAGAGCATATTGCCTCAATTAATTATTGGTTTTATTGGAGTAGGTATAGGTATTACGTCTGTTATTGTCTTTGCTCCAAGCCAATTTAGTCGGTTATTTAATTTTCCGTTCAATCTTCTGTTTACACCTAAAGCCAGTAACCTTGTTTCTGCACCTAAAGCTAGTAATCCTGTTTCTGAGCCTATAATTAACGAACCAGTTGCACAGCAGAATTGTAATATCAAGGGAAATATCTCAGTCTCGACAGGAGATAGGCTATACCATGTTGCAGGTATGGAAGATTATGAGGGAACAGTTATTACTCCATCTAAAGGGGAAAGGTGGTTCTGCTCAGAATCAGAAGCGATCGCCGCAGGTTGGCGGAGAGCGCCAAGATAAAAAAAAGGGGCGCAACGCGCCCCTTTTTTTATCTTAATGCCGAATTTTTCGACTTTTCGACTTCGCGGTCTTTCTTGCCACGGAAAATAAATCTCACGGGCGTACCTTCAAAACCAAGAGTCTTACGGAATTGATTCTCGATGTAACGCTTGTAATTATCGTTAAACCGATGGGGATCATTCACAAAAAGAATTACCGTGGGAGGACTATCGGAAATTTGCGTACAGTAATAAACCTTGCCCTGCTTACCACCGCGACTAGTCGGTGGCGCGTGCCACGTCACTGCTTCATTCAAAGCTTCATTCAAAATCGCAGTAGGAACACGACGCTTATGTTGTTCCGCAGCAATATCCACCCGCTCTAGAATTTGCTCAACCCTCTGCCCTGTCAATGCACTCACGAAAATAATTGGTGCGTATTCGACAAACATCAGACGGCTTCTAACATCGGCGGTGTAGTCATAGATGGTATAGGAATCTTTTTCGATCGCATCCCATTTGTTGACGACAATTACACAAGCTTTACCTTCATCATCGATCCGCCCTGCCAGTTTTTGATCTTGATCGGTGACACCATCAAGGGCATCAATCACTAACAAAACCACATCCGAACGACCGATCGCTTTAAAAGCACGGTTAATACTAAAAAACTCAATCCCATAATCAATATTCTTTTTGCGGCGTACACCTGCCGTATCAATCAAACGATATTTTTTACCATTACGCTCAACCGACATATCGATCGCATCGCGGGTTGTGCCAGAAATCGGACTAACAATGCTGCGATTTTCGCCGATAAAAGCATTTAACAGGCTAGATTTACCAACATTAGGACGACCAATAATCGCCACTTTAATTTCGTCACTTTCTTTAACTACTGCTTCGGGGGCAGGTAAGTACTTAATCAACTCATCCAATAATTCGCCCGTGCCATTACCGTGAATCCCTGACATGGCGATCGGTTCGCCTAAGCCCAAATTCCAAAATTCAGCAGCCAACGAAAGTCCAAACTTAGATCCTTCGCATTTATTTACCGCTAACAGCACAGGAATATTTTGTCGCCGTAGCCAACCACCCAACTGTTCATCAGCATCAGTGATCCCCGCCAATCCATCTACCACAAAAATTACCGCCGCCGACTCGCGAATGGCAATCTCCGCCTGTTCGCGAATCATCGGTAAAAATTCTGTCTCGTCATCAAAGACTAATCCCCCCGTATCCACGACTTGAAATTCATGTGCGCCCCAGAAACATTCGCGATATACGCGATCGCGGGTCACACCAGGTTGATCGAATACGATCGCATATTGTTCACCTGAGAGGCGATTTACTAGCGTAGATTTGCCCACATTGGGGCGACCGACAACGGCAACAATCGGTAGCGGCATGGCTTTACAGTTTTGGAATTCCGAACTCACTAATATAACTTTAAGTTGTTATCTTAGTCAAGAGTTATCTTAAAAATAAATTTTAGTTTAATTATAATTCAAACGATAATTTGCCGAGATAAATTATGATTTCTATAGATTCTCAGTTTGATCGGTCAACAAATAAGTAATTAATAGTATTCTTTTATCTCTCTCTCCTTTTTCATTTTCATTTAAACGCTTCAACCAATCTATTTTTTCCTTCTTTTCTTTTTCAGACAGTAAAGCATCAGAATAAATATTTAGTCTTGCTTCTTCATTTAATTTTTCTAGAGTTTCTTTTTCATCATTTGCTTTAGCAATAATTTCTTCTTTACGAGCCTCTTTTGCCAAGCTGTTAATGTGCTTATATACAAATCCTCTTACTGATTCATAAAACAAATCGATACCAACGGGTATTTCACTTTCATTAATCTTGATGGTAGTTAACTTAATTCTCACCAAGGCAAGATATGATGCGCCAGATCCCATGCCTACAAGCCAAACAGGTGTATTTTGAAGATTGGGAATATCTTTTACCGCAGCATAAAAACACATTGCAAGAAGAGCGTTTAGCAATATAAACCCTGAAAACCATGTGTAAATCTCTATACGCTTCCATATAGAAGATTTAGGGATGTAGAAGGTACGATCTAAATCAGAAAATGTGAGGAGGGATGAGACTAAAGCTGAAAGCAACCAAGGTAGAAAATCCATTACATCAGATATTTATAAACAGATAAATTATTTCAGCCTTGAAAAAGTTCGTGCAGACTTTCTTGCTTTTTCACCAATAGGAGTTAGACGTACTGATTGAAGAAGATCTGAAGCTCTACCATCCTGACTATTATAAATCTTGACTAAATTCTTCTCTCGCATAGTATCAAGAACTAAATATACCTTACGAGAATCCATCTTAGTATTGACAGCAATATCAGCAATAAGTAAGTTTTTATCCGAGCCAAATCCACGAATAACTGACTCTTCATCTACATTTAAACGCGGGGGGGTACGTGTTCTTTTGCCCCTTTTACCTAAATTTCTTAACGCTTCTATAATAGATGTCATAGTTTTATTGACTAAGTTAGTCAAGACAAAGTCTGCAATTCTATAAACTAGTTTTGTACACAGCGCATGGATTACTACATATTCCGCAGTAATCCTCTAAGTACATA
>JANMFC010000388.1:0-4712 GCA_031377675.1 Pseudanabaena sp. OTE_70b_metabat_355 | reverse complement strand
CCGCCGTTTCTGCTTTTGCCTTAGATACTGCTGATATATCCCCATCTGCTGATGATTGGTATAGATCATTTGATAAATTGTCTCATAGCTGATTTTACCCACGCCTTCTAGCTTCATTCGACCTGCAATCTGCTCTGGGCTATGGTGTTGCTCTAAGCGCTCTTTTACTTCAGCAATCGTATTTGCGCTGACGCTCTGGAATTTTGCCTTGGCTTGTTTGCGTCGTGTTTTCATCTTCACCTCCGCTGTGTCGGGAAAATAGACACTGTGGCGCTCATCCCTGTTGCGTCTTAGCTCTCTTGAAATCGTACTTTTATTTCGATTCATACGACGACCGATCTCTGATATCGATAGGTTGTCTGTTACACGCAGTTTATACAGTTCGCTTCGTTCTGTGCTGGTAAGATGTTTAAAGCTCATGAGGATTTTCTGATGGTTGTGATTAATATCAGAATATCCTTATGAGTCCCTTTATGCAAAGATCTCTAGGCGTTGCATTTCATCCTTGAATTGGCGGATTATCTCATTCAAAAATACCTGTAAACCAGATCTAGCCAAAAATATCCATGAGTAAACCTAAAGCCATCCCCTCCGTATCCGTCACCTACGCCCACAACGGCACATCCACCCAGCCCAACGCCCTCGGTATGCGCCCCATGCAAGAAAAAGCCTACCAAAAACGCGGCGAACAGTATCTATTAATCAAGTCACCCCCCGCCTCTGGCAAAAGTCGCGCCCTGATGTTTATCGCCCTCGACAAGCTCGAAAATCAAGGACTCAAACAGGCGATCGTTGTCGTTCCCGAAAAATCGATTGGCGCTAGTTTTCACAATGAGACACTTACTCAGTATGGCTTTTGGGCAGATTGGCAAGTAGAACCCAAATGGAACCTCTGCGATGCTGCTGGCAACGATGGCGGCAAAGTCGAATCGGTGCAGAAATTTCTCGATAGTGAAGCCAAGATTTTAATTTGTACCCATGCCACCTTCCGTTTTGCCGTTGATAAATTTGGCATTGAGGCGTTTGATCAACGCTTGATCGCCATTGATGAATTTCACCATGTTTCCGCAAATCCCAACAACAAGCTCGGTGAATATGTCGGTCAACTGATGGCAAGGGACAAAACCCATATTGTGGCGATGACTGGCTCTTACTTTCGTGGTGATGCGATCGCCGTACTGCACCCCGAAGACGAAGCCAAATTTGAACCCGTTAAATACACCTATTACGAACAACTCAACGGCTACCAATATCTAAAGCAACTCGACATCGGCTATTACTTTTATGCGGGTAGCTATGCCGATGAAATTATGCAGGTTTTAAATCCCAAAGAAAAAACAATTCTGCATATTCCCAATGTCAACTCCCGCGAAAGCACCAAGGACAAAATTCGCGAAGTGGAACATATCATTGAAGAATTAGGAGAATGGCAAGGAGCCGATCCAGAGACAGGCTTTCAACTGGTCAAAACTGCCGATGGGACAACCCTAAAAATTGCTGATTTAGTCGATGATGATCCCGCTAAACGTGACAAAGTGACATCAGCGCTAAAAGATCCCACTCAAAAGCATAACCGCGATCATGTCGATATCATCATCGCTCTCGGCATGGCTAAGGAAGGCTTCGATTGGATTTGGTGTGAACACGCCCTCACCATCGGCTATCGCTCCAGCCTCATCGAAATTATCCAAATCATCGGTCGCGCCACCCGTGATGCGCCCAATAAATATCGCGCCCGTTTCACCAATCTCATCGCCGAACCCGATGCCAGCGAAGAAGCCGTCACCGAAGCCGTAAATGACACCTTGAAAGCGATCGCCGCCAGCCTGTTAATGGAACAGGTTCTCGCGCCGCGCTTCGAGTTCAAACCCAAACGCCCTGACAATCAACCGACAGAAGGCTTTGACTATGGCGCAGAGGGCTACGATCCCAATAAATGTAATGTGGGAATTAATCCAGAGACGGGTCAGATTCAATTAGAAATCAAGGGACTAGCCGAACCCAAAAGTAAAGAAGCAAAACGGATTTGTCGCGAAGATTTAACGGAACTGGTGACAGCTTTTGTCCAAGATAAACAGGCGATCGAGCGTGGTCTATTCGATGAGGAGTTAGTTCCCGAAGAATTAACCCAAGTCCGTATGGGCAAAATCGTGAAAGAGAAGTTTCCCATTCTCGAAGAACAGGATCAAGAAGCAGTACGTCAACATGCGATCGCGGCTCTAAACGTGATTCAGCAAGCCAAGAAATCCCTAAATGAGTCAGGTAAAAGCTTTGGGGTTAATTCTAATGCGATCGCTTTTCCTGAATCAACCGATTCTCCCGATCAACCAGATCGTCAACAACTAGATCTAGATCAAGAACCATCACCAAACACAGCATTGATTGACGGTGTGCGTCAGTTCGCATTCTCCGTCACCGAATTAGACATTGATTTAATCGATCGCATCAATCCCTTCGGCGAAGCCTACGCCATCCTCGCCAAGTCCATGACCGAAGAACGACTCAAACAGATCGCTGAAGTAATTGCCGCCAAAGATGTAAAACTCACCATCGAAGAAGCAAGAGAGTTAACCAAACGAGCGTTACGGTTTAAACAAGAAAGGGGCAGACCACCATCCCTCAATGCCGTTGATCCTTGGGAAAAACTCATGGCAGAAGGAGTAATCTTTTTCCAACGCAAAGCTAGGGAGGCACAAAATGCCTAAATCCCCAAACTCACAACAGATTACCGATGAAGATTTAGCATTGTTAGCAGAATTTGGCGATGATGCCGTTCCCGATCAAGTTGGTCAACTCTCCGCTAAACAAGAACGAATTATTGCTGGCTTTGAAGAAATCGAGCGCTTTGTTGCCGAGTATGACAGATTACCCCAGCATGGCAGCGATCGCGATATTTTTGAACGACTTTATGCAGTACGTCTTGATCGCCTCCGTGAATCACCAGAATGTCGCGAAGTCCTCAAATCTCTGGACAAACGAGGTTTGCTAGATGCAGATGATCAAGATACCAATATCAATCAATCTTCAGATATTGCCGATATCTCAGACGCAGAGCTGTTGGCAGCTTTTGTTGTCGAATCTGACCCAGCCCAAGACATTACCCAACTTACCTATGTGCGATCGCGTCAAGAAATCAAAGCCGCCGAAGAAATCGCCCAACGTAATCCCTGCCATGACTTCGAGCAGTTCAAACCAATCTTTGACCAAGTACAACACCAATTAAAAATAGGCGATCGGCAAACCATCAAATATCAGGACAATGCCACCATTAACCTAGGCGATCTATTTATACTCGATGGTCAGAAGGCGATCGTTGCTGAAATGGGAGAATCGTTTATTAGCGATTATGGTCTGCCTAACTCTCGCTTACGGGTCGTCTATGACAATGGCACAGAGAGCGATTTATTATTGCGATCGCTGCAACGCGCTCTAAATAAAGACAAAACCAGCCGCCGCATCACCACCCCCGATCTGGGACCACTTTTTCTCAGTACTGAAGCCGCAGATGACCTACCAACTGGTTATATTTATTTACTGAGAAGCCAATCCGATCATCCCTTCATTATCGAAAATCGTTCTGTCATTCACAAGATCGGCGCGACATCTGGCGACGTAAAAAAGCGAATTGCCAATGCTAAAAAAGATCCCACCTACCTGCTTGCTGATGTGGAAATTGCCCGCACATTCAAATTAGCAAATATTAATCCAAAAAAACTTGAGGCTCTGCTTCATAAGTTTTTCGACAGCGCCCGATTGGAATTGGCTCTGCCCGATCGCTTTGGCATACCAGTACAACCAAGGGAATGGTTCCTTGTTCCGATAGAAACAATTGAAGCAGTAATTGAAAAAATTAAAGAAGGAACCCTTGACCAATTTCAATACGATCCAGCTAGTTTTTCCCAAGAAAAAGCTACACTCTAATATAGCGTCGTTATACAAAACTCAATATCTCCGTCACAGTCTGCCCTATGCCCAATCGTCTCGCGCAATCGCAAAGTCTCTATCTTCGTAAACATGCTGACAACCCGATCGCTTGGTATCCTTGGGGCGATGAAGCGTTGGAAAAGGCAAAAGCTGAAAACAAGCCGATTTTTTTGTCGATTGGCTATTCCAGTTGTCATTGGTGTACGGTGATGGAGCATGAGGCTTTTTCGGACACCTTAATTGCGGACTACATGAACGATCGCTTTGTGGCGATTAAAGTCGATCGCGAAGAGCGTCCCGATCTCGATAGCATCTATATGCAAGCGGTACAAATCATGGGCGAAAGTGGGGGATGGCCATTAAATTTATTCTTAGCTCCCGATGACTTAGTTCCCTTTTATGGCGGGACATATTTCCCGATTGAGCCGCGCTATGGTCGTCATGGGTTCTTACAAGTGCTACGGTCTATTTGTGAAATTTACTACGATCGCCATCAAGATATTTTGGAATATAAAGAGCAGATCGTTCGTAATCTGCATCAAGTTAATAAGCTCATCCCTGTGCCAGTGATTAGCGATGAAGTGTTAGCTAATGGAATTAGTAAATGTGCAGAAGTAGTTACTGATCGTGAGCATGGAACTTGTTTCCCAATGATTCCCTATGCTAATTTGTTGTTGAGGGCTAGTCGCTTTGAATCTAATCAAACTATGCTCAAAGATAAGGCTCAACAACGTGGGTTAAATCTCGCTCTCGGTGGAATTTTTGACCATGTAGCGGGAGGATGGCAT
>JANMFC010000440.1:0-4279 GCA_031377675.1 Pseudanabaena sp. OTE_70b_metabat_355 | reverse complement strand
GTGGAAGTCCTCGGTTTGGGTGATGTCCCTGCGGCGGGTGATGAGTTTGAAGTCTATCTTGATGAAAAAGTCGCTAGGGCGATCGCTGATCAACGCACAATGGATCAACGTCAAGCTCGCTTGGTACAAGCAATGGCTTCTCGTCGTGTCACTCTTGGTACTTTGTCCGAAAAAGTCAAAGAAGGCGATCTCAAGGAGCTTAATATTATCCTCAAAGCCGATGTTCAAGGTTCTCTCGAAGCGATTCTGGGATCTTTGGCTCAGCTACCTCAGCGCGAAGTTCAACTCCGCATTCTCCTCTCCGCTCCTGGTGAGATCACGGAAAACGACATCAGTTTGGCGGCAGCTAGCTCGGCAGTAGTCTTAGGCTTTAATACCACAATGGCTCCTGGCGCTAGACAGGCTGCTGATGAAATGGGTGTTGATTTCCGTGATTACAATGTCATCTATAAGCTTTTGGAAGATATCCAAGATGCGATGGAAGGCTTGCTCGATCCCGAAATGATTGAAGAATATCTTGGTCAAGCTGAAGTTCGCGCCATCTTTGCGATCGGTAAGGGTGCTGTGGCTGGTTGTTACGTCCAAAATGGTAAGTTGCAACGTAACTGTAATGTCCGCGTTAAGCGTGGCAATGAGGTTGTGCATTCAGCCGTCTTGGATTCTCTCAGACGTGTCAAGGATGATGCGAAGGAGGTCGCCTCTGGATTTGAGTGCGGTATCTCGCTTGCGAAGTTCTCGACATGGAAGGAGGGCGATATCATCGAAGCCTTCCGCATGGTCACGAAGCGAAGGACTCTAGCTACTTCGTAGTTTTTATCTTCAATTTCAAAACAAAAGCGGCACTTAGTGCCGCTTTTGTTTTTTGTACAGCCTTAAAACTATATCAGTATTAATCACAGCATCTTCCCCCTGAGCGTATATCTCACGAATTCCCTCTCGATTGATTTGTAGAGCCTCCGCTAATTCACTCAAGTATTAAATCTACACCTAAGTATTTACAATTATTTTGGCATTTCATTACGAGCGGAATGTGGGCTAAAAGAAATCATCGTTGACTACTTGTCTATAGGGCGTTGGCAATGATTTTAAATGACCGAGAAATTGTAATAGTTCATCATTAGTCAATTGCTGACGCGATTTCTTATCGAAAGTTCTGACCAGATAATCTCGCCCCTGTGTTTTTGACCAGCTTAAACGTTCCATCTCAACATCAATTTTTGAAATTGCGTCCGACATATCCAATGGCTCAGGCTCTATTTGTGGCGGCAGAGAATTGTTTATTGCTGAGGAATTAGCAGATGATTGAATTGATGAATGTACTGGTGCGGGATTTTCTTTTGGAGCGTAATTAAAACTCGCGTCAGGGACATATTCTGTCGAGGTATAGTCAGAGGAATAATCAGGAGCGATCTCTGATTGAATCGTGCGCGTATGGATAATCGGACGCGAATCAGCGATCGCCTCACCAAGCGCATTCAAATTTGCCGATGGCAAAGAATTCACCGTTGATGATTCACGGGAGACTTGAGTCAATCTTGGTGTATAGCCCCCATAATTATTATCAAAGGAAATACCCGCGATCGCTAAGGCTCTCTTGACCGCACGATCTTCGGCTATTTCCAGATCGCTATCAACGGCTGTGGCAGTTCCCATGATCGCATCACCTTGAGAGACGATCGCTCTAAAGGCATGAAGACCATCAATTTTTGAGAGCATCTCAGTTTGGATGCGCCCTTGGGGATATTGAGAGCGAAACTGAGCAAACATAAATAAGTACAGAATCAATTTTGTGTGGCTAAAGTAGGTGGTCGATATCCAGGGATTTTCAGTTCATCGACTTCATCAATCTGGTCAGGATCAAGATATTCATTGGCATATTGCAAATAGACCTTTGCGCTGATAAATAAATCAAATAAATCAGGGTCGATATGATTGTCTAAACTCATTTTGCCAAGAATTTGTAAACATTCGGTCAAAGTTTTCCCCTTTTTATAGGGACGATCTTTCGCGCTGAGAGCCTCAAAAATATCGGCGATACCCATCATCCTCGCAGGTAATGACATTTGATCGCGAGTTAGTCCCTTCGGATAGCCTTTTCCATCCATCCGTTCATGATGTCCACCCGCATATTCAGGGACACGCCGTAGATTCCGTGGATAAGGCAACTGCTGGAGCATTTCAATCGTGACCACAATGTGATCGTTAATAATTTTGCGCTCTTCCGCCGTTAAGGTTCCTCTGGCAACATTGAGGTTATATAGTTCATCATCAGTTAAGAAATTTGTTTCTACACCTTTAGGGTCAATCCAGCGATATTTGCCGATTTGTTGAAGACGTTCTTTATATTCATCTCGCATAAATTCGCCGCCAATATTACAGACCTTCAGAAAATCCTGATCACTAGCATATTGAGCTATTTTTTGGTTTAACGATGCTTCTAAGTCTGGAATAATGCTAAGATTTCCCGACTCGATCGCCGCTATTTTTTGGTGCAGAAAAGTAACCTCAGCATCACGTTTAAGGATTTCAAAACGGGTGTTGACTAAATGAATGCGATCAAAAATTGTTTCTAGTTTTGTCGCCTTATCAATCACATGTACGGGTGTTGTCACCTTGCCGCAGTCATGTAACAGTCCCGCGATTTTTAGCTCATACAGTTCTTCTTCATCTAAGTCGAAATCCTGAAAAATACCATAATCAGCTTTGCAAGCAGCGTCAGCTATCATCATCGTCAAAGTTGGCACGCGGCGACAGTGAGCGCCATTGTAAGGCGATTTTTTATCGATCGCTTCAGACATGAGATTAATAAATGATTCAAATAGTCCTCGAAACTGTGCGACTAATTTGTTGTTGGTCAGAGCGATCGCCGCTTGTGACGCTAGGGACTCAGCTATGCGCTGTGAAATCCTAGAAAACTCAATAATTTGTTTGCTATGTGGATCTTTAGCGTTGATTAGTTGCAAAACTCCAATTAATTCATTCTCATGGTTAAGCATGGGTAAAGTCAAAAAAGACTGCGATCGATATCCCATCCTAATGTCAAAAGCTCTAGTCCCTGAAAAGTCAAACCCTTCGGCAATATAAGCATCGGGAATATTGATTGTTTTTTTATACAAAGCGGCATGGGCGGCGACCATTGTGTTGTTTGGTTCACTATCTTGATCGTAGAGAGGTAAAGGATCAAAGGGAATTGGGTCGCCCAATTTCGCGCCCATCATTATTCCTAGAGAGTCGTTAATGATGATCTCAAACTGAAGATGTCTTTTATCCTCTGTTGCTAAATACAACGTGCCACCATCGGCATTTAAAATCGCTTTAGTTCCTTTTAGAATCATCTCTAACAACTTTGGCGTATTTTTTTCCGCAGAAAGCGCTATCCCGATCTCATTCAGTTTTTCTATGAGTTCGGATGATTCTACTTTGCTCTCGAGGTCGCCAATTGTCATGATTTATTTCCTAATTACTTAATATCCTAATTATCTTGAGACACTATTTGCGGAGCCTATTTGGAGATATTCTTGGGGATGTTTGCGCCTTGCCAATTACCAAAGTTATTTGTACTGCCACCAGTTCCATAACTCCCATAAAATTCTTTGCAATTTTCACTAAAAATCAGCACGCCTTTTCCTTGTTGTTTGGGCTGTTCTAGAGGTGTTTCTTGCCAATCAAAATTAATTACATTGTTACGCAGTTTTCCTCTAAATTCACCCATTATATTACCCCGCTCAAAATTACTGTAAACATATTTTCCAAATACTTCTTCGTGGCTCTTCTCCTCTAGATGCATTTTGCCTAGAGGTGTTTGCCAATCACCAGTAATTTTAGATTTACAGGCAAGGTTGCTATCTGGGGTTGATTCGGGTGCGGTGAGATAATGCGTACCAAGCATGGTAACTACGACAACCCCGCCGATGCCAACCGCTAAAAGCAGACTAGACGCAGATAACTTACCTGCTAACTTACCTACAATTTTACTTTTAACAAATTCGCGGATGCGTTGAGAAACATCTTGAAAAGAGCTTAAATTACTTTTTGTGGGTGAATCAGTCGTGTTTTCCTGATCTGACTCGTGCGTTGGAGGATTAGAGCCATCACTATCATCTGTGGGCAACGGTTTTGATTGCTTGCCTCTACCTGACCAAAGTTTTAGCATAAAGTTCTAGCGTAAAGTTCTAGCATATCAATCTGTTTGCCAAGTTCAGCAAACAAGTTCAGCAATAGCAATCCGAAATCATTTATAGCTTTTTAAGAGTGGTGAGAGGCGCACCCGCAGGGTGCG
>JANMFC010000374.1:0-8129 GCA_031377675.1 Pseudanabaena sp. OTE_70b_metabat_355 | reverse complement strand
GAAAAACACAAAAGATGTAGTGGCAATTCATGATTTGCCACTACATCTTTTGTGTTGCACTCAACTGAAAACCGATACAGCATAGGCAAAATCAGAAAAAACCTGACAATTCATATAGACGGCGTAAAATTGCCATGATTTTTCTATCGTAGTTAATATCTTCAGCCCATTGCCCTGCAAGCTGCCCTAATAAAGGCGCAGTCCCCCGTTTAACTAAATCAAAGCGGGGATCGACTAAGGGTTGCACTAACGGTTGAGTGGTTGCATAAGCCTTGAGATGTTGAATCTGCGCTCTGACACCGATACGCCGATCGCTAAAACTATCACCGCGCACCCCATTACCGATCGCCCCAATCCCAGCAAAATTATTCTGTTCGGGTTGAACATCACCATCAAATTGCAAAAAGCCAGTTTCTAAGCACATTTGACAAAAGGCAATGTCATAATTCACACCTTCGATCGCCGCTTCTTGGCGATAAATATTCGGTAAGTCAGCATAGAGATGGAGGGGAGCTTTATTCTTTTGCAATAACCGCAATAGTTGCACTTCGGAAGTCATTCCGTCTGCCATAATCCGATCAATTCGACCAGAAAGGATTCCATTACACAATTTGGTAATATTTTTTACCAAAGGTGCGCGGGGTAAAGATTCAAGATTTTGTGCTTGAGCAGATTCTTTGGATTTGTGATCAAAGATGCGATCAAGCGTAAAAATGGCGATCGCCCCCGATCCGATCTGAAGAAAGTGTTTTCTTCTCATAACTAGGTTTGTTCTGAAATTGCGATGCAATCTAGTTTTTGTAGATACTTAAGGGATTTTCTGATTTCAGACAAGGGGGGTTAGATGGATATAAAGTGCGCGGATCGGTGCAACTGCGAGGATCTTGCGAGTAAGCCGATACGCCACTGGTAAAAGGAATTAATAAAGCAGAAATAGAGACAATAGATAGCAATAATTTCATGATTTTTTTCCTTGATAATAAATTTATATTTGGTGTGGATAGATTGGATTTATAAAGAGTATTTCAGCTATTTATAATGATTTTGGGTTATTTTAACTAATTTATCATCGGCTATTTGGCTTGAATTCCTTTAAAAATAAGATGCTTGGCTTTGAGATAGTCGGTAATTTGCCAAAAAGATCCAGACTGTGATTCCGTAATTGAACAATCAGTCATCAATAGAGCAATTTCGTTCAGTAAATAGTTGAAATTGCGATCGCGATTAGGCTGTGGTTCTAGATGATGCGCGATTAATGGTTGAAACTGGTGGACAAGGATAGGTGGGGTAGGGAAGGCATCGCTTTGCATAGTCTTGATCGATCACTCTAGATGGTTGGATAGATGCATCTTCGGATAGGACAAATTCGCTAATACTTCCAAAATTCGATAAAAATCGCGTTTCTGTCGCCGATGATTTAAGAAATTGGGAACTTCAGCTTGTTGTGTTCTTTGTTGAAAATTCTGAAAATATTGACGGAGATTGTCGATCGCATTCCAAAATTTACAGATCTCGTCATGGGTGCAAGTCCACAAAAATAACTCGATCTCATCTAATAAATGCCAAAGGCGATCGGTGATGTTGGGACGCAAGTGAGCCTGATGTTTTGGGGTTGCGAAATTCGGCAGTACATTTAGATGACGTTGGGGAAAATGCCGCTGTGGAGGATGACGTTCGGGAAAATAATATGGGGCGCTCATGTTTCAAGCCTCCTATTTGTGAGGATAAATAAGGAAAAGTCGTTTTTTGTCAGGAAACGTAATCTTCCTCTTGCTATATGCACTTACCAGTGGTAAAAGAATTAAACATTTCTTTATGTGAGGTTAAGTGAGTACGGTAAAGACGACTTAAGTCAACGAAGTGAGTTAATCAACTCCATAACCTTCGTTGAAAAACAGCATACGATCCAAATTCAAATTTGCATACCTGAAAAAACAGTATTTTTTGTCTGGAAAAACATGAATACAATCATCGATAAAATCTCAAATAAATTTAACTTAATCGTTAAGTTAAAATTGATAATTATCACTTTAATTGACATGCGATTAATATCAATGTTTGCAGATTAGATTTAGATTAATTTATAAATAATTCTTGTTTTAGCTGTCAACTAGTTGCTACAAATTGTAAAACATTATTTTTTATTATTTTGTTTGAAAAGACAAGAATTTGTAGCTAGTTCGACAAATTATAAAATTTTTAAACTTATCTAAACCCATATCTAGAGGGGTTTATCAGAAAAAACAAGAAAAAACTTATTTGCGACTAAACCAATGTCAGACTAAATCAGGATCTTCAAAAAAATTCGATAAATCTATTGCAATCACCAAAAAATATGTTATTTATCTAACGTGAAAAAACAAGAATATGTTGATTAATTCATTCGCAATAAACTTGATCATCTACAACCTATACATGATTATGCAAATCTAAAACTTTAGACTTACATAAATAAACAACAATTATTTGTGTGCATATAAAAATTAAGGCTGATTTCAGTTGCCGAGACATTACTACCGAGACATTATCTAAAGAGGAGTTACGATCATGACTATTGAAGATGCGATCGCGATCGTTGATATCGCCCTACAACACAAGCGCCTGAGCAATATTCAGGAACAATTATTTCGGCAAACATGGGAGGGTAAGACTTATTCTGAGATTGCCGAAACCTGCGGATATGATGCGTCCTACATTCGTGATGTCGGTTATCGTCTGTGGCAGATGCTGACCAAGGGTTTTGGGGAGCGCGTCACCAAGCATAATCTTCAAGTCGTGGTGCGTAGCCATGCTCATATCAGTCCTCACATCAGCAATCCTCACATCAGTAATGTGAGTGAGCTAGGCAATGTGAGCAATGTGAGTCTAAAACGATGTGACTGGGGCAATGCGATCGATACTTCGATTTTTTATGGACGGACTGAAGAATTAGCAACGGTAAAAAATTGGCTGATTACCGATCGCTGTCGTTTGTTAGGTGTATTTGGTATCGGTGGCATTGGTAAAACCGCATTTGCCGCTAAGCTTGCGGAACAGGTGCAGTCGGAATTTACGCTAATCGCTTGGAAATCCTTGCGTAATGCGCCGACTGTGGAAACGATGTTGTCGGAATTGGTCAGCTTTTTAACTAACCAAGCGATCGCCACTTTGCCTTCAGATTTTGATCGGTTATTGGCGATGTTGATCCAAGTCCTTAAGCAATCGCGCTGTTTGATCGTCTTTGACAATGTGGAGTCGATCCTCCGCAGTGGCGAGACTACAGGACAGTACAACCAAGGTTATGAAGGCTATGGCGAATTATTTCGTCAAGTGGGCGAAGTATCTCATCAAAGCTGTTTGATTTTGACCAGCCGCGAAAAGCCATCGGAAGTGTTGCCTCCTGAAAGCGGCGATCGCATGGTGCGTTCTCTGCAATTATCGGGACTGAAGGAAGAAGCAAGACAGATGTTTCGCGAAGAACTAGCGATCGCGCCTGAAACCCGCAAATTGATCGACTTCTATTACGGCAATCCCCTCGCTCTAACGGTGGTATCCCGTTCCATTTACAGTATGTTCGACGGCAATATTCAAGACTTTCTCGATCAAGAGGCAAATGTATTTGGGGATATCCGTCAGTTGATCGATCAGCAATATGCGCGGCTGTCTGACTTAGAGCAGCAAGTGATGTATTGGCTAGCGATCGAGCGTGAACCGATTACCACCGACAATCTGCGTCAAGATATTGTGCCGATGGTTTCCAAATCGCAAATTCTAGAATCGGTGATTTCCCTACGCTGGCGATCGCTGATTGAGAAGAATGCTAATAGCTTTACGCAGCAGCCTGTGGTCATGGAATATATGACTGATCGCCTAGTAGATATGGCTTTTAAGTCGGCGATCGAGCGTAGTCCTGAATTCCTGATGAGTTATGCTCTCGTGCAGCAACGTGCGGAAGATGAGATTCGTGAAACCCAAATCCGTCACATCTTGCAGCCCCTGAGCGATCGCCTGATGGCGCATTATGGCAGTGTCGATACTTTGCAGCGTGAATTACTTAGTCTGCTAGAGACTTTGCGCGATCACTCCACGGCGATCGGCTATGCTCAAGCGAATATCATGAATTTACTACGGGCGAGTCAAACTGATCTCAGTAATAGTTTTAACCGCTTTCCTGAACGTGTAACAGAACATTCGGATTTACAAATTCTAGAGAGATTGCTAGAAAGCGATCGGGCGGGTGGACTTGCGACATGGGATCATCGCATTCCTTGGGCTAATAATCCTCTTGCTCAACAAACTTCCGAATCCAAAACCAAAATCCGCAGCAAGAATCTCTATTACCAATGGACAGAAAATTCTCTAGAAGAGTTACAGAAAGAACTTCAACAACAACCTAAACTGCGTAAAAAATATCATGCATGGTTGAATGAGACTGAATTTGCGGCGATCGATGCCGATTTTGAAGTTGTAAAAATCACTGACACGCTCAATCAACCTGTGGATGCGAGATTGGTCTTCATCAATGAGGTGAATGTGATTGAACCACCTGTCGGTTTACCAACGCCCAGAGAGCGCCGCGCTCAAGCTAGAATCAAAAAGCAATCCTTTCAAGGCGATCGCGTCCAAAAGTTGGGTTAATTTTTGAGAGTAGGCGATGCAAAGCTTCGCCTACTCGGCAGTTATCTGAATAACCCGTTGAAACAGGCTTCGACTTCGCTCAGCTAGCGTGGACTGATGGCTGAGCGAAGTCGAAGCCACAAATGATTTAGGATTGCTATATAGTAAACAGATGAGCGATCGCTACTCACAAAAATATGCTTGCCATATCTCAACAAATACCAAGAATGTCCATTAAAAAATATCTTGAATGGGAACCCCAGCAAGATTTACGCCATGAATATGTCAATGGCGAAGCCTTCGCTATGACAGGCGGCACAATCGCTCATAATGACATTACTCTCAACCTTTATAGAACTCTGTATCCCCAAGTGCGATCGCGAGGATGTCGTATCAATGTTGCCGATGTCAAAGTCCAAGTTACGACCAATAGCCCCTATTACTATCCTGATGTGGTCGTCAGTTGCGATGTTCAAGATCTCAATGCGCGTAAATTTATCCAAAGTCCGACAATTATTGTCGAAGTTCTCTCTCCAGGAACAAGTGCTAGAGATCGCGGTGAGAAATTTACCAACTATCTGACCATTCCCACATTACAGGAGTATATACTCATCAACTCTGACAAAATATTAGTAGAGCGCTACGCACGCGGCGAAGGGAGAATGTGGCTGTATTATCCTTACATTGCTGGCGATACTATTACCGTATCTAGTCTTGAATTGGAATTTGCGATCGAGGTTCTCTATGATGGGATTGTTCTTGCCCAAGAAGATAATCCAAAGAATCTTGGGGAATCTATCCATCAGCGCTTCGCAAATTTAGGTGGATTTGATTTTCCTTCAATTGAGCGAGAACCGATTCGCGATCGCTCTTTCTAAAAATGCTGTATTAGCAACTCGCAATATTGCCGATTTTTGTGACTGTCAGCTAACTTTAATCAATCCTTGGGACGGCTTATAGTGTACCTATAGACCGCTCTGTCTACATTTCAAACGAGCCAATTTATTCTTGAATCGTTAGTGCTAACTGATAAATTTGACGGCGTGGTAAATCCGCCAGTTCAGCTAATTGACGACTTGCATCCGATCGCGAAATTCCTGAATTAATCAAATTTTGTAATTCACGCAAAATCACATCTTCTGTCCAGACAGTTTTTTCCTTCGGCGGCGCTCCTTCTAATACTAAAGTAAATTCGCCGCGAGGAGCCTGAACTGTAAAATAGGCGATCGCCTCTTCAATCGAGCCGCGCCAAAATTCCTCATGGAGTTTTGTGAGTTCTCTCGCAACTGTAATTCTTCTTTCTTTTCCTAAACTTTCTGCTAAATCCTCTAGAGTTCGCAACAACCGATGTGGTGACTCATAGAGAATCATCGTGCGGGTTTCTAAGCGCAAAATTTCGAGGCGATCGCGTTTTTCTTTTTTATCGGTTGGTAAAAATCCATCAAAGCCAAAATGTTGCGTGGCAAAGCCAGAAGCTGTCAAAGCGGCAATCCCTGCGGTGACAACAGGAATTGGCACAACCCTAATTCCCGCAGCGATGCAACCCTGCACCAGTTCTACCCCAGGGTCAGAAATCGCGGGCATTCCTGCATCGGTAACTAAAGCGATCGCCATACCTTGTTGTAACTTTTCAACCAATTCGGGTACACGCTTAAAAGCATTATGCTCGTGATAACTGGTTTGGGGCGTATCAATGCCAAAATGGTGTAACAATTTGCCTGTATGTCTGGTATCTTCCGCCGCGATTAAATCTACCTGTTTTAAAGTAGCGATCGCCCTGAAAGTCATATCTTCCAAATTACCAATCGGCGTTCCTACTAAATAGAGAATTCCTGCATCATCCATTAATTAGCGCCATTGTTTGTTTTCTAGATCACGCATCTGCCGCTCAAGGCGATCGATCCGCCCGCGCAATTCATCCATTTCATTTTGGCGCGGCACACCCAAATCCTGCATCACGTTCTTAATCTGACGCTGAATTAAAGCATCCAAATTCCCTTGCTCGGATTTAAGGCGGCTGGCAATGTCATTGAGGATTTCAGAAGCTTGATCAGGATCGATCTTGCCATCTTTAACCCAATCTTCACTAGCTTCTTTAATTTTTTCTAACACAATCGAAGTCGTACCTACGCCAAGCATGAGTAATTGCTTGAGCAAATTATTGCTATCCATAAATATTTACGATCCTCAAAAGTGATCTATAAAAGCGATCTATACACTTAATGATACTACGCTCCCAAAAAGTAAGGGAACATCGACTTCCCACCAGCGATGACCATGCGCGGCGGAGACTTGATCGGCGTGATGATTGTTATGCCAGCCTTCGCCATTGGTGAGTAACGCCACGAGCCAATGGTTGCGGCTGCCATCGCTCGTTTGATAATTCCGATAGCCCCAGGTGTGAGCCACCGAATTCACGGCGCCGGTGACATGCCAGGTGAAGATGATGCGAAAGACCACGCCCCACAGCAAAATGCTGGAGGCAAATTGCAATCCGCCTTGCCAGTTTCCATACCACCACCAGCCGCAAACATAACCAACAGCGAAGAACGCCAACGCATGCAAGAGAATAATGACTACCGATAAGTACCCTTTTTCCAGGCGGAAGTAAAAGGGATCGCGCATGACATCCTTGGCATAGCGGTCGTAAAAATCCGCGGTTGAAGTGCTGGGATTGGGATGCAACAGCCATTCGAAATGTCCCCACCAAAAGCCCGCGAAGGGAGTATGCGGATCGGGTTGTTCATCGGAAAACTTATGGTGCATGCGATGCGTGGCCACCCAACGGGCCGGCGATTCCATCATGCTGCATACGCCCAAGGTCGCGAAAAAATGCTCTAACCATTTGGGCAGAACAAGCCCGCGATGGGTGAGACAGCGATGATAGCACAGGCCAATGCCGGTGGAAGTAAACACATAATTCCCCAGCGGAATCAAAAGCACGCCGGTCCAGCTAAAAAACCACGGATGAAAACCGAGCGGAATTAACCCGTGAAAAATCAGGAACACCGTGAGATAAGACCAATAGATGCGCGAGCGGGATACACCCGCAGGAATCGGCAGTCCCGCCGCAGGGCCTGAGTGAAGTTTCGCTGGTTCCGCCACGCTCATTGCAAAGCTGCCTGAATATCAATGGACTTGTTTGATCTGCCTTCCAGTGCAAAACACCAATTTATTGAAAATCTCAGGGCAGGGGAATAACGATTTACGCAAATTGGCGAGGAAAGTTCGTGGCTGTTTCAATCCGCACAGTCGTTACAAACAGACGAAAACTCACGATTAATCCGAGTTTGCGGCTTGCAAGCGATATAAGCATCCTGCGGAAGAATCATCAGATTTCCGGCTAAAGCGGAGTATTTTCAATTGAAAACGTGTCGGATGACAGGAAAATGCGAACGTGCTTCAAACTTCAACCTATGGATAGATAGGATGGAAAATTTCCACATGATGGTTTGTGGACACCCTGATCTCATAATCCTTTTGCAATGCGGCAGCCATGAGCGAGTTAAAACCCAAAGTGTTGTTGGTGGATG
>JANMFC010000436.1:0-4450 GCA_031377675.1 Pseudanabaena sp. OTE_70b_metabat_355 | reverse complement strand
CTCTCACAACTCTTAAAAAGCTATAAATGATTTCGGATTGCTATAGCTATATAGTGTTTGGTAGAAGAATTTATGTTGACGATAATGATAAATTGGCTGAAAAAATCTTTTAATTTTTGGAATTCATATGTTTGTGTAGCGATCGCAAGTTGTCTAACTCTCACACTGCTCTTGGGAACAGTATTTGGTAATGCTCAACCCGTCCAAGCCATGCTTAACGACGATAGCTTTGATGGCAATATATTTGCGCTCTATGGTGGTAACGGCTCGATTGTGCCACCTCGGATTACTTTAGCTCAATCCCTTGAGAAAGGTCGCCCCGCCATGGTGGTTTTTTATGTCGATGACAGCGCTGACTGCAAGCGATTTTCCCCAATTCTCAACCTTGCTCAGGGCTTTTACGGCAAAACTGTCAGCCTTATTGCCGTTTCCGTGGATAGTTTGAATTTACAAAAAAAGAGCTATGCCCCAACTGAAGAAGCCTATTATTACAAAGGTACTGTTCCTCAAACTGTGCTGATTGGCAGTGATGGTAAAGTAAGCTTCGATCGCGCAGGTCTATTTGGCTTTGAAGAATTAGACACCGCAATTCGGGGACTACTTGGTCTACCTGATGCTCCCCCTGAATTAAAGTTCCGTAAAACCGATAAAGTAATCAACGAATTAAACCCATAGATAAAGTTTATAAGTGCCGCCAAGCGGCACTTATAAACTTTTCTACGGGTTTGTTTTTAGCAAAAAACGTTTATGGAAATAACTCCTGAAATAACTACCCCAGATTCAGAGCTAGTTATAGATTTAGCCCTAATCCGCCAACAGTTGGCAACTCGCGCTGCGAATTTATCGATTCCCCAGATCGAAAAGCATTTATTTCTCTGTGCTGACCAAACTAAGCCGCTTTGCTGTCAAAAAGAAATCGGCTTGCAAGCATGGGACTATCTCAAACGCCGCATCAAAGAGCTTGACCTCGAAACTAAAATCTTTCGCACTAAAACTAACTGCTTGCGCGTATGCGATCGCGGTCCGATTTTATTAGTTTACCCCGATGGGGTTTGGTATCACTCCGCTACCGCCGAAGTCCTAGAAATCATCTTGCAAGAACATATCATCGGTGGCAAAGTTGTGGCGGACTACGCCTTTGTTGATAAGCATTAACCCAAAAAAGTTGATTCACCCGCAAAGCGGGTGAATCAACTTTTTTGGGTTTTGTATCACTATTGTTAAGTAATTGATCCAAAGATTAAGCTTCGTATCTTCACAAACTTTATTAGTCTCCCTGTATGATAGATTCTATGTCGGAAGTCATAGATAAAGTTTGTTTAATTAGTTGGTTTAGTTTAAAACCAATTAAAGGCAAAACTGAAAATTTTACGTTTAAGTTGAACATCAAATGAGAGGTAATGCGGTGGCTATCAATAAATCTTTAGCGCTTCCTGAAGGCTATATTCCAGGCGACCTGAGTGATTATGTAACTCATTTACAGTTACACATGGCTTTGCAAGCTCGTAACCTCGTTCCAAATTTGAGCAGCGATCGCAACCCAGATAGTCGTAGCAGAATGCTTTCTAGCACTCAAGCAGATTTTGAGAGACTAGCCTCTCGCTTGTAATTAAATATTTACCCAAAAAAAGTTTAAAAGTACTGCAAAGCAGCACTTTTAAACTTTTTTTGGTTTTTATGTCAGCGTTTTGCGCTGTATCGCAAAACAAGCGTAGCTTCGTTTGTTAAGCTAAAAACTGCTCAATCGACTCACTAGCCAAGTATATGAACTCCGCCCAATCTGTAGTAACCAATCAACCACTAGATGTTCTTGTTGTGGGGGCAGGAATTTCGGGACTAACGATCGCCCACGAATTGGCGATTTATAAAAATTACCGCGTCTTGGTTGCCGAAGCACAGGATCGAGTCGGTGGAGCAATCACCACAGTCAAAAATGACGATGGCTACCTCTGGGAAGAAGGACCAAATAGTTTTCAGCCTGCGCCTGAACTTTTACGACTAGCCGTACAGGTGGGACTCAAAGATGAGTTAGTCCTCGCCGATGGCAAGTTACCGCGTTTTGTGTTTCTTGATGGCAAATTAAATGCATTGCCGATGAGTCCAGCAAGCGCGATCGCCACCAAAGTCTTAAATTTGGGTAGCAAAATCCGTTTAGCTCTAGGTGCTTTGGGCTTTGCGCGTCCTGCGATGGCGGGAGAAGAATCAGTCGATCAATTCTTCTCACGATTGTTAGGTAAACAAGCAGTAGCAAACTTAGTTGCGCCATTTATTTCTGGAGTCTATGCAGGAGATCCCAAAAAATTGAGTGCCAGTGCGGCTTTTTCTAAAATTTATCGACTCGAAGCTAACTATGGTGGATTAATTGCGGGAGCCGTCCAATCATTGAAGCTGCGTAAAGCTCAAAAATTAGACAATGCTGATCTGCCAAAAACAAAATCGGGGGAACTAGGTTCTTTTCGTCAAGGTATCAAAATGCTGCCTGAAGCGATCGCCGCTAAGCTTAGAGAACAAGGCACAGCCGTAAAACAACAATGGACTTTGCGATCGCTTGCTAAGCAAGACGAAATCTATACGGCTAAGTTTGATACGCCGACAGGGGAAGAAATTGTCACGGCGCGATCGGTGGTATTGACGACACCTGCCTATGTCACCGCGAAATTATTGCAAGATTATTTGCCAAGGGCAAGTCAAGCTTTGAGTGAAATTTTCTATCCGACTGTGGCTTGTGTCGTTCTCGCCTATCCCAAGACTGAATTTGCCTACGATATGAAAGGTTTTGGGAATCTGATTCCCCGTACTCAAGGTGTGCGGACTTTAGGAACGATTTGGTCATCGAGTTTATTTGCAGGTCGCGCTCCTGAAGGTTGGCAATTACTGCTCAATTTCATCGGTGGTACTCTCGATCCTGCCCTAGCCAAACTTTCAGAATCTGAGATCATCCAAGCAGTGCATCAAGATCTAAAACGAACGATTCTCCGTCCTGATACAAAGATAGAACCTAAGGCGATCGCAGTGCATATATGGGATAAAGCGATTCCTCAATATGAAATCGGACATCTACAGCGCCTTGCGACCGTGGAGACTGAATTGCAGAAGTCGCAAGGCTTATATATCAGTGCTAATTTTATCGGCGGTGTGGCGCTAGGTGATTGCATCAAAAGGAGCTTGCTAGAAGCGAGTAAGATTGAGGCTTTTTTGAATTAAACGCGGTCGGAGAATTTTTACAAAACTCTCAACAAACATCCCCACGCTCTTCCACGATCGCGCCATCATCACTTACCCATGCGATCGCCGAAATACCACGCGATCGTGCATAATCTCTCACCGCATCAGGAGAACGGAACTCTAGCTCTAACTCGATCGCTTGGCTAGCAGGGAGTTGACGCAATTTTGACGCATGGGCAAAGGCGGCGGGCATCGATTCAGGAGTCTTGGCGACAACTAAGCAATCAGAGTTGGGCAGAGTTTTGGGTAATTGTGCTTGCAGAGCTTGCTGTAAAGATTCAATATTGATGCAAAAACCAATACTAGGATAGCTAACATTTTGAGGATGATAAATACCAAGTAGTCCGTCATAGCGCCCACCTTGGGCAACAACATAGTTATTACAAGCGACTTCAAATACAAGCCCTGTGTAATAGTCAAAGGTTTGCATAAAGCTGAGATCGAGGATTAAGCGATCGCCTAAAGCTGTTCCTAAACTTTCCCAGAGATCGATTAGTGACTTGAGGTAATTAATTTCACCTGTTAGTCCTGATGTCCATGCACTAGTAGCCAATCGGCTGAGTACATCTTTGGGTTTGCCACGCAAGTCAATTAATTCCAGAGCATAGCCTTTGACATCGACGGGTAAATCCATCTCCGTGATGGCAATGCGATCAAGACTGGCTAGAGCTTGGCGAACTTTAGAGCGGTATTGTTCGGGTAAGAGATCGAGCAAGGCTCTCGTCAATCTGGCATCACCGAGTATGATGCGATAATCTGGCAACTCCACACGATCAAGGCTTGCAGCTAAAAGCATCAAGATCTCGCCATCCGCCAGCAATCCTGCCCCGCCCAGCAATTCTATGCCTGTTTGAAATGATTCTTGAGAAGTGTTATCGGCTTTGCGGCGAAATACATTGGCGCTGTAATAGAGGCGTTGAGGGCATGAAGTCGCATTTCCACCCAAACGAACCGCATAAGCTCTAGCGATCGATGCAGTAAATTCGGGACGCAGCCCTAAAATCTCAATGCTGCTGCTATGTAATTGAATTACCGATTCAGGTTCAACGGCTCCACCTGCGGTCAGCGATCGCAAATGCTCGACGGTTGGGGTAATGATGCGATGATAGCCCCAAGACTGAAATACTTGCTGAATACGGCTTTCGATCCAATGCTTTTGAGCAACATCTAGGGGAAGTAAGTCTTTTGCGCCAGTCGGCAGTTGATGCACCATACAGTTCTCTCA
>JANMFC010000299.1:0-5207 GCA_031377675.1 Pseudanabaena sp. OTE_70b_metabat_355 | reverse complement strand
CTTGCCGATAAGATCGATAGTGCATTGGCAAATGTAACTACTATGCAAGAGTTGCTACAGCAATTAGAACGAGACGGAGTTGAAGTAAAAATCTGTCGAGACCGTCAAAGCATACCAAAAGGAATCAGCTACAAACTTGATAGCGTGAGCATGGCTGGATATCATTTGGGAAGTGCTTACTCGCTGCCAAAAATACTCAAACGACTAGAAACTAAATCAAATCAGCAAGGAGAGACAGTTACCAGCAACCACGAAAAAAACGAAAAAGTAACCAATGACGAACCAAATATCCAAAATGCCTTCGACCCATTGCACATCGCCAATACGATTGATGAAAAAATCACCGTAGGCATGACTATGCCGCAGTTTATCGAAGAATTAAAACAGTCGGGAATAGAAACCTACGTCAAATACACGCGCACTAACAAAATAAAAGGTATTTCCTACAGCATCGGCAACGAAATCATTCAAGGTAACGAATTAGGCAAAAAATATAGTTGGGGAGGTCTGCAAAAATATTTGCAAGTAAATTATGATGCGACCCGCGATAATCCATCGATTAAAGGTATTGCAGAGTAATGCCGATCGCCTACGAAAAGCTTTGGCTGTCCTTTTCAAACTGGTTCTTAATAAAAGTTAAGCCAGATCTTAATAAGCAAAGCAATCTTAAAGTATTGAAGGAGACTGATTATACTTTCCATCATAAAACAATAATCACTTTCAAATGTGTAATGGTATTACTAAAGTTGTTGGAGGGTAAAATTTGACCATAATAGTCAACTCTAATTAACTATTTCTTTTCACTATAAAATCTCTATTCACAGCATGGAAAAACACGAACAGATCACGATCTCAGAATATGAACTTACCGCAGAGTCCTATCGCGTCGGCACTTGGGAGCATGACGTATCCCAAAATCGTGAAGCGTTGATCGAAGCCATGCCTAGAGTACCAGGCAAAATTTTGGATCTTGGTTGTGGTCCAGGCAGAGATCTAGTTGCATTTCAGGCTATGGGGCATAAAGTAACGGGACTAGATGCTACTCCCTCATTTGTAGAAATGGCGAAACAGGCGGCTGGTTGTCCAGTATGGGAACAAAGTTTTTTAAGTCTTGATCTCCCGAATAATCACTTTGATGGAATCTTTGCCAATGCTTCTCTGATCCATGTACCCAAAGTCGAAATGCTGCGGGTGCTTAAGCATTTACACTATGCCCTGTGCGATCGCGGGATTTTAGTGATGTCGATGGTACGAGGAAATCACGAAGGTTTTGCCGAAAGACCTACGGGTTATCGCTATGTGAGTGGTTGGGAATATGAAACCCTAGCTCCAAAACTTTTAGAAGCACAGTTTCAAATTCTTAGGCATTATTATCGTCCAACAGGTATGCCTATCGAAAACCAATCATGGTTAGTCTTCGTTGCTCAAAAAGTCATTACTTAAGTTTTGTTTATTCGGACAGTGCGAACAATGCTACTAAAAGGATTTTCATAATTAGATTCCGATATCATTGATGTACACACATATGCCTCAACAAAAAATATATGGAAAACTGCTACAAGGGCATCAGGTTGCTTCTGGCAGATCCTCAAACAGTCCATACCCCGCAGGCACAATTCTTACACAAACACCCTTTTTTAAAGAGTTAGGGCTTGATTTATCACCTTACTTTAGTGGCACTCTAAACGTAGATATTTCACCTTATATCTGGATCATGAACAGCCCACAGTTCACTTTTCAGCAGGTGAATTGGACAGAGGCTCATCCGCCTGAAGACTTTTCATTTTCCCGATGTTCAGTCATTTATAACGATGAAAGCTACGATGGCTGGATCTATTACCCACATCCAGAAACGAAAATTCGACATTTTCACAATCCTTCTGTGATGGAGTTAGTTGCAGTTCCTATTCCCAAGATTAAATATGGCGATCTCCTGCAACTATTAATCAATCCTCTAGAGATTGACATTGTTGAATCCATAACCTAGCTCTATCATGCAAATTATCCTAGAAGCGATCGCCTCGGCGAAAACCTACAACGATTGGGTGATCGAATCCTCCAGTCTACTTACTCTTAGAGCATTAGCTACAATTCACTAAAGCTCATGACTACAAGCACTTATAGGCATCAGCATGAGCTATACACCTAAAAATACCTGCCTAAAAAGCATTAGAATTGACACTACAGTATAATCATTTAAGCCAATGAAACTTCCCAACGGGGACAGAGCCGAACTGGGAGATAAACTCGAACGCTACTGTCTGAACTATGAACGACATCCAAGAATATGACCTTGTTGCTTTAACAGAAGAGGCGATCGCTACTCATAAAATCACTCATAAGCAAATCCTACTGCGACGAGGACAAATGGGAACAGTTTTAATGTCCTTTGATAACAAAGCATTCCTAATCGACTTTACCGATAAAAAAGGCAATACCTTCGCTATGGAAACAATTGAACCTGTCAAGCTATTACGCCTCATCAATGAACCTGAATTAGTCTATTCCTGACTATTCCCAACCCATAACCTGCACAGTAGTCCTAGACAACATCGCCCGATCGCCACAAAAATAGGCGATAAGATACAAACAAAAAAAGCGCTAAAATAGCGCTTTAATTTAATGTCAATGTAGCGATAATTTTACTATCTTCTTGCGAGAATCACTGCGATATCATTGAGCTTATCGACATTGCCAAGATTGACGCGAATATAGTCGGGATGGTTGTTAAAATCCTTGCCCCACTTCCTAATAGCAATTTTAGATAAACCCAAAACATTGGATAACTCCCTTACACAAGCAGAATTATAACCCCTCTGATCTGGATAAATTCCTGTTTTTTTGGAAACCCACTTATCACAGTACTCTTTTGGGGTTACTAAAACATGTCTGTCGATTTTATCCTGAATGTGAAAGGTAGGATTGCTTGAAAATTGATTTATGTCTTTTTGGAACATTCTGAATCTATTAAAGTGTAGTGAAACTATATCTATTATATGCAAATCTGCTAAATGGAATTGGGTTTTCTCTAATATCTATTAATAGATATTAGAATTTAAGGAACAGGAATTCATCAAATTTGCGAGATAGCTGAATTAGCCATCTGAATCAAATTATTTTTATTCCCAACCTTAATCCCAACCGCATAGCGAAAACCATTTTCATCCCAATAAACCTGAGCATCATTACAACTAGCGCCACAGACCCAAGGCACAAAATAACCTTGAATACCACCCGCTAAACTAACCGACCCCGCCTCTTCATCAGAACGATGACGGACAACCCCATTCACATCTGGTTCAGGAGGATGAGCCTTATCAAGAGATGGAGAGCGCTCCGAAAGCCTTCTCGCTTCCATAGAACCGATCCGACAAGAATTAGCAAAATCACAACCTTTTCTATAGCCGATACTGATATCGTATCCATTGGCGCTAGGCTTACCAAAATCAAGATAAACCTGCAAAGGTTTTGCACCATTCACAAAAGTCTTAGTTGGCAAACGCAAAGGCACTCCAGTCGGTTCGAGACTAACCCGCAAAGGAGCAACAACAGGAGCCAAATCAACCTCAGTCCAAATCCAACTTTTCACATTACCAGAAGAACTTGCCCGCTGAGCGATCGCAGGAATCGCAAAAGCGATCAGCGCAAAAATGATTAGAACCAAAACCCGAAACCCGAAAGATCTAAACTTCATAAACTCCTCAATAACTAATAACTAAATAAAAACCCAAGACACAGCAAACTCAATATTACGACTGCATATTCGGAACCCCCACAGACTTGGGACTGACCGTACCACTGGCTTCGGAAGTCTTAACCTCAAAATGAGAATGATCGCCAAACGAAGCACCAGTAGTACCTTGAATCGAGATCGGCTGACCACACTTAACCAGATCTCCCCTATTGACCAGAGGATGAGCATTATGACCATACAAAGTAAACAAGCCTTGCCGATCGCCCGAATGTTGCAAAACAACTAAATTGCCATAACCGCCACCGCAACCCATATCACCAACGGAGCAGGAGCCTTCCACATCAACGACAACCCCATCCGCCGCCGCATAAACCGTAGCGCCATCAACGCCAGCAATATCGATACCACCGTGAACATGGGGAGGCGGACCACCGTGGGGATATTCACCAAAAGGATGCGTCTGAATCCCATCAGGCAAAGGGTCACACCAACCATTAATCGGCTTACCCGAATAAGCTTGAGAACCCGTATTGCTAGAACTACAGACCGAAGCAACCGTCGGAACCGCAGCAGGAGTTGCAGGAGAATTGCCAGAAGCAGAACTATTCACACCATCGATCGCCGTTTGAATTGTCTTCGCATAATCAGCAATCAGATTGCTCTTATCATTATCGTTAACAATCTTTCTCGCCGCCGTATAGTCGGGACTACCACCAGCAGGGATGTAATCGCTCAAACCCACGCCCGTGAACATCCCCGTCTTCATACCTCCGCAAGCAATATCCGCCGCCACTTTCGGATCGGTAGCGAGATCTGGATTCGTCGCCAAATCGGGAATACCGAGAAAATCGGCAGCCTTTTGATAATTGGAACACCAAGTAAGCTGAATATAACCACGACCGTAGCCGCAAGAATCATAATTAGGCTTGCCATACTCATTCATCGTGCCATAGCCATCACTCTCATGGAGCGTACTCGCCAAAACATAGGAAAGCTGCGCGGAATCCGTCACCCCATATTTAGAACATGCTTGAATAATCAAAGGAATCGCTTCAGCCGCCCCCGACTCGCTAATCCCTCTTGCCTCACTAGAAGCATTAAACACAGCCTTACTCAACGAATCCAACTGACTCGGAGCGATCGGCGAACCACTAGTAGAACAAGTATTAGGTTTATAGCTAGGGTAGTTGTAGTTGTTACCCGTAACCTGAGAGCCAGGCGGTAAAAACAAAAACGAATCCTTCTCATTGTAAGTAATAAAAGGCAAACCACCCGCAGGCAAAGCATAGGGAGTACAGGTATAACCGACAAAGGGAATCGTCCAACAGGCATGAAAATAAAGCTTAGTCTGTAACCGACCATTAGCCTCACTCGGACTAGAAATAGCCACCCTCGCCGCCAGCCCATAGGGATGATTGCCCACAGGCCCCTTACAGCCAAAAGGCAAACAAGCAGGACCAAATCCATCTTGACCAGTATAAGAATCGTCCATCCAGTGATAGCCCTTGAAATC
>JANMFC010000202.1:0-3691 GCA_031377675.1 Pseudanabaena sp. OTE_70b_metabat_355 | reverse complement strand
AAAAGATTAAAGCTTGGACTCATTTCACCTTTGATGGGCGTAAGGGCAAGTACTCTACGATGGAATGGCATTGGTGGCATTTCGATGCGATCGATTACAACGCCTACAACGAAGGGGAAGATGCTATCTATCTACTAAAAGGAAAATCTTTTGATAATGATGTTGATCTTGAGAAGGGGAATTTTGATTATTTGATGGGTTGCGACCTTGACATGCAAAATTCTGAAGTGCAAGGAGAACTTAAATACTGGGGAGAATGGATTTATGATACGACAAATATCGATGGATTCCGATTTGATGCGGTTAAGCATGTATCAGCAAGTTTCTTTCCAGAATGGCTAGATCATGTGCGCCACCATGCCAAACGGGATTTATTTGCGGTGGGAGAATATTGGTCTTACGAAGTAGAAGCTTTAAATAATTTCATCGCTATTACTGAGGGCAAGGTCGATCTATTTGATGCACCTTTGCATTTAAATTTCCATCTTGCCAGTCAAGCAGGTGAAGATTATGACCTCAGCCAAATTTTTGAAAACACCTTGGTCAAAGTGCAGCCAACTCTCGCAGTTACTTTGGTAGAAAACCATGACTCTCAGCCATTGCAGTCCCTAGAATCAATTGTCGAAGCTTGGTTTAAGCCCCTTGCCTACGCACTGATTTTGCTACGACAAGAAGGATATCCTTGTATTTTTTACGGTGATTATTACGGCGCACATTACAAGGATTGGGGTAAAGATGGCAATGAGTACGAAATTTGGATGGAGAGCCACCAATGGCTGCTTGATAAGTTTCTTTTTGCACGACAAACCTATTGCTATGGCGAGCAGTTAGACTATTTTGACCATCCTAATACGATTGGTTGGACAAGATTGGGCGATGAAGATCATTCTGGTGGTATGGCAGTAGTACTTAGTAACGGCGAAGACGGACGGAAATGGATGAATGTCGGACATCCTAATAGTACCTATATCGATATTACGGAGCATGTTGATGAGCCTGTGACCACCAATGATGAAGGCTGGGCGGAGTTTTGTTGCAATGGTGGCTCTGTCTCTGTATGGGTCAAACAGTAACGCTAAGTTGCTCTACTCCAACCAGTTCCGCAACTCGATAGGCTGAGGCGATCGCCCCTTCATGCAGACCATCACCGAGATATGCTCCAGCATGATAAGTATTATTCTCACCATTAGTAGCAACCACTTCATCGCGATACTTAAAAGATTCGGTGGTATATAACGGCGTGTGATGCTTTTGGATGTGGATAAAGCGATCGCGAGCAATTAGCTCCTCAAGTTGGTAAGACAAGAAATATTTTTGCGGTGATGCGATATCGCAAAGCTGATTGAGACAACTGTTGTAGCCCCAACGAGTGTCTGTTTGAAAGAAGTCAAATTCTGTCGGTTGTTTGATGTCATAGCGATCGTACATAGAGCTATCCTCATGGACAATGCTATTTACATAATTTGCTCTCCATCCTGCAAACCGTTTGAATTCCGATTCAGTCGGATCGGCTAGTAGCGACAGCACTTGGTCAGGTGGAGTCGCAAATACGACCTTATCGAACTCTTGAACTTTGCCCTGCGATCGCACAATTTTGACAGCATTGGCACTTCTAAAAATATGGTCAATCTCTTCATTGAGAACGACTTCGCCTTTAAATCTCGCCAAGATTTTTTGAATATAGGAATACACGCCACCTTTAATCCTGAACCATTTAACCGCAACATCGTCTCGCAAAACTGGCATCGCTAATTCTGCGGGAAAGTCGTCAATCATTTCCATCGGCATTGAGTAGCTATACATGACCAGTAACTTTAGCCAAGTATTGCGATCGCAAACGCTTTTCAAGTATTGCGACAGAGGATGATTGTCGAACTCTTTTGCGCCTGCAAATTTGATTTTGAGCAACAATCCTACGGAACTGGCATAGATTGTATCAAGATGCAAATATTCAATTAGGCGGCGAATACCTGTGAAGTTCTTACGGATTACGACTCCCGATAGATAGTGACTACCATTTTTAAAAAACATGGCTGAGCCGATATCAACGGGTTCGAGTTCCACGCCCAGTTCTTCCATCAGTTGCATAAAGTTATGAAACACTGATGGAAATTCGATTACTCCACATTCGAGAACTTCCTGACAATCGGATTGGTTCGGCAGCACATTTTTGTTCAATGTCCGAATATGTCCGCCTAAACTAGACTGTCGCTCAAAAACAGTAACTTGATGTCCCTGTTTATCGAGGAGGTAGGCTGTGACCATACCACTAGCGCCACCACCAATAATCGCGATTTTCATAATAGAATTCTCAATTTATAAAATGGATAATTAAATCAGCAAACGAAATCTGTAAATGCCCAGATCCCCGACTTTTTCTAGACAAGCAAAGATAACTTGCAAATTTACAAAAAAAGTCGGGGATCTTAACCTTTGCTTTTTAACTGGATTTTGGAATTTCACCTAAAATCACATCACCTGATAATCTTTGATACAGCAATGCACCTGTCCAAATCGTAGGGGCGAAACTAGGGTAACCAGATGACGCATTACAGAAATAGAAATGATTGAGCGAAGTTTCGTGATTCAATCTGCCGAGTCCCATATTGCGTGGTGTTAGGCTAGAGCCATAGGAATTACCATTAGGACACCAGCAAAAACGCTCGTTTGGCAGGACTACCAGAGTTTGCCATGAGCGAACCAAAGGTCAATGCTGATAAACCACTGCTAACGATCAAGTAATCGGTTTTCATATTGAGCGATCCGTGAACTTATGGCATTACTATTACAGACGCTTGTTTTGTTTTCTGAATGAGTTGGTTGATTACGACACAAAACGAAATCGGAAATCGACAAATTAAGCTCAATCAACTTGATATCTCCGAAAATCGCCCTAGCTATAGCCATATTTATTGATAAAGTCGCCAAAGTCACAATCCCAAAAGAACCAACTAAATTCTGGTTTAGTTTCTATCTGAGGTCATCACGTATTGATTGTGCAGCAATTCTATCCTTTACGGTCGCAAGAAATAATTTGGTGGTTCTATATTCATACGTTGATCGATAGGCAGTCGTTCTTTGTGAGAAGTTGCTTCTAAAACGGATTTTAATACTTCTGCATGGGAGCATCCCACTTTGGCGCTAAGTATAAATACTCATGACGAAAATATGTCATTTCAGGTTTGCGTAAAAAGAAAATATAGTGAAATTCATTTATTTGCAATAATACTGATATTGTAAAAAGAACGATTTTATGGGCTTTCGCTTCTAAGTATAATTACTCAGTGCCAAAGTGAGATGCTCCCCTTCTGCATAGCCTAGATCGACTGCTTGCTCGATCGCATCTAATTGCGTAGTGTAATCACATTTGTCATCGGTATGACTCAACTTTGGTAAGTAATCCATTGTTTCTTTTAAGGCGATCGCTAGAGGAGTATTGGGAACCACTCCAATATCGCGTTTTAGTGCAGACATATCGAGGATGCGTGAAAGTAGGACTTACGCAAGAAGCATAGGAATAGAAGGATTCTGAAGTTGAGTCCGCAAATAATCAGATAAAAGTTCAAACTTGAGTTGGTAGATAGTTTTACTAGCTTGAAAAGCTAAACGTTTAAGATGATGCCAAACCAGCATGGCACAAGCAATGTGATTACGCTGAATTCTGGATTTACGACATTGGCAAGCCTCAATT
>JANMFC010000180.1:0-5681 GCA_031377675.1 Pseudanabaena sp. OTE_70b_metabat_355 | reverse complement strand
TCGGTTACTAAATTTCTGGAATGCTTCTAGTTCGCTCATCTGTTGATGGATGGCGATCCAGATTTTGTTTTCGGGTTTGATGGCGTTGTCTTCGAGTCGGTTGGGATGGCGATCGTATAGGCGATGATAGGTTTCGCTGACGAAGGTTTCAAAGTTGTAGATTTTGCTTTCGCCTTCTTCGATGACTTCACTCAGTCTGGATGATTTCTCTTTGAAGTCATCTACACATAACTCTGTCCATTTGGGGATTACATATACTAATGGTTCTTGCATTTTAGTTTTTGATGAGTTGAGAAAGTTTAGAGAGCAGACTATCTGCTCTCTTTTGGTTGGTTCTATGCGCCGAACATGATTTCACTAACTTTCGCGAGTAATGGTTTCTTCTTGGCTTCAATTTCAGCTAGTACTTGCTGCGCTTTCTTCGCCTTGTGCGGATGTTGAGTAATTAGACTTTGGAGTTTGTCAATCTGATTTCGGATATCAGATAGAACTCCCGATCCTTCGGTGGCCCATTCGTCTTGCTGTCTCTTTGTGCCATTGGGGGGACAGGTTCCTAAGTCTGCTAGCTTTTCGATGATGGCGGTGAGGATTTCTTGGGCTTGGATATTTACGGGATTGCCTACTTTGGCGACGATTCTTCTGATCAGTGTTTGCTCTCTGGGATGATTCCAGATTACGTGGTTGAGAATCTCAAAGCTGTCTTCGCTGACTTCGGGTTCTTCTTGCAAGTAGGCATAGGCTTTGAGGATGGTGACAATCTGCACGTATTTTCTGGTGCTGACGATGAAGTTTTCTTTCTTCAGTTCCCGTTGGAGGTCGATTAGGGAGTCGATGACTGGGGTGGGGAAGGGTACGTTTTTTACGGCGGTTTGCATTTGCTCTAGTTCGGCTAGGCTCAGCATGGTGGTGATCTGGGGGGCGCTGATGTTGCTTGTCTTGCGTAGCAGTAAGGTTCTCAGGTCTTCGTCGCCTAGATAATCGACCATGTACCGTAGGCTCAGCCGATCCCAGAAGGCTCCGTCTTCTTCGCCGTCTAGAAGTTCGTTGGAACAGCCAATCATGGTGATTAATGGTGATTGCAGTTTGGTTTTGCCGTTTAGAAATTCCCGTTCGTTCATCAGTCCTAATGCGGAGTTGCGGACAATGCTGTTAGCTTTGCCAATTTCGTCCATGAGGGCGAGGTGAGCTTCGGGTAACATGGCTTCGGTGTCACGCACGAATTTGCCTTTTTGCAGTTCGGCGAGGTCGGGTGCTCCTAATACTTCTTCGGCGACGGTGGTTTTGGTCATCAGGTAATGAAAGAAGGTGGTTCCTGTGATTGCGTCTGAGACTGCTTTTGCGAGTTCGGTTTTGCCTGTGCCTGGTTTGCCTCCTAAGAAAACATGCATTTTCGATAGCAGTCCGACGATGATTAGGTCGATCGCTTCGCTGCGGTCTAGGTACGCGGCTTTCAATTGTTCTCGCAGTTGTTGCAATTTCTCGGATGGGGATTTATGGGTTACGGTCAAGGCGGTTACATGTCCGTTTGTTTTCGCAATTTCGGTGGCGATCATTTTTAAGTTCCTTTTATCTTTGATGTTTTGATGGGGAGTAGCGCGTTGGCTACTCCCGCGATCCTTCGCTAGAAGCCAAGATCAAATAGGTTGTCTGGGCTTTCTTCCTTTGTTTCTGGAATTAAACTGGTTTCAATAGTATTGGTTTCTTCTTCTAATTCAGAGATGATTTCTTCTGTTTGATGGGATTGATTTTCTGGATTTTCGACTGCTGTGGAAGTTGAAATTTCTTCCAATACATTCAGGCAACGTTGTCGCAGTTTGGCGAGTTTGTCGGTGAGTGCGTCGGAGCGAAATTGCAATAGCTCGGATAGCATTTTCGTTTTGTGTTCTACTTCCCGATACACCTTGAGTTGGTTTTTCAGGGTGCTACCTTTTGTTTCGGATACTTTCTCTGGGTCTAGCAGTTCGTCTAGATAACTGGACATCGACTGCACTTCTTTTTCTAAGGATTGCCTAGCAATGATGTCCATGTCGCCAATGCCTGCGATCGGCATCCAACGGATGTTGTTTTCTCTGTGGATCAGGGGTAGTAGTTCGCGGAAGGCGGTTAGTTCTAACCGATAACTACGGGCGACAAAGTATGTGCCGCCGCGTTCCCGAAATGGCACTCCAGATTTCTTCACAAATTCGGTGAGCATGGCGCGGATTTCTTTGCTGGTGATTTCTTGGCTCCATGTGTACCATTTGTCAAAGGTGGTTCTGGCGATGTCAATCAGAGATTCATTTTCATAGCTCCAGTCTTCTCGGTTCCAATTGCTCGTTTCTTTGCTCTTGTCGAAGGTATAGGAGGCGAGTTGGCTGTAGCGGAGCTTTTTGTCTTTCTCGTTTTTGTTCTCGAGGACGAATCCATAGACCAGTACGCCGTTATTGGAGATTTGACGGATGAGCAGGTTGTGATTACTCAGTTGGGTTTGAGTTTTGGTACGGGCATTTTTGAAGGCGCTCAGTTTGTTGGGGCTTTCGGGGAGGTAGCCGAAGTCGAGGTTGACTTGCTCTGCGGCTCGTTTCAAGGTGACTTCGCTTAGTCTGGTTTCGGCACTGATTGACCATGCGATTAGGTCGCCTAAGTACTCGGCTCCCTTGTCGATCAGAGCTTGCTGTGTAGCAATCATTGCTGTTGTATTCATTGTTTTTGACTGTTAGTTAGCTATTGGCTATTAGCTGTTAGCTGTTAGCTGTTAGCTGTTAGCCGTTAGCTTTTTGTTATTGGTTGGTTTTATTGAATGTTGATTGGCTAAAAGCTAATCGCTAAAAGCCTCTAAGCTCTCTTAGGCTTTTTATGCCAATACTTGCGCTGACGGCGAGTTTGCCAGTGAATTTGTGGATGCTTTTCTTCGATGTGATGATGCTCTGGATGGATGGCGATCGCTAGTAGCAATAGTCCACACAGGATGCTTTTGTATCTTTTGGTGGTCATATTTGACTCCATAACAAATTAAGCCTCTCGATCTGCATCGGGAGGCTTTTTGGGGTTGAATATTGGGTTTGGGGTTATTCGGGTTTTTCTACGGCGAATTCGGCTTGCAGGCGGGTTTTGTTGGCTTCGTAGGCTTGTTTTGCCGTCAGGAATGGATGGGCGATTACATAGGAGCTAAAGCCGCCATCGGTGCGGATAAAGCAGACTACGACTTGGTTTTCTGGTTTGTAGTCCCTGATTTGCCTTTTCTCATCCTTTTGAAATGGGTTTGGCTGTCCTGATTCATTAGCAATGTGCTCTGCTGTAGTTTGGCTTAGGTAGCAGCCATAGCTTTCAGAGTTCAGCCATTTTTGATAGGGGCTGATGCCGATTTGCGATTCTTTGGATTTATTGACATCGATGATGATTGCACCTCTGCCTTCGCTTTTGTAGCCGTGCCATGCTATTGCTAGCAGTAGCTCAAGATTCACGCGAATGAATTCTACATGGCTTTGCCGTGATTCACTGCCACTCGGTAGGTCGGATATGTTGTATTTCAGGCTCATTGTTTCGGGCTTTCTCCTCAAATTAATTTTCTACAAATCTCCTGCTAAGGATTTTCGGCAAGCTTTACGACTTAAAACATGCATAAACACCATATCTAGTCTGGCAATTATAGTTTTTTCGTTTTTAAGGAAAATTCAGGCTAAGACCGATATGTATAGAAAAACAGGTTTTTCTATACATGTTTTCACGATATGTATAGAAAAGTAGGTTTTTCTATACATATCGCCTACTTTTCATGCACGTTACTCAATAAATTAAACAGCGCAATGTTGATGTAGTAGTTATCCCGTCCCAGTTTTTGCCTGCTCATCAATCCTATTCTGGTCATTTCGTTTAAGTATCTTGTTGCGGTGAGGCGCGTCACCTGTAAACCTTGGATAACAAATTCTACTTTGCTATAGGGATGACTAAAAATAATATTGAGTAAGTCTTGACTGTAGATTTTAGGAAGTTCTCCTCGTAATTTGGTTTTGTATTGCTGCATCAAATCCTTGATGCTCTGAATTAGCACTATGGTTTGTCGAGAAGTCTGCTCAATCCCTTCTAGCATGAATAGTAGCCATTCTTCCCAATTTCCTTCGGTGCGAACCTCTTGCAACAAACGATAATATTCAGCTTTGGATTGGTTGATATAGCGTGAAAGATAGAGAACGGGACTTCCGAGTAATCCTTGCTTTACCAGATACAAAATATTGATGATTCTCCCTGTCCTACCGTTGCCATCATAAAACGGATGTATGCTTTCAAACTGGTGATGGATTACTGCCATTTTGGTCAGTTCATCCCAATCACAGAGGGTATCATCGTTTATAAATTTTTCGAGATTGCTCATCAAAGCTACTATTTCGTCATAATGCTGTGGTGGTGTATAAACTGTCTCTCCTGTCTGATCGTTCTTCAATGCAGTACCTGATAATTTACGATAACCAGCGCGATTTTCTTCTATACAAGCGTGTATTTTTAGGATGTCATTATTCGTCAATAGTCCTGTCTGTTTAACTTGTGTAAATCCGTTTCGCAGTGCTGTGGCATAGTTATATACCTCTTTTGTGGCAACACTGACAAACTGCTCGGCAAGACTATCGCTTCGATACAAATCATCATGGGTTGTGATGATATTTTCTATTGCTGAGCTATCTTTCGCTTCTTGCAAAGATAGAGTATTAATCAAGATGCTTTGGTTAGGAATACTTGCAGCGACTCCTTTTAACTCAGCCAGTGCTTGATGCGCTTTTGCAAGTTTTTTTAAGACGATTTTGCTTTCAATATCGATATCTAAAGGCAAAGTTGGTAATGCGTTGTCCATTAATAGAATTTTTTGTTACAAGGATTATCTAGTAAAGTCATAGCACAGGAGTAAGCATCCCAAAAAGGAATACTCACTCCCATACTTAATTAGTTAAAACAATTTCAATTGTTCTCTTTGCTCATTTGCATTCTTTTGCGGAATCATAAGCTGTTTACCTACTACTGTAAAGTCCGCCATTGACTTGAATACAATTGGCTCTGGTAGTTTCATGCTAATTATAGGAAGATCGAGATCGCCCACAATCTGCGCGATTTGTTCAAGCCAGTTCTCAGAGTCTTGGGCTACCCAATCCTCAAATGTCCTTTGCCTCAGTACTTCCACGATCGCTGTTGATGGTGGCTCTAGTGAAGCCGCACTGGAGTCTCTTGACCAGAAGATTTCTCGCGATTCTTCCAAGTCTTCTCCCTCTAATCCATAGTCCGCTCCACTATCGTCTACAGGAGATTCATGGGCGATCGCATCAAACATCTCTTTCAGAAATCCTAGCCGATTTGATTTCTGCTCGTATTCCTGTGCTTGCTCAAAGGGTTGACTGACTCGATTTTGCAGTATTGGCAGTTCTTGTCGATCTCGTTCGAGATTTTCTTGAGCTGTGGTTAGCTTGGCAGAAATCGCATTTCTCACCACATGTAACAGTGAACTATGGGGCTGCTGGCACTCTGCGTTAAATTCATAGCCTGAATTGATACTCATACCGATATACCCATTCACTTCTGAGCCAAATCTGCTCAGAAATACATTCAGTCCTGCAAATTGTCCGATTTGGATTTGGGACAATCGATAGCTTTCCTTCAACCTTTGCACTTGTTCGGTAATGTGATAATCGATTAGCACCGCTTTATCTAGCATCACG
>JANMFC010000150.1:0-4721 GCA_031377675.1 Pseudanabaena sp. OTE_70b_metabat_355 | reverse complement strand
CAAGCTGCTGCCCAAACCGCAACTTGGCGGCACTTCGTGCCGCCAATCATCTTTTTGGGTTTACGTCCTAAAAAGCATTATCCTAAAGATTCGGCAAATAGCATCCATCCGCGTGAATGTACCTCAAGTCCTTACATATTCAGCAATTTCGCAACTACATCGATCAGGAAGTCACCTTCACTGCGCCCAAAACTGTAATTGTGGGCAATAATGCCCAAGGTAAATCCAACTTACTTGAAGCTGTTTTGCTATTAGCAACTTTGCGATCGCACCGTGTTAGCAAAGATCGTGATTTAGTGCGAAATGGGGAAGCGATCGCCGAGATTAAAGCCATTTGTCAGCGATCGCGATCGCCTGAAAGCTATCCCATCGAATTAATGATGCGGATGCGAGTCAGTGGCAAGCGCACTTTGAATGTGAATAATGTTAATCAGGCAAGGCATTTAGACTTTTTGGGAAATCTGAATGCGGTGATGTTTTCCAGTTTAGATCTGGATTTAGTGCGCGGTAGTCCTGAGAGTCGGCGCAATTGGTTAGATACAGTTTTAATTCAACTAGAGCCGATTTATATCAATCTTTTGCAGCAATATAATCAGGTGTTGCGACAGCGTAATGCTTTATTGAAGTCAATTAAACAGGGAATGATCAAATACGATCCGCAGCAAATGGCGCTCTGGGATGCTCAGCTTGTCACCGCAGGGACTCGTTTAATTAGAAGGCGATCGCGTTTATTGGAAAGGTTAACGCCGATCGCCCATACTTGGCATCAGTCAATTAGTGGCGGTAGTGAAGATCTCGAAATTACTTATGTCCCCAAATTTAGCTTTGAGCCTACCGATACGGTGGAGCAAATTCATCAAGCTTTTTTTGATACGATTTTGCAAAAAACAACCATTGAACAACATCAAGGCACAAGTTTAGTCGGTCCCCACCGCGATGAAGTCGCCCTCACGATTAATGCGACACCTGCAAGAGAGTACGGCTCTCAAGGTCAGCAGCGCACCCTAGTACTTGCCCTAAAACTTGCCGAGTTAGAATTGCTGGAATCAGTGATCGGAGAGACACCCCTATTATTGTTAGATGATGTACTCGCCGAACTCGATCTTCACCGCCAAGATTATTTGTTAAATGCGATCGGCGATCGCGTTCAGACAATTATTACGACAACTCATCTTGGCTCCTTTGATGCTCAATGGCTAAATTCAGCAAGAATTTTTCAAGTAGACAAGGGCAAAATTTCACAATAACGTAAATCACAACAATTTTACTCCTTTTTCATCCAAGAAATAGGGATGTGCGGCAAAGCCGCACATCCCTATTTCTTGGTTTTATTGTGGCAAAGTACTTACCGTGCAGAATTGTTGTAATTTATCTTACTCGTTGTCGTCAGCACCAACTTGACGTAAATGAATGTGTTTACGTCCAAGGCGAATTTCTAACTCATCTCCAGCTTGTAAACCCATGATTTGAGTATAGGCTGAACCAATTAGTAGGTTACCATTTTTTTGGACACTGACCCGATAACTAGCACTACGTCCACCTTTGCCAGTACCTTTCGCTTCAAGTTCAAGTCCATCAGCCGCCATCAAGGCATTATAAAACTTCATCAAGTTGACGCGAGATTGGTTGTTTTTGGTGAGGGTTGCATATCCGCAAGCCTTAGCCTTTTCTTCTTTAGACAGATGATCTAGTTCTTTAACTTTCTCTAACAATGCATCGCCAGAGAGTTGAACTGGTGGTTTAATTTTTGCCATATATTTTTAATAGTTTCGTATTACATAACTATACTTTAGTATCTAAGATGACTGTACTATTCGTCAAATTTTTTAACTAATTTTATAACTATTTTTATAACTATTTTTACTTATTTGTTTTTGTCGGTGACTATCGTCTATATCTAATTAGTTAGACTAGTAAAAATAAAATGGTAGACAAAATATAGATTATGAATTTGCACTCCGAGCCACCTTTGTATGGTTCGCATCCAAAGGTGATTTGGTTACATCGCCCAACCACTCATCACAAAAATGCGATCGCTGTCAATGTTACAGAGAAGTTACAGGAAAGTGCTGGCACTCTCAATCAGAAGGTTGAGATTAAGTTTTCAGCGATCGCGCCTTGAGTCAAGTTTGGTGTAGTTGATGTCTTTCAGTAAAATCAGGGGGGGCAATATCGCCTAAATTATTATTATTTCATCACCCTACAAAAACTTGACGATTGATTAGAATAGAATCTTAGCTAATAATGACTATTTTGATTTTCAGGAAATTAGCGATGATAAATCACAAATATAAACAACTTTCCACAATGCTTGCGCCTCTGCGAGAATATTTTCAGCAAGAATATCAATCTCGGCTTGATCGCCTGATTTTGTTTGGTTCTCAAGCTAGAGGAGAAGCGTTACCTACATCAGATATCGATATCTTGATTGTGCTGCAAGATCCTGTTAATTCCAGTACTGAGCTACGCCGCACCAGTCATTTCATCGCCCAATTTTGTCTAGAGCATAATCTACTGGTTTCGCGTCTCTTTCTACCGCGATCGCGGTTTGAAACTGAAAATTCGCCTCTGTTACGCAATATTCGCCATGATGGGATTGTGTTGATTAAAAGGAACTAGGTTCAAGTTGAAATCCTAAGCCGACTTGGGTAAAATGAGCGTCTTCTGTCAAGATTCGATAGATATCGATGAAGATGGCGTTACTCATAGAGGTGGCTAAGTTGGTTGATCGCTTCTAAGATTTGTTGGTTTTGGTTTGTGGAATACATGATGAGTCAATGTATTAATTTTTTCAGTGTAGCAAATTTTGAATGTTGCTAGTCCCAAATAGCGATCGCTAGTTAGGCTTAAAATGCTAACCTAATACCAGTTTTGCAAATTAAAATCTAAGCAAATCTAATTATGACTATGCTTTACAAAATCCCGTTGTTATTAACTCCACAGCCTGAAGGTGGATTTACGGTGACTTCTCCGCTTCTGCCAGAGTTAGTTACTGAGGGTGAGTCTATTGATGAGGTTTTAGTCAATGTGCGCGATGCGTTTGAGGCTATTCGAGAACTTTATGATGATCTAGGTAAAAAATTACCTCATAATCTACTGTTTGCTGACCAAGATTCTCCAGCCCTAATCGAAACTGTTATTTCGGCATAATGAACTATAGAGAAGTTGCGAAGAAGTTATCTAGACTCGGATGTGAGGAGATTTTTAGGCGTGGTGGTGGTTCCCATCGTAAGTGGTTTAACCCTGTTACGCAAAAGGCGACGGTGATTCCTGATTGGAGTGGTCGAGATTTAAAGCTAGGAACTTTACGGGCGGCGATTAAACAGTTAGGGATTGAGTGGACTGATTTTGAAGATGTCTAGTGATATCGCCTAAATCCTCAGTATCTAATCGCTCTACAAAACTTGGAGACGATCGCCAATCCTCAACGAAATCCTAATGTATATCCAGATCCCCGATTTTTTGTTAATGTCATTATCTATTCGCGCCCATAGAGTCGAACTGTAGGGGCAGTGCATTCCCGCAGGAAGTTATAATTTTTTAGATCATCTTCTTTTGGGAATGCTCGGCACGAAACTTCGCAACGCAGGGACAAATTATCTGTAACAGCAGAGAGGGCTTAGCATTTGCGGATCGAGATTTCTGTGATGGGTTTTAAAATTGTGGCGCAAATGAGAAGCCCCAACTTATTGCGCCTTCTCAATCGCCTGACGCAGCATCTCAATCACAGTATCAATGCCCTCAAGTTTAGTGGGAAATCGCGCTATAACTTCAAAGTACTTAAGAGAATCTGATATGTCCGAAATTGGTATATTTTTCGCTAATAAAATCTCTTGAAAGCTTTTTTTGCCTTGCTCAACTTCGCCAATGAGAATTTGACAAAATACAGAAGCAAGTTTTTCGTTTGGAGAATTACTAGTAACAAGTTCTAAACTTTGTTTCCATAAAGTAATAGCTTCTTCTTGATTGCCTTGCATACCCATTGCAATACCTAAAATAAATTGCTGGGAGCCATCTTTTTTAGAGTTGAGGGTGATTCCCTTTTGCAAGGCTTCGATCGCTAATTCATGCCGTCCTTTAACTAGGTAGATCAGACCCAAAACATTATAGTAGGAGGGATCTTTAGGGTCAAGATTTATTGCCTGTTCTGTGTTGGCAAACGCTAATTCATACTGTCCTTGCAAGAAGTAGGCTTCAGCTAAATTATTATGATACAAAGCTTTTTGGGGATCGAGATTGATTGCCTGTTCATAAGATTTGATCGCTAATTCGTACTTCTCTTGAGCTTTGTAGACATTGCCCAAACCGTTGTGGGGATGGGCAAATTTTGGGTCGAGGTCGATTGCCTGTTGATAGGATGCGATCGCTGATTCATACTGTTCCAACATATAGTAACTAACGCCTAACTCTCGCCATGCACGAGAATTATCAGGATCTAATGCAACAGAACTTTGATGAGCCGTCTGTGCTTCAGGCGATGCGATTGCGTTACCTTCTTTCCAGAGAAATTTATAGCCAATTGCTCTAAATTCTTCTGCTAAATCTTTTCGTAAATGGAATGTAGTTTCAAGAAGTTGTTTGGGAGCATCTCAGTTTGGCAATAAGTATAAATACTCAAAAGGATATCAGCTTATTTTTGAGTATTTATACTCAGGAGAGTAAAGATAACCATTGAGGTAGGAACACCGATGTTTCAACACCTGTGCGACATTTTCTTTTTT
>JANMFC010000142.1:0-6679 GCA_031377675.1 Pseudanabaena sp. OTE_70b_metabat_355 | reverse complement strand
GAAAAAGCGATCGAACGTCAAACCGCGATCGCCGAAAACCAAGCGGATACAGCCAAAATCCAAGCAGAAAATATTCGCCTAATGATCGAAATGGTCAATCGAAAACAAGCCTAATTTTGTCTAATCGTGTGATTTGTAACGCAACACCAACAAATAATCAGGTAACATTGCCTACAATCAGGAAAACCTGAACCTCGGCAATTACCTATTCCTCACGATGCAACAATTAACACCCAATCCCAGCTTTAGCTTGACCATCCGTGTGCAACTCCTCAATCGCGCAGGAACATTGTCTTCTGTCATTAGCGCTCTAGCTGAAGCGGGAGGGAATCTAGGACAGATTGACTTAATCCAACAGACACGCAAAATATCCGTGCGTGATGTAACCGTGAATGCCTATAGCGCTGACCACATGGATCAATTGATCGCGGTAGTGAAAGAAATTCCCGAAATTCGGGTGCTTGATGTTTACGATCGCACTTTCCAAGTTCACAAAGGCGGCAAAATCCATGTTGAGTCCAAGGTAGCGGTGAAGGGGCAAGACGATCTGGCGATGGTCTATACCCCTGGAGTGGGGCGCGTCTGTATGGCGATCGCGGGCGACAAGCGCAAAGCCTATGACTACACGATCAAATGCAACACCATCGCCGTTGTTACCGACGGCACGGCGGTTTTGGGCTTAGGTGATATTGGTCCCGAAGCCGCTATGCCTGTGATGGAAGGCAAGGCGATGCTCTTTAAACAATTTGCAGGACTAGATGCATTTCCGATTTGTTTAAATACCAAAGATGTCGATGAAATTGTCGAAACCGTAAAGCGGATCGCCCCCACCTTTGGTGGTATCAATTTGGAAGACATTAGCGCCCCGCGCTGTTTTGAAATTGAAAGACGACTGAAAGCGGAATTAGATATTCCTGTCTATCACGATGACCAACATGGCACAGCGATCGTGGTTGTCGCCGCTACAATCAACGCGCTCAAGGTGGTCGGCAAACCAATTGACACGGTGCGGATCGTCATGAATGGGGCGGGAGCATCGGGGATCGCCGTAGCAAGGCTATTGCGTGAAGCAGGTGTGAAGCAGATCGAGATGTGTGACTCCAGAGGCTGCATCAGCAAAGCTCGTCCTGACTTGACTCCCGAAAAATTAGAATTTGCTAGCGATCGCCAAGGCTCTCTTGCGGATGTGATCAAAGGCGCAGATATGTTTATCGGACTGAGTGTGAAGGGAGCGCTGACTCCTGAAATGGTCAGAAGCATGGCTCCTGCGCCAATTGTGTTCGCGATGGCGAATCCCAATCCCGAAATTCAGCCCGAACTCGTGGAAAATGATGTGGCTGTCATCGCCACAGGTCGCAGTGACTACGCTAATCAAATCAATAATGTACTTGCTTTCCCCGGAATTTTTCGCGGTGCGCTCGATGCAAGGGTGACTCAAATTACCACGCAGATGAATTTAGGTGCAGCAAGGGCGATCGCCTCTCTAGTTAGTAGTGGCGACCTTGCGCCTGATTTTATTATTCCGTCTGTTTTTGATCCCCGTGTTTCTGAATGCGTCGCCGCCGCCGTTCATGCGATCGCCCGTGAACAAGGATTAGCAAAGGCATAAACTCCACCTGTGTTTCTAGGCAAATGTAGAGGCAATTCATGAATTGCCTCTACATTTGTATAACGCTGTTTACTGTTCCATCGCAATAAATTCGTCAACTAAGACTAAAAGATTTTCGATCGCTTCATTGAGGGTTAACGGCTTGACTGAAAATCCGTGGGCAACCCGATTCCTGATTTCCATTAAAGCGATCGCCCGATTAAATTGGTCAAGGGAAATTTCTGCTTGAGTATGAAGATGATTAATCATCAAAATTGTTGGTAAGCGATCGATGGGAATACAGACTTGTCTAGCGTGTCTTCTCATTAATATTTCAGCAAATATCCATAATGCGATAAAAGCTGCCTCCCGATCGCCGATTGACATTAACTTGGCAATGCGTTCTTTGCGTTTCAAGATTTGCGGACGAGTTAAGCGATCGTCAGCAATATCTTCTTCAGCGATCGGCGTAGCATCTTCACCCGTGATTAATAAAAATCGCCACTTCCCCTGCTCAGAAACAAATTTAGCGATTTTGGAATAGTACTCGATCGCTAAATTTGTGGCACTATCCTCGATGCCAATAATCAAACCGTGATTTGCCGAAATTTTCACTAACAGGTCAGGGGCGTAATTATCTAACTCAAAGGGAATCTGCTCCCTATTCGGGTTATGAATAACTTCATACCCCTGTGATTGGTAATTGTTAGCAACCTTATTTTTAAGCTTATTATCAGTATTTAGAGTGTTTGTACTCATCCACAATCCTAATGCGATCGCTCTCAAACATTCAATACGAGTTTGAAGTCATGTTCCTAGAAACAAGATCGAATCATGTTATGGAGTTTTTTAGTAAAATTCGTAACGAAATCTTAACAGTCTCCTTAAAAAGGGCGCAAAGCGCCCTTTTTAAGAGAAATTTTGTCTACATAAAATCACGGGGATCGGTAATATGTCCTGTTAATGCTGAAGCGGCGGCGGTATATGGGGAAGCAAGGTAAATTTGCGCTTTCTTATTACCCATCCGTCCAGGAAAATTACGATTTGTAGTCGATACGCAAACTTCAGCCTCATTAATGCGCCCAAAAGTATCTTGAGGTCCGCCTAAGCAACCCGCACAGGAAGGCGAAGCAGGTTCGATGCAGCCTGATTGCAAGAAAATCTCGGAAAGGGTTAAGCCATCAATTTTCATGCTGAATAAATCGTTGTAAACCTTTTGGGTAGCAGGGACAAGATAAGTGGGAACCTTTACCTGCTCGCCTTTCATTAATTTCGCAGCATGGTAAAAGTCCTCAGACTTGCCACCAGTACAGGAGCCGATATAAACGCGATCAATCTTCACATCCTGCACTTCGCGGACAAGGGCGCGATTGTCAGGAGAATGGGGCTTAGCCACGACAGGCTCTAATTTAGAGACATCGTAATGCTTGACATGATAATAACTAGCATCAGCATCGGCATAGAGTGACTCGAAGGGTTTATCAGTGCGCGATCGCACATAGTCATAGGTCGTTTGATCGGGGGCAATCACCGCATTTTTACCACCCGCCTCGATCGCCATATTACAGAGAGTCATGCGCTCTTCCATCGACATTTTGGCGATCGCCTCACCACCAATTTGCAAAGCGCGATAGTTAGCGCCACTGACGCTAATATCACCGATCACTTGCAAGATCAAATCTTTTGCCAACAAATAGGGGGGCAATTCACCTTCAAACTCAAACCGCATTGAGGCTGGAACCTTAATCAAGAGCTTGCCAGTACCCATGATAAAAGCCGCATCAGTATTGCCGATCCCTGTGGCAAACTGCCCGAAAGCTCCTGCGTTACAAGTGTGTGAATCAGTGCCAAACAATACTTCCCCAGGGCGAGCATGTCCTTCTTGAGCAAGGGCAATGTGGCAAACGCCCTTGTAATCAGGGTTAGCTTTAAAATCGCTAAGATCGGTGATGTCGTAGAAATATTTAATATCCTGCTCTTTCGCAAAATCACGCAATATATCGACGTTACGATTTGCTCTTGCGTCTTTCGTGAAAATATAGTGATCAGGAATCAAGACAATTTTTTCTTTGTCCCAAACCTTTGCATCACTGCCAAATTCTTTTTTAAAGATGCCAATCGTGCCAGGACCACAAACATCATGGGTCATCAGCAGGTCAGCATTCACCCAAATATTTTCGCCAGGGCTAACGTGGCTCTTGCCTGACGCTTTTGCCAAAATCTTTTCGGTGAGTGTCATTCCCATAGTTGTGATGTCCTTGCGTAGATGCTGATTCCTACTTGATTTTCGTAAATTTAATATTAGATTAAATTATAGTCTAAAATCGTAATTAGGCTTAATTTATGACTGAGATTGGAACAGCCGTCTAGTCTGTTAGCGATCAAGAATCCAATTGGGTGCATCTCGGTTTTTCAATAATCTATGCAATGCTTGATTTTCCCTATGTTATAGCTGTAGCCCGCTATGTCCGAACATAAAACCCAAGAGGGAGAGGGGTGGCGCAAAGCGCCGCCTCTCTCTCTTGGGTTTTGTCTTTGTCCTAACATTGATGACTATAGCTATACTCTTAAATGGCATGAGCTTTTCTAGATTTGTGGGGTGGGATATAATTCAAGCCGTATAAATCTAGGGCGACTGAGCCTAAATCAAAAGCAAAGGAAAACTGACTATGACGGTTATGCTGAAAAACAATAAACCGCTATTTTCACAGCATTATTTGGATCATCGCATTCAAGAATGTTCGGAATGGCAGTTTGATGTAACCGCTAAGTTTGATGCTTTGCAAAGTCTTTATTTGTCGAAAAAAGATTTGCTGCCAAAACTCAGTGAGGCGCAAACGGAAGAAGTATTTATTAAGCCCGCCTTAGATATTTTGGGATTTAGCAATATTCCCCAAGTTACGACTCATCGCAAAGGTCGGGCGGAGCGTCCTGATTATGCGCTATTTACCAATGAAGGCGATCGCGATATTGCTTATCCATTACAAGATCAGGAGACGGCTTTTTATACGCGGGTGAATGCGATCGCGGAAGCTAAGTATTGGGAACGCGCACTGAGTAAAGCTTCAGCAAATGATCAGCGAGATATTTATAAGAATGCTAATCCATCATTTCAGATTACAAATTACTTGGTGGGAACGGGCGTTGATTGGGGGATTTTGACAAATGGGCGCGAGTGGCGGCTGTATTATCGGTTAGCTTCTTCGACAGCGACAGAGTTCTATCCAATGGATTTGGTGGAGTTGTTAGAATCTCAAGCAGAGGATAAATTAGAACAGTTTAAATATTTTTGGTTGTTTTTCTGTGCTGATAGTTTTGTCAAAAATCCGCAGGGGCGTAACTTTTTAGAGCGCGTGCGGGATGGCAGTAACACCTATGCGAAACGGGTGGGTGAAGAGTTAAAGGCTTTGGTGTTTGAGCAAATTTTTCCAAGTATTGCGGGAGGGTTCGCGGCGAATGCATTCCGATTAAATCATCAAGTCACCTCTGAGGAGCTTTATGAAGCGACTTTATCGTTTCTATATAAGCTGTTATTTTTGCTTTATGCTGAAGCTAGAAATTTATTGCCAATAGATAATAGAGATTATCGAGAAATTAGCATAATTAAAACCGCCCAAGAAATTGCAATTCGTATCGATGAGCAAAGGTCATTCGGTCAAACAACAAAAATCCTTTATGAAAGATTACTAAATCTATTTAGAGTTATCGATCTTGGCGATCCTATTTTAGAAGTACCTCGCTATAACGGTGGATTATTTCATTTTGATTTTAATCAGTCTGATGATCACGTCGATTATCCCGCGAATCATTTTTTATATAGATTTAGTCTTGCGGATTTAGTTTTAGCGCCAGCTTTAGATAAATTAGCGAGATTTGAAGGTTTGCCCATTGATTACAGCTTTTTAGGTGTACGTCAATTGGGTTCCATTTATGAAGGATTATTAGAATATCGCGTTGTCATTGATAATGCTGAAAAGGGAGAAGTGCATTTAGAAAATGACAAAGGCGATCGCAAATCAACGGGTTCCTATTACACTCCTGATTATATCGTCAAATACATCGTTAGTCATACGCTTAAGCCAATTCTGGAAAAGCGATCGCAAAAATTTGCGGAGCTAATGGTAGAAATCAGCAAATTACATCAACAATTACAAGATAAGCGTTTAGGCGTACAAAGTCGCAATGGTATTCAAAAGGATTTACAACGCTTAGAAAGTAAAGCTCAAACAACATTGCTAGATATTAAAGTTTGTGATCCATCAATGGGGAGTGGTCACTTTTTAGTTGAAGCTGTAGATTATTTGACAGATCAATTAATTCTAATTTTAAATCAATATCCTGAGCATAATCCAATTTTAGAAATGCTTAATCAGACTCGAGAAAGTATTTTAGAAAATTTGGCAAAGCAAGGAATTAGCATTAGTCCAGATAGATTGGAACCTACACAACTATTACAAAGGGTAATCATGAAGCGCTGTATTTATGGCGTAGATTTGAATCCGATGGCGGTTGAATTGGCAAAAGTAAGCTTGTGGCTACATTCTTTTACTGTTGGTGCGCCATTAAGCTTTTTAGATCATCATTTACGCTGTGGTAATTCACTTGTCGGGACAACTGCTAAGGAAGCAGAAGCTAGTATGAAGAATGAGGATAAAGATCAATTTGACCGTGTACAACTTCAGCTACTAACAAGCCCATTTGTAGGATTATTAAGGGCTGCTGAGATCATGCGCGGTGTAAGTATTCTGAGTGATGCAACTTTAGCTGAGGTTGAGCAAAGTGAAAAGTTATTTCATTCTTTTGATGAAGCGGCTAAACCTTATAAGCGTTTATTAGATATTTATGTTGCACAGTTTTTCGGTTTAAAACAAGCTAAAACTTTTCTGAGAATACATGGAGCCAATGCAATTACGAATAAAACAAATAAAATGAAAGAATTAGATAGAGAGGTGTATGAAGAAGCCAAAAAACTTAGCGAAGAAAAACAATTCTTTCATTGGGACTTAGAATTTCCAGAGGTATTTATCAATCTGGATACGGCTAGTTGGAAAGAAAACGCAGGTTTTGATGTAATAGTTGGAAATCCTCCTT
>JANMFC010000141.1:0-5129 GCA_031377675.1 Pseudanabaena sp. OTE_70b_metabat_355 | reverse complement strand
ATACAGTTCGCTTCGTTCTGTGGTGGTAAGATGTTTGAAGCTCATGAGGATTTCCTGATGGTTGTGATTAATATCAGAATATCCTTATGAGTCCCTTTATTCAAAGATCTCTAGGCGTTGCATTTCATCCTTGAATTGGCGGTCGCTTAACCGAATAGTTGAATACTCATCGCGTAAAATTTAATGTTCTATCTAATTCACGTTGCCTTATTCTGCTGGATCCCGGTCATTCTCTACTTGTTTAACTGTCTACCCCGTAGTCATAGACAAGTCGTGGCGTTCGCCTTTATTTTTGCGACCCTATTCCTACCGGTTTGGAGTTTTCGTATCCCCACACTGCCGGCTCTGGATAAATATTCAGCCACGTGCTATGGGATTGTGCTGGGAACCTTAATTTTTGACCCGAAACGGTTCACGTCATTCCGTCCCAGTTGGGTTGATATCCCCATGGTGATTTCTTGCCTGTGTGGGTTTGTAAGCTCGATAGACAACGATTTAGGGCTTTACGATGGTTATAATGCGACACTAGGAGCGCTGGTAACCACCGGTGGGCCTTATTTCTTTGGGCGGATATTTTTTAATGATTTAGCTGGGTTACGGCTATTAGCAACCTATATTTTTTTCGGGGGCTTATCCTACATCCCCCTATGTTTACTAGAGAATTTTATTGGTCCCCAACTACACCTAAGAGTTTACGGGGTTTATAGCTTTTTTGATCTGCAGCAAGCCGTCCGCTATGGGGGATATCGACCGATTGTCTTTACCAATCATGGGCTAGTCACGTCGTTTTGGATGATGACAGCCAGCGTGATTGGCTTATGGTTATGGCGGAGCCAAGTGATCACGCGAGTCTGGAATATTGCCATGAAGCCGATGATGATTGCCTTATTATTTACAACTATAGTAGCTCGATCAACGGGGGTTTGGATTTATCTATTAATTGCTAGTTTAATCTGGCTAGTGCGGGGATGGATGCGGAATCTGTTCGTTTTCCTGTTAATCTGCACCATCTTGACTCACCAGTATCTTAATATCACGGGACAATTTACGGGGAATTGGAGTGTTGATTTGGTGTCTACAAATCTCAACTCCGAGCGGGCGCAATCTTTAGAGTTCCGATTCAATCAAGACAAGCTCTTGGCGGATAAAGCCCGCAAGCGCATTGTCTTTGGTTGGGGTGGTTGGGGCCGCATGCGGATTCCCAGTATATGGGATGGGCTTGATACTTCTATCACGGATAGCAGATGGATCTTGACCTTTGGAACTAATGGGTTAGTCGGATTAATCTCTTGGCTCACCTCCTCCTTACTGCCAGTCATCCTATTCTTAATTTATTACCCAGGACGACTGTGGCATCATCCAAAGATTGCGCCGGTGGCAGCTTTGGCAACTATTTTAACGTTAGCAGCGATAGATAACCTATTCAACACGTCTCCAACGATTGTATGCATATTGGCGACGGGCGGGCTTTCTGGATTGATGGCAGAAAATTTAAGAGTTCGTTAGGATGCGGGAGTGCCTTACTTCTAGCAGAGCAGTACTTGCCTGAACGAGAACTTTGAGCTTTGCAGAGATCTCAAAGATGCGCGGTTTCCAGACATCCCAGGTATTTACCATGAAAAATCCAAGTCCAGTTTTTGTGTCAGAGTAAAAAATCCGCGATCGCCTAATCCAGCAGAAACATCCTTGGAGAAGGGGCAAAGGATATGTTAACTTCTATAAAGTTTCATGATTTGGGTAATACAGATGAACGGAGAAATTCTCGAATCCCTTAAAGTCTGGTCACAGTTCGGTCATCCCCTCATCATGTGGGGTTTGTTTGGTTTGTCTTTGTATGCCATGTATTTAGGTTTTCAAGCCCGTAGTATTCGGACAGTCGAGGCGGAGGTTCGCAAAGAATTAATCCAAAAGGATGTCCGCACTAAGCATTATTTAATGGGATCAATTTTACTCGCATTGATGGTAGTCGGCTGTATTGGCGGTATGGGCGTGACCTATCTCAACAACGGAAAATTATTTATTGGCACGCACCTTTTTGTCGGTTTGAGTATGACGGGCATTATCGCGATCGCGGCGGCTTTGTCTCCCTTGATGCAAAAAGACAATGAAATAGCTCGTTATCACATTATCTTAAATATTGTCCTAGTGGGACTATTTGGCTGGCAAGCTGTCACGGGAATGGATATCGTCCAACGCATTATCAGTAAACTGTAGAAGTGAATGAAAATTGCCTATTTAACGAATACTTACCCAAATCCGAGTTGTACCTTTATTCGTCGTGAGATTGCGGCCCTAGAGACTAACGGGATTCCCATTCTACGCTTTGCGATTCGCCCCTCGGAAGCGAATTTAATTGACGAAGCTGACCAGCAAGAAAGCCTAAAAACTCGGCATATCTTGAAAATAGGGGCAGTTAAATTACTGCTGGCATTAGGTAGAACCCTATGGACGAAACCCCTTGATTTTTTGAAAACCTGTCAATTAATGTTCAAAATTGGCATCAAAGGCGAAAAAAATCTTCTCTATCATGTGATCTATCTGATTGAAGCTTGCGTCCTTTTGGACTGGTCAACCCAAGCGTCGATTGATCATATCCATGTTCATTTTGGAACGAATGCCGCCACTGTTGCCTTATTTTGCCAAAGTTTGGGCGGTCCCACTTACAGTTTTACCGTTCATGGACCAGAAGAATTTGATAAAGTCCAGGCGATCGCCTTACCCGAAAAAATTAAGAGAGCGAGTTTCGTGGTCGCCGTGTCGTCTTTCGGTCGGAGTCAATTACTAAGATGGTGTGATTATCGAGATTGGTCAAAAATCCAGGTGGTTCACTGTGGCTTGGATGCCATGTTTTTATCCCAGCCCTACATTCCCTTACCGACCGAACCGCAATTTGTCTGTGTGGGGAGATTGAGTGAGCAAAAAGGAATCTCTATTCTGGTCGAGGCAGTGGGCCAATTAGCGAAAGAAGGTCTCAGATTTAAGCTGGTTATTGTGGGGGATGGTTCCCTGCGCTCTGAGATTGAGGCTTTAATTAGAAATCTCAAGGTGGAAGATTATACTGAATTAACGGGTTGGGCTACTAATTTAGAAGTTCGGCAACATATTCTAGATTCCCAGGTGATGATTTTGCCGAGTTTCGCTGAAGGTCTGCCTGTTGCCATCATGGAATCCCTAGCTCTTTCTCGCCCTGTTTTGACCACCTATATTGCGGGAATTCCTGAATTAATTCAACCTAATCGTTCGGGTTGGCTCGTTCCTGCGGGTTCTGTTGATGCGTTGGCGATCGCGATGCGTCAGATCCTCCACCTTACTCTAGAAGAAATCGCAGACATGGGAAAAATTGGAGCAGAAATGGTGATCAAAGAGCATAATGCCACCGAAGAAGCGAAAAAGCTGCTTAAACTATTTCAATCCCAAGTTTAGGAATCAAGCTACCTAATACTTCTGCTCGGTTGCTAAAGAAGGAGTTCGTCCTCTAACATGACTTGAGTTACAAAGATTCCCAGATCTGTGATGCTAGAATTTGCAACGCTCAAATCCCCATCGTTTTTTCCTTGAATGAGATAGTGATAACAATGATTACAATAGTAGACCTGTCGGGAAACAAAAGTAGCGTATAGAGCCAACTTCACATTTATTTCTGCACTTCAATCCATTGGTAAATACCAAAGCTATAACGAGTAAGGCGATTGCTTTAGCCAGATGGTTACATCTTATACACTTCACAAAATCCAGGAAGATAATTCAGGCAGGAAAACTTGACCCCGCGATCTGAGACTCGTCCAGAACTTTCAATAGAATCTGCCAGCGTCGGCGATGCATCTCCTGGTGAGTCAGGCTAAGAGCTGTTTTAAGGGATGCCAAACCCATTTTCGCTAGCTGATCTGGATTGTGTGATGCCCACTTAAGTAAGTCCGCCAGAGCGACAGGATCATTGAGATGGATAAGCTTCCCAGTTTCTCCATCCTGAACGCAATCCCTCATTCCAGCCGTGTTGCTGCCCAGCACTGGTATACCTTGTGAATATGCATCATAAACAATTCTGGGCTGTTCATCTGAAACAGTCGGGATAACGATTGCGTGGTATTGACTCACTAAATTAAAAAATTGGGAACCATAAGGAACTGTATCTAATACCCGAATTTGAACCGGTGTGGGGATATCTCGGCAGGCTTTTTCACAGGCTGCTAGTAGTTCACCCCGTCCCAGAATGTCTAGCTTGACTGATACACCTTGTCTGCTTAAAGATTTCATGGCTTCCAGCAGGACTAAAACCCCTTTGTCAGGGGTCAATCGCCCAGCGAACACCACTCGTAGTTCTCCATCATATGAGGAGATTTTCTGCTCCCACATTTTTGTGGCTACCGCATCAGGTAGGATTATTTGCTCATCGATCCAGGAGGCATTGATCACATATCCTTGCTCTGGACGTGTCGTCAGTAGACTTAGACGATACTGGTCTTGGGTAAAAATAGCGAGATCGGTATGATTAACACACCATCGATTCCCTTGCTCAACGAGGTAAGCTCTAATCTGGGACTTAAAGGACTGGGGCGAATTAGGTGTTAGCCTCCAGAAAGCAGATTCAACAATGATCAAATAGAATTTTTTGCGAAGTTGGACAATTGGCGTTAACAACCACCCTTCTGGGATTGGCCAGCCAGCCACACCGGTATGCACAATGTCCGATGCTTCAACAGCTTTCCAGAGTTTAGAAATCGTTCTGGGGAGTAATCTTAAGGCATCGATTGTACTTTTAGGAGATGGAAGGTCAATGAATTGGATATTAGCGAAGGCGGGAGCATTGTCTATTAGAACTGCCCCCTCTGGAGGTTTTTCGTGTCTGCAAGGAGAGGCTAATGTAAAATTTTTGAGATATTTGAAATGCTCGACTAAATCCTTGATCCAAAGATGATCGAGATATCGACGACCTTGTGGGTCTACATAGAAGGGAATGCAAAAGGTAACCAGTAAATAACGACCCAGGATGGGTCTAAAAGAGGAATAAGTTTCCTGGTCAGTTGGAGGTTTAATATACATAAAGCTTGTCTTTAAATTTATGTTCTCATGGTCTCAACTATAGCAATCCGAAATGAGTTGTGAGAGGCGCACCCTGCGGGTGCGCCTCT
>JANMFC010000105.1:0-35126 GCA_031377675.1 Pseudanabaena sp. OTE_70b_metabat_355 | reverse complement strand
CGCTCGCTTCGCGAGCGAATCAGCTTCTTTCGGGTTTATATTTTTAAGGAGTAACAAAATATGCGTGTTTGTGTCATTGGAACAGGTTATGTCGGTTTAGTAACAGGTGCTTGCCTTGCCTACATTGGACATGATGTCATCTGTGTCGATAATAACGAAGAAAAAGTCAAACTGATGAAATCGGGGCAATCGCCCATCCATGAGCCAGGTTTGCCTGAAGTGATTGCCGAATCGATTCGACAAGGTAAAATCGAATTTACGACTGATATTGCCGCAGGGGTAAATCATGGCGAAATTCTCTTTATTGCGGTGGGGACACCTTCGCTGCCTGATGGTCGCAGCGATATGCGCTATGTCGAAGCGGTGGCGCGGAGTATCGGTGAAAGTTTGACCGGGGGCTATCGAGTGATTGTGAATAAATCGACAGTGCCAATTGGTTCTGGAGATTGGGTACGCATGATCATGACCGATGGCATGGCAGGCAAGAGCAACATCGATCAGATTCAATTTGATGTGGTCAGCAATCCCGAATTTTTGCGTGAAGGAGTAGCGGTTTACGACACATTCAATCCCGATCGCATTGTTGTCGGTAGTGGCAGCGATCGCGCTCTGAAGTTGATGCAAGAATTATATGCACCGATTATTGATCGTTCCTTTGCGGCAGATAAGACTTTGCCGCCTGTGCCTGTGGTGGTGACGGATTTGAATTCGGCGGAAATGATCAAATATGCCGCTAATGCTTTTCTGGCTACCAAAATTAGTTTTGTCAATGAAGTTGCCAATATTTGCGATCGCGTTGGTGCTGATGTTAAGGAAGTCGCGAAAGGGATTGGTTTGGATTCGCGGATTGGCTCGAAGTTTTTGCAAGCAGGAATCGGCTGGGGCGGGTCTTGTTTTGGCAAGGATGTGTCGGCGCTAATCTATACGGCGGAGGACTATGGCTACTCCACGGAAATCTTGAAAGCTTGTGTGCGTGTAAACGATCTTCAGCGCACTCTTGTAGTTGAGAAATTGCAACAAGCGCTGAAAATCCTCAAAGGTAAAACCATTGGTTTATTGGGCATGACCTTTAAGCCCGACACCGATGATATGCGTGATGCTCCTGCCCTGACCTTGATTGAACAGTTGAGTCGTTTAGGAGCGAGAGTGAAGGCTTACGATCCGCTAGTTTCACAATCAGGACTGCGCGAAGGTTTTTCTAATGTGATTGTAGAGACTGATTTGGAGCGTCTTGCCGATGGCTGTGATGCGGTAGTTTTGGTGACAGATTGGCAAGAGTTTTTGGCGATCGATTTTGCGAAAATGTTGCCACTCATGGCACAGCCTGTGATCATTGATGCCCGTAATTTTCTTGATGGTAAAGCTCTCAAAGCTTTGGGCTACAAGTACATTGGCATCGGGCGCTAAGATTTGCAAACCTAAAAAAATTAAGGCGGCGCTTCGCGCCGCCTTAATTTTTTTAGGTTTTACAGAAGTTTGTCAATTTTTTGAGCTAATTCAAAATCGAGGGCGCTGATACCATCGGCATCATTGGTGGTGAGATCAATTTTGACTCGGTTATAGACGTTGAAAAGTTCGGGATGATGATCCATTTTTTCGGCAACGATCGCCACTTTACTCATGAAACCAAAAGCCTCGACAAAATTGCGAAACTTAAAGTTTTTTTGTAGTTTGTGATCAACTACGCTCCAGCCTGCCAACTGAGCGATCGCTGAAGAAATTTCTACTGCTGATAACTTTTTGATTGCCATAATTTAAAATGTTTGACTCCTAAAAAAGAGAGGGCGCATTGCGCCCTCTCTTTTATGTTTTTTATTTAATTGGTTGATCGCGATACCACCAAGATAAGATTTGTACCCAATTCCAGCCATTTTCAGCCATTTGTTGAGTCATTTCTTGATCGAGATGCTGTCCATCGGAGACGGGCATATAGCCACCACCCCAACTAATCCAGTTACGCTGTAAACGGGCGCGGTAATAGCCTTTAAAACCAGGTCGAAGCATATAACCTGCGGTTGAGGCAACCGCCTGATCACTACGACTATGGATTAAAGCGATCGCTTGCCCTGTTTTTGTATCAAACTTATAAAAACCTTTATAAACCTGATCGCGAGTGTCACTGACTAAATCATAGGGAGCCTCACCCCATTTTCGTTGGCGCTGGGTATTGACGGCATAGCTACGCGCCGCTACTGCTTGCGCCATCAATGCGTCCATGTGCCAACTAGCGGGCATTTCGCTAGGGACGACACTGCGTAGATATTCCTCAAGAGAGAGAACATTAACGGCGATCGCTTTATTATTCCAAGCGCGTAATTCGATTTCACCTGGATAAAGATTACTACCGACTTGCACCAATCCGTTATTACTAGGGGTAATCCGATATGCAGTAGTTAATGGCAATGTGTACCACTGACCTGGATCGAGACGGCGGCTAGCTTGTCCTGAAGTTTGGAGGGTTGATGGTTGGGTCACGGCTACAGCCATTTGAGAGCCACCGTCTTCTTTAACCAAAACCCTCAATAGGTTAGCCGCCGCAGCTTGGGAGACTCCTGCAACAATTACCAAAACCAAGGACAAAAACAGCGTGTACATCCCTTTGGAGAAGTGTTTCATCATGTAGTTAGTCACTCACACCTATGAGCAGAGAATGTAAAGTTTTTTGTTTTATCGCTTTTTGATGTATTCTGATGCATTTTAATTTGCTCAGGATAAGGGAGTATTCTACCAAAACAATTTGGGTTTAATAAACATTATTTATTCTTAATTTGTAATGTTTTTGCATGAAATATATCTAAACAAGTCAGCAATCGCCTTAAATTACAGCGCTTTGCAATGGTATAAGACCCAGAGAAGAGTTTAAAAGTGTCCCTTTTAAAAACAAAAAAGCTGATTCGTCCGCAAAGCGAGCGCATCAGCTTTTTTGTTTTTAATTTTATTTAAAAAAGAGAATTAAACTTTGACAGCAGTTTTACGGACACCTGAAATTTTCGAGTTATTATGTCTAATCTCTTCTTCAGTCAGAGGTACGATGTCAATGTGGTTAAACAAGGTTGTGACAAAAGTAAATAGCAAAAATGGCAAAGATGTCACGACAATTAGTCCAACTGCACCAAAGGAATACACTGGTTTGCTCATTAGCGACAGAGCCGCAGCCAGCGATGCAAAAATCACGCCTAACCACACAATTACCTGACCCAAAATATCGCTGAGAGTAAGGGTGCAGACAAAGCGATACTTGCCGATGTCGTTCATCATATTTCACCTAACGGGATAATTTCAAAAGTTTTTTGTAGTTTAATTTGTCTTATTAATTCACAGTATACGAACCGTTTTTAAAATATATAGTTACGTTTTATTGAGATATAGCTGTGGTCTCTTAATATTAGGACAAATCAAAACCCAAGAGGTGAGTGGCGGCGCGAAGCGCCCCCACTCACCTCTTGGGTTTTATGTCCTAACAAGACTGGCTATAAGCTATAAAAACTATGTGGAATGAAATTACCCTCGCCATTTCGCAAACCATAGGCGAAAAGTTTGTCAGCGATCGCCATCAATCGTTATCAGGCGGATGCATCAATCAAACAACCAAGCTATCTGACGGTAAACGCAGTTTTTTTGTCAAGACGAATATCGCTAATCGTATAGATATGTTTATGGCTGAGGCGATCGCGCTGGAACAAATCTCTGCATCCCAAACAATCCGTGTTCCGCAGCCAATATGTTGGGGGATCGCTGATGAAGCGGCTTATTTAGTGATGGAAAGTTTGGAATTGGGCGGTAGTCAAGATTGGGAAGCAATGGGTCGGAATCTGGCGGCGATGCATCGAGTGAAGAGCGATCGCGGATTTGGGTGGGAGCGAAACAATACGATTGGTTCAACGCCCCAAATTAACGATTGGACAGAGGATTGGGGGACATTCTGGCGCGAGCATCGACTCGGATTTCAAATTCGCTTAGCGAAACGCAAAGGTTGGTCTTGTCGTATTTCTGAAGCCCAGATATATGATAGTTTGCCAAAGTTTTTTAGGGATTATCAACCGCAACCCGCGATGGTACATGGCGATCTCTGGGGTGGCAATGCGGGTTTTGTGAATGGAGAGCCAGTAATTTATGATCCAGCCCTATATTTTGGCGATCGCGAAGTTGATTTGGCAATGACAGAATTATTTGGTGGATTCCCAGCCCAGTTTTATCGCGCCTATGATACGGCTTATCCATTAGATTCAGGCTATCAACAACGCAAAACTTTCTACAATCTCTATCACATTCTCAATCACTTTAATCTATTTGGTGGAGGGTATGGCGCACAGGCTGTACGGATGATAGAAAGCATTTGCCAATAAAGAGCAAAACCTCAAGAAAAGTTTGAAAGTGCCGCAAAGTGGCACTTTCAAACTTTTCTTGGTTTAATATCGCGATAAAAATTCAAATAACAACTCTTCCTCGGATAACTCCTGTGGCTGCATAATCTGTGCTGGTCCCTTCAAAAAGTCCTTGATCGTAATACGGCGATCGTGAAAATCAGATACAAATTTTTGAACCTGTTCAATAATTCCAATTTGCGCCTCTACCTCACCCAACGCAGCTTCAATCGGATCAACACCGTATTTTTGCATCCGCTTAAACTCAGATGTCATCATCCCTTGATCTGTTTTCTTGGTTGAGCGCAGTTGTTGTTTTAAATTTTCCAGTTGATTTTTCAAAAATGAATTTTCAGATTCCACCTTGGCACATCGGCGCGTCACATCATCGGAACTGTCACGATTAATGATCTCACCCATCTCTTGCTGCTTTTCGATCGCCAACAACTTCGCCAAATCACCACTTTGATAGGCTTCATTAATTTCCTTCATGACCTCGGTACAATATTCTCGATCAGCTTCATCAGCAACCTTATCAGGATGAAATGTTTCTGCGAGTCGTAAATAAAGTTGACGAATCTTTTTCAATTCATCGCGATCTGGTTGAGGAGCCTCTTTTTTGCCAAATCCCCGCGATCGCTCTTCCTGATCTCTAGGATCGCCCCAATCTTCTGTCTTCACATTGTCAAATTCAAACTCGTCAAACAGATCTTTTCTTTGCGTAGTGGGACTGAGCCTAGGCGAGATCATTCCACTTGCTTGCAAACTGTAGTAAACAGATTCAATATCTTTGCGTGTTTTTTTTCCTAGCTTTCTACCCGTTAGGATTTCTGCAAACAGCTCATGAATTTTGTTGTCAATCTCTGACATTTTTCGCATTAACGGAGCGCTACGTTCAGCGATTTTCTGCCCTACCTCTTGAATACTCTCATTTAAGTTATGTAATTCACTACGATTTTTTTCAATTTGCTTGAGTAATTTTTCGTTTTCTTTCTCTAGAAAATTTAAGCGGAGGCGAAGATCGGAAAGCCCCAGATCAGTAGATTTTGTAGAAGTAGAAGATTTAGGAGCAGATTTAGTAGAAGATTTTTTGGATTGCCGCGCCATGATGTATTTAAATTGGTGGTCAGATAATCTAATGAAAGCAATAATCTTAATATTTTAGACTAATGTCTCTTTTTTAGGGCAGTTTAGTGGCAAAGCAAACTTAACATTTTTTAATAAATTTGTAATAACATAGAAATTAATTAAGTAAATTCAGCTTTTAGCCTTAAATCTATGTTGGAATCTTCTCCTACCACACTTCCAGATGCGACCTTTCAAGAAGAATTAAGAATTCCAGACTTTGTTCAGAAAACTATATCCAAGGACTATTTGGGAGAATGTCTCAGTGATCAAGCGGCTGCTCCGACTGATAGTTTTGTCCGTCGGCATATTGGCGCGAGTTCAACCGAGATTCAGGAAATGTTAGCGACGATCGCCTGTGAGTCGCTTGATGACATGATTGCCAAAACTGTACCTGCGGCGATCAGGATTAAACAGCCGTTGCAATTGGGAGAAGCGAGGGGCGAGTATGAATTATTGCAAGAATTAAAAGCGATCGCTTCAAAAAATCAAGTATGGCGATCGTATATCGGTACTGGCTATTACAACTGCATCACACCGCCGATAATTCAGCGTAACATTCTCGAAAACCCAGGATGGTATACTCAATACACACCCTATCAGGCTGAAATCGCTCAGGGACGTTTGGAAGCTCTACTTAATTTCCAAACCATGATTATTGATTTAACGGGGTTGGAAATTGCTAATGCTTCACTTTTGGATGAGGGAACGGCGGCGGCGGAAGCAATGACGATGGCGGCCGGATTGGCTAAGAATAAGGGGAATAAGTTTTTTGTGTCGAGTGATTGTCATCCGCAAACGATCGCTGTGGTCAAAACCCGTGCGATTCCGTTGGGAATTGAAGTCGTAATCGCAGGTCATGACAAATTTGAATTTGACAAGAATTATTTTGGCGCTCTGTTGCAATATCCTGCGAGCGATGGCGCAATTTATGACTACACCGATGTGATTGCTCAGATTCACGCTCAAGGTGGTTTAGCGATCGTGGCCGCTGATTTACTAGCGCTCACGCTGATTAAATCTCCTGCTGAATTTGGTGCGGACATTGCGATCGGTAGCGCTCAGAGATTTGGTGTTCCCTTTGGTTATGGTGGCCCCCACGCCGCCTATATGGCAACCAAAGATGCGTACAAGCGCCAAATGCCAGGACGAATGATTGGAGTTTCTAAGGATGTGCATGGTCACCCTGCTTTACGTCTAGCTCTACAAACTCGCGAGCAGCACATTCGCCGCGACAAGGCCACCAGTAATATTTGTACCGCTCAAGTTCTCTTGGCAATTATGGCAAGTATGTATGCGGTTTATCACGGTGCTGATGGATTAAAGAAAATTGCTGAGCGCGTAAATCTATTGACAAAAACTCTTGCTCAATCCCTAGAACAATTAGGGCATAAGGTTTCCCATCAGGCTTTCTTCGATACAATTCGCATTGAGCTAAAGGGAATCTCTAGCGATGAGATTAAAACTAGAGCCGAGGTCAAACAGATTAATTTGCGCTATTTCGAGGATGGAGCGATCGCTATTAGCCTAGATGAAACTGTCTCTAAGCAAGATTTAACCGACCTAATCGAAATTTTTGCTGACGAAAAAACAACCAATCATCAATCTCCAATCTCCAATTCCCAACCATCAATTCCCAATCATCTAACCCGTAACAGCCCATATCTAACCCATTCCGTCTTCAATTCTTACCATTCTGAATCAGGATTATTGCGCTATATCTATCGTTTACAATCCAAAGATTTGTCGTTGACTACATCGATGATTCCCCTTGGTTCCTGTACGATGAAACTTAACGCAACTTCGGAAATGCTTCCTGTCACATGGGCGGAGTTTAGTAATATTCATCCATTTGCGCCATTGGAGCAAACTCAAGGTTATCAGATTCTCTTTAGCCAATTGGAAACTTGGTTAGCAGAAATCACAGGCTTTGCAGGAGTATCATTACAGCCCAATGCTGGCTCACAGGGAGAATATGCAGGTTTACTGACGATTCGAGAATATCATCAACATCGCGATCAAACCCATCGTCATATTTGCCTAATTCCCACATCAGCGCATGGCACAAATCCCGCTAGTGCAGTCATGGCAGGGATGAAGGTGGTAACGGTGAATTGCGATCGCGATGGCAATATTGATGTCGATGATCTCAAGGCAAAAGCTGAAAAATATCAACATGAACTCGCCGCGCTGATGGTGACATATCCTTCCACTCATGGCGTATTTGAAGAAGCGATCAAAGATATTTGCGATATTATCCATTACTACGGCGGACAGGTGTATATGGATGGTGCAAACATGAATGCTCAAGTCGGGCTTTGTCGCCCTGGGGATTTTGGTGCGGATGTCTGTCATTTAAACTTGCACAAAACTTTCTGCATTCCTCACGGTGGCGGCGGTCCTGGCATGGGACCAATTTGTGTTGCGCCACAACTAGTTCCATTTTTACCTAAGCATCCTTTTATTAGTGACAGCGACCCAAGCACAATTTCCGCCGCTCCTTGGGGCAGTGCTAGCATTCTTACGATTTCATGGGTGTATATTGCCTTAATGGGAGCGAAGGGTTTAAAACTGGCGACAGAAGTGGCGATTTTAAATGCTAACTATATGGCGCACCGTCTCGCGCCCCATTATCCAATTCTCTATACTGGCAAAAATGGTTTGGTAGCCCATGAATGCATTATCGATCTCCATGATTGCAAAGCGATCGCTGATATCGAAGTCGATGACGTGGCAAAACGTTTAATGGACTACGGTTTCCATGCGCCCACGATGTCTTGGCCAGTGGCGGGAACGATGATGATCGAGCCAACGGAGAGCGAATCGAAAGCGGAACTCGATCGCTTCTGTGATGCGATGATTGCGATTAAACAGGAAGTCAATGCGATCGCCTCTGGTGATCTCGATAAGCTGGATAATCCCCTCAAAAATGCGCCCCACACCGCTGAAACGTTATTGGCTGATGATTGGAATCATGCCTATACGCGCCATCAAGCTGCATATCCTGCGCCTTGGCTCAAGGCGCATAAATTCTGGACAAGTGTAGGAAGGATCGATAATGCTTTTGGCGATCGCAATTTTGTCTGTTCTTGCTTACCTATTGAAGCTTACTAGCTGATGTTTCGTGGAACGCAGATGATATCTCCTGCTACTAGCGTGACAGGGCAAGCACGGGGGCATTGCCCCTACCTGAATAATTCATGTTCTGTAGGGGCTGCGCCCCCGTGCCAGCCCCCTACTTGAGGATCGCAGGAATTGGTTCCACGTAACATCAGTTACTAGGAAATATTTACCAAACTTTTGGTTCAAAGTTGTGACTGTTCGCAATAATTACAGAATCTCCTGTGGGTTGAATTAGAAACAGCCCTTCTTGGATTGCGTATTCGTTGGCTCTTTCATCAATTTTGATGCCTGCTACGGCTCCATAGAGTTTGTCACTTTTGTGCTTGGGAAATACTTTTTTAAAGCGTTCCAGTGTTTTTAAAAATCGTTTGACATCACGAACTTCTAAATGGGACTTTACTTCGATCGCTACTACTTCAGTGGTATTTTCCACAAGGATATCAATTTCGATGGAACCTTTGTCATCTTGACCAGTGACTCGGAGGGCAGTGAGGTGGACATCTATTCCTTTTTCTTGGAATAGTCTAGCGGCGGCGGGTTTGATCAGGTTTTCCACAAATTCTCCCCATCGACTAGTTAGCCCTCCTACTTGTTTGTTGGTTTGGGCAACTTGGACGGCTAGTCTTGTTATTTCTTGACTAGTTTTTTCGATCTGTTGATCAGTGCGATCGCTTTGTCTGCGAAGTTCAGCCATTTCTCGTTCGGCGGTTTGCTGATATTCTTTGCGTTGTTGTTCGCTTTCGCGGAATAGGGCGAAGATGTCGTCTAGAGTGATGGGTTGGCTCATGGTGGCAATTAGATTAAGGTGAATATCATGTGATTCTAGCAAATATTCTCTTTAAAGTTAAGATCGCTTAAGATTCTGTTCTAAAAACTTTTTAAGCTGTTCGGGGTTATGTCTAATTTGATTAATCATTTCTAGGAGTTCTTGAGGGGTAGGCTTATAACTTTCATAGTATGCCAATAGTTCCTTTGATTTTAAGGCGATGCCATATCTAGTCATGAATTCTGCTCTAGCATTTTTTTCCATTAGATGACAAGAGATGGAACCAATTATGCAGCAAATGATTAATAAAAGAAAGTTATTAATGAATAGACTTGTGCTTTCGGGAGAAGCGAGTAGATTTTGGAAACAAGTTGCGGCTATTCCATAGCTAATTGTCGTAAAACTACCAACTAGCAAGGCGTTAGGGAACAGTAATCTAGAAAATGCAAAAACATAAAATAGTACTTGAATTAAACCTGCGTAGTAGGTTGTATATCCCATCTCTGTTGGCTTAGATAATACAGTCATGAAAATGATGCCAATCGTACTAAATGAGGTAACAATCATTGTCATAAATTGATGATTTCTTTCAAAAAATTCTTCAAGGAAAGTAATACCAAAAGCTACAGCAGATATTAAGCAAAATACTAGACGTATATAGTCGGAATTGGAATTAGTTTCTGGCAAACAGATTCTATCTAAAATGGTAAATCCACCGTAATTAATAATTCCATAAATATTCATTAAGCGCATAGGTTTCAAAGAGGCGTAAAAATAATCAGATAAAAATAATTTTTCAATATCTTTATCTTGATTGGTTAGATTGATATTTTTAATCTTTTCTAAAAAATATTTTGTGTGATTTAAAAAAAGTTTTATACCAAATGTTTTTTTAATAAATGTAAAGTGATAATTTAGTTTTGATTTCTCTTGCTTATTCTGATAGTCTGATGCTTTTTCTTCTTTTAATCCATTAGAAATTGGTTCGTTATACCCTATAAGTGATTTGCGATTGGGGTTACTATTTTGCTCGCTTTGTAAAACATTGTGAACTAGTGAGATATCAAATTTTTCCATCGTAAATCGTTGTAATATGTGGGGTGAATGGCGCATTCTTTTAATATATTTGTGAAATTTTTTAATGTTATGACATTCAAAATAATGTGTAAATTCTTTAAATTGAGTAGCGATCGCAAAACGAATTAAAAAACTTAAGCGAATATTATGTTCCAGTAGATTTGTAGCAAATATGCCAATTATGATAGACACAACTAGAAAGGTAGTATTATTTAAATATCTTAGAAATTGCAATAGATTATTTAAGGGAATTGGTTGAACAAAATGATTGGCTATTCCATATTCGCCTAAAATTATAATGCTCGCAATCAGTACACTTGAAAATCTTAATCCAGAGCCTAAATTCATATAAAAAATCAGCAGCATCAAGGCTCCATAGTAGGTATATTGACCAAATTCATGGAAATGAGAAAGATTCATAGCCAAGATAAAACCTAGAGCGGAAGTGACTATAGAAATAATGATGATTTGCTGGTTGTATTTTTTGAACGTTTCTGATTTAAAGGTTAGAAATGCTGATATTGATAGAATCGTGAGAACAAATAATTTAATTATCCAAGCTGTATTTCGAGTTTCTGGTAAGCACCAGATATCTAAAACCGCTAGAACAAGATGAAAAATGATCAAGGCAATTGATGAAACTTGCATTGATTGGAGGTTGATTTTAAAAAAATCTTCTTGAAATTCATTTTTTATCTTCTCTATCGCTTCATAGCCATAGGGTTTATAAATTCTATAAGTCCAATAGTTTGGGTCAATTTTTTGGAACAGATCTTTTAAAAGGTCAGGAATAACTTCTTGAATCAATCCAGACCAGAAGTCTTTAATATCTTTGAGCAGCAAGACGAAGATTTCGGGGTTGGCATATCCCTTAGTTCTTAATTGATCGCGATAGTCTCTGATATAAGTGCGATAGTCTTCTGGCAATGGCAAGATGAGGATGTTAATTGTTTGATTAATAACCTTTTGTTGCCAAGCTCTCATAATTGCCCCTGAAAGAGTAATCGGTGAATGCTGACTATTTTAGTGTTTTACAGGGCTTTACGCTGAATTAAAACCCAGAAATATTTTGGAAAGTGGCGCTTTGCGCTGCTTTTTAAAATATTTCTGGACTGCTCAAAGCCTCAATGGGCTGTATAGACTTATTTTCGCGAAAATGCTAGTTGTACAGGTTTATTGTCTTTCTCGACCGATTGAGCCTCTACATCTAAAGTCTCAGATTCCGTCGAATTAGAATACTTGCGTAGATTTTCACGAAATTCAGTTCTTTCTTTGAGCGCTTTCTCCCCATAAGCAGTTATTTCGTAATATTTTCTTCTGGCTCCAACAAGTTCGTCGCCCCAATGCCAGTTCACGAGTCCTTCTTTTTCCAACCTAGCTAATGTTGGGTACAGGCTACCTAGCCCTAGTTCGCGTTTTCCCCCGCTTGCTTGCCTGAAAGCGTCCACAAACTGAAGCCCATACAAAGTTCGTTTATTTGATAGGGGTGTCAACAGGTCTTCTTCTAGGGAAGAAATTGTTTTGTCGTTATTTTGTTTGCTCACGGTTTCACGTTACGAATAACGTCACTAATTGTAGGCTGATGAAATAAATAAATCGTTACAGGGTTGAATTTTTGGCTGATTTTCATTTTCAATAATTTCGATGTTTTATTACCCCTTCTACATTCTAGCATGATTTAGCTTTATGCTTGACATAGTTTACAAATTTGATATATTATTTTTGAAATCAATAAATAACAGCTAATTATAGATCAAAGTTATAAACTAAATTCTTATGTTGATGGTTGTCGCGGTTTGAGTATTCTGCCTTGAATTATTCGGTCAGTCTTGGTTAGTAAAACATTGGGAGTTATCTCATGCTTAAACTTATTACCCCTTTACTCAATCTCTTTGCTTTATTCATTTTAGGAGTCGTTATCTCATTCCCGATCGCTGCAATTTGTGGCGCGATCTCTACTCTTGTCTCTTGGTTGCCGATGCTTTGGGCGATTTTTTGGCGCAGTGGCTTAATTTTGATGCCTTTGACAGCGATCGCTTTATTCCTAAAGGCAATCAAAGATTAAAAAAATTTATTTAAAAACAGAAGGTAAAAAGATCATGGCTTTGCAAGAATTCTCTCTAAACAATGAAGATTTAGCTCTCACATCTATTTTTGATTCTGCTGCACTTTTGGAATCGGCTAAAGACTTGGCACAATCTCAGTTACAGGGGTTTGCTCAGTCTCAGGATTTTAATGATCGGATTGGTTCGGCTTTTGGACAAGGGCGTGATGTCAATAAATTACGCGATATTTGGTTGACAGGCAAGATCTCTTTTCCTGCGATCGAAGTTCGGTCAAAATCTGAGTTGGGTGGTGCGTATGGGGCTTTTTCGCAGGAGACAGGGAAGATCTATCTGGCGCAGGAGTTGATCAATACGAATTCTAAGGCTTTAATTTCATCTGTTTTGTTGGAGGAGTATGGGCATTTTGTGGATACTCAGGTGAATGTTGTGGATTCTGCTGGTGATGAGGGGGAGATTTTTTCAGGAATTTTGCAGGGTAAGGTGTTTGAGCCAGAGCAGATACAGCAGTTGAAGGCAAAGGATGATCATGCAACAATCGCTTTAGATTCTCAAGTATTGCAGGTTGAGCAAGCAATTTTTCCGTTGCGAGAAGGTGGTAAGGAAGGAAAAACGGAAACAATTACTTTAGATGCAAAGGGACCTGGAGCAGCACAAATTTTCTATCAAATGTTTGGTGTTCCCGATCGACTTCAGCTTCGTTATGAAGGTAAGGTTATTTTTGATTCAGGGTTCACTTCAGGTAGTAAAACAACAAGATTTAATATTCCCGCAGGAAATTCAAATAAATTAGATGTAGTTCTGACTGCTAACCCAAGTATCAGCACTACTCGCTGGCAGTATAAGATTGATACTACTACTGCTCGTGATCCTCTGCCATTACAGGTTTCTTTAGTCTCTGGCACAAGAGATGAAAAGAATGGTAAGCGTATTGCAGAAGGTATTGTCTATATTGGGCGACAAGGCTTTTTCCCTATGCTCAAGGTTGAGGGGCGTGTGGAGTATGATGATAAGACTATTAGTGTTGATGGAATCGTCTCTTCCCTAATTGGATCGGCTAAGGTAAAAGCCACGCCACTATTTAAGAGCAAATTTAACATTGATGTAAAAACTGCCACTGGTTCGTTGCAAGAAGACAGCAGTTTTGGCAATCAATTTAAATTAGGTGGACTGGTAGACATTGATTTTAGCAGTTTAAGTTTAAAGCCAAGTGGACTTACTTTTGGTGCAAAGTTTAATTTGGGGAAGGTGGGGAATGCGGGGCTACCTGATTTCTTCTTCGGCGGTTCTAATACGCTGTCAATTAGTCAGAATGATGCCAAATTTGGAGCTAGTGTTAAGTTATCACTACCAAATTTTAAAGCTGAGGATTATGAAAAAGTCAACAAAAAATTATTTGAGTTTTTACCCCTAAAGGAATTTTCTAATATATCTCTAGAGTATGTCGGCTCTGAAGACAAAATCAAGATCCAAGGGAAAGTGGTAATAGCTCCTTTTGTAAAACTAGCTAAACAAAAAAAAAATATAGACTTTATTGCTGATTTTGCTGGTGACAACTTTATCCAGATCCAAAATGGCAAAGTTGATGTTAAAGGCTCTTTAGCTGTTGAGAGTAACATTAAAGCTGCTAACGGTTGGGGATTGAGTGAACTTAAACTTGATATAGATACTCAAAACAAGGATATTGGCGGCAGTGCTAAAATCGTGTTCCCTTTTGGTGCAAAATTTCCACCTAATTCTGCGGTAGCTGCTTTTGGACTTGGGTTTAAACTACCTATTCCTCCGTTACAGCTCAATAAAGTATCTGTAGAGTTTGACGATCTTCAAGTCCCAGCAATTATATTCGATGGTGTTCCTGTTGTTTTCTTTCAAAGATTATCAGGCAGTGTAGAAAACTTTGCCCCATCTGATCCCGATCTTACTGAATTTAGCGGTGGTATTGGTGCAACGCTAGGACCTCAAATTAAAATTGGTAGCGAGAAATTCTCCTTGATTCGGCTTGATGTAGATGGAACAATTAGTTCGGAACAACTGAGTGCAACTGGCAAAGTGATAATTATCAACAAGAAAAATGAGGTAAGAGAATCAACGGCTACTGTAAACTGGGTCAAAAGATTTTTTGAATTGAAAGGTAATTTTACATTTCTAGACGGACTCATTAAGGCAAAAGCTAGTTTTAAAACTGATTTTAAATTTAATATCACCATGAGTGGGACAGCTAGTGCGGGAATACCTAAATCTGTTCCTTTGGTTGGAGGTTCACAAATTGCATCAGGAAACTTTCTATTTAACTTCAGTAATGACAATAATTTATCTAATGACTCCATCACTGTTTGGAATACTTTAGATATTCAAAAAGGATTTGAGGCAAAATTTGCTAGTGGGGTAAAATATTACCTTGATGGTAGATCTGAAGCTCTCTTCAAAAACTTGCCCCGTGTAGGTAGCTGGGCAGTAGCTGCCAACACTCCTTGGATCATTTTAAGCGCAGACTGGGAAAATGAACTTGGAACTAATGTGCCAGTTCAGATTGAAACTCCTGATGGTCGTCTTATAAACGAATCTGAATTTGCTGCCAATAATATTGCCTTTGTTGATGAACTGACTAATTCCAAAACTAAAACAGTTATTATTTTTAATCCTTCCGAGGGTATTTGGGACATCGAAGTTCCTAATAAAACAGGCTTGGGAGCAATCAATTACAATGCTGTCACAAATTCTCAAGCACCTACAATTGCAATTACTGCACCAGTTACTGATGTCACGGGACAAAATGCCACTATCTCTTACAATGCCTTTGATTCAGACTCTAACGCTACAGTAAGCCTGTTTTATGACAACGATAACCAAGGCTTTGATGGGATTTTAATCAAAGATGGTCTTGCAGAAACCGATGGTGCAGGAAGTTTTGTCTGGAATACTGAAGGTATTGCCACAGGTGATTACTACGTCTATGCAATGGTTCTAGATGAAAATAATGCTCCTGCATTCAGTTATTCCACTGGACGTGTGAGCGTTACTGAACAAGCAGACTTGTCTATTGATACAACCGTAAATGCTGATTCAGTCATTTTAGGAACTAACCTCACCTATACAATTACAGTTACCAATAATGGAACCAGTACTGCTAAAGGCATAACTCTCACAGATGTCCTGCCTGTTGGAGTAACTTTTGTTTCGGCTAGTATCACTCCCTCCGAGCAAGTAGATGGGAATCTTACCTTTGATCTAGGGAATTTAGAGAATGGCAAAACTACCACAGTTAGTATCACTATTACGCCGTCAGCAGTAGGAACCCTAACGAATACAGCCACGGTGACATCTAAAACCTACGATCCTGACATAACCAACGATACGACTATTTCCGATAGTACTGTTACCGTAGCCAAACCACTTTCTCCAGATCTAGTGCTGTCTTCAGATGCTAGTAATACGCCAGTAAATTTGGGAGATCAAATTACCTACACACTTACAGTTACTAATAATGGTGATGGGCAAGCTACAGGTGTCCAGCTAATTGATGACATAGGCTCTTTAGGTGTAAAAGATGTCTTGATTAAGACTAGTCAGGGAACTACCTCTATCGACTCTGACGGTAATGTGATCGTTGAATTAGGCAACCTTAATAAAGGAGAAAAGGCAACAGTTACTATTACTGCTACTTCTATTGTTGCTGACATACTTACCAGTACCGCGAGTGTCACTAGCAATGAAGAAAGTCTAAATATAGATAATACTTTTCTAATTCAGAATAAATCAGTCAATGCAATAAATCTCACATCTGCTGACCTTGAGTTAACTCAAATTGTAGACAATCCCAACCCCAAAATTGGTGATGAAATTAATTTCACCCTCACTCTCACCAATAAGGGCGTAGGTATTGCAAGCGGCATCCAAGTCCAAGATATTCTATCCTCTGACCTAGATTTTGTTTCTGCACTTCCCGAACAAGGAACCTATGACAGCCAAACTGGGATCTGGGATGTCGGCAACATGAGAGATAATCTCACTACGACCCTCAAGATCACCGCCAAAGTTAATAAATTAGGAGCGATTACCAACACGGCTGAAGTGATTGCAGTGGCTGAAACCGATCCCGATTCCACACCCAACAATAACAACCCCAACGAAGACGATCAAGCCTCTCTCACCTTAAACACCGCCCTAGCAATACCATCACTCACCAAAATCGCCGATGACATCTTCACAATTTCAGGTGGTACTGCTGGTAAACCCAAACTACAAATCACCATCTCAGACTCCAATCCCAAATCTGTAAATGACTTAGCCGTATTCACCGTCGATGACGCACAAGGCAGAATCAATGGCATCGCCCCCACCGAAACTGGCTATACCCAAGCCGCACTAAGCCGAGCTAAAAATATCTTTTCAGCGATCGCCAATCTTCCCAATGGATTCGATCCCAAAACCTTGAGCAGATCCTTAGAATTCAACTCTGGCGACAACCTCAGATTTTTACTGGTTAAAAATGACACCCTAGACAATGTTCGCAAAAAGAACGTATCCAATCCAAACATCTTATTCTCCAATGCCGCCAATCAAAAAATCACCGACTCTGGCACAGGAAACTTCACCCTAGCTTGGAAAGATGGCAGTGGCAACAGTAGTGACTTCAAAGACTTCGTAGTCAACATCCAATCGACAGATACTCCCTTGCCATTAGGTGCAAACCTCCAAGATCAGCAACAGGGCGAAGTATTAGATTTAAGAAGTGTTGACTCAACCAAAACAGTGCAAGCTAACTTTGTGGTCAATAGAGAAGCCTCTTATAACAACTTCGTTGGCTTCTACAAGATTACCGACTCCCAAGGCACGATCGCTGACCCATTGACAGGACTTTTCCTAAAACCAGGGGACACAGGCTATACCGAAGCCGCCATTAAAAATCGCGTTGCAGGGATTGATTTACAAGCCGCCAACCAATCTACCGCAACCATAAATGGAGTATTTCAAGGCGGTTCGATTTTTGCTCCATTTATTATCGCCAACGGTTCCGTAAATCAACTTCTAGATGCCGATAAATCTAACGATCCTTCTGTTTACTTTGCTTACCTCGGCGCTAATTCCGATGGAGTCGATCACATTCGCCTATTAGCAAATAATACCTTTGGATTTGAAGATCTTGCTGGCGGCGGCGACTTCGATTACAACGACATCATCATCAAAGCAAATCTCTCTGTTGCTTAGGTAACTTGATAAGCGCCCCATATTTCAGCATTCTAAACTGGGATATAGAGCGATCGCCATTCTATGCATCAAATCTCATCAGGATTAATCCCTATCGACCTGAGATAATTTGCTAATTTTTCTTTTTGCTGGCGTTCTTGAAGCTTTTGCTGGCGCTCTTGAAGCTTTTGTTGACGTTCTTGATCGGCGATCGCCTCAGCCTCTTGTTTAGCAATACGCTCCTGTCTAGCGATCGTGCGTTCCTGTGTAGCAATCATCCGTTCTTGTACAGCAAGTTCCTCCGCCGTGGGATATCTGAGGCAATCGCGATCATACCAATACATCCACTCCCGTTCCCAATTACCATATATACGCCGTTCACAGCCGATTCCTAAGCCTATTTCTGACATCCATACGGCTTTGCCAGATTCCGACAATAGCGCAACCGATGGCAATAATTCGTATTTATCATCAATTAGTTTATAGACTTCCAAAGATTCGTGCCTTTTGTAACGTCCTCTACGTCCGCTTAAGGAGTTGTAAACTACATAATACAGAATCCCTAGCTTTTGATATTGTCTTAACTTCTCATCGTATTCGCCATTATATTCTTTAGAGATGACTTCTAGAACCATTATTGGTTTTACCTGTTCCTGCCACAAAACATAACTCAATCGTCCACCTTCATCCTTGAGGCGGGGTACACCGATCACTAAAAATCCATCGGGTACGATTGACTTAGATTTCTTGGGTTCCTGAATATTCGCTTCGTAGTAGTAACACATATCCACTCCGAAAAACCAATCTTGGCGATCGCTCCAAATAGATCGCAACAGATTTAGTAGCATATTCGGAATGTCATTTTGGAGTTCATTATCCACAGGCGTTTCATCGGAATCTGGCAGATCTTCCGCAGTCGGGAGTTGGCGGTATTCAAAAGGTATTGTCACCATTGGTTTTGACAGATTACTTTTGTTTGATTATTTAGGATTATAGCAAAGCGATCGCCCCATATTTCAGACTTCTAAACTGGATATAGAGCGATCGCAATTTTGTCTGCTCTTGTCTACCCATCGAAGCTTATGAATCTTAAACATAGCGCCTTGCGCTGATACAAAAAACCAATAAAAGTGCCGCTTCGCGGCACTTTTATTGGTTTTACACTATGGCTTTAAACCGAGAAAGAAATCTGCTTGAAAGCGATCGCTTGTTTCTGAATAGACAAAAACAGCACCACCTAATTTATCAATCTGCTTTTTAATCGATTCGGGTAACTCTGGTTTCGGACTATCAGCAGTATCCAAGTTGGGCATGAACTCTGACCAGAAAAAATTAGCCCCTAGCTTAGCAAGGACATTAGCGTTGAGGTAAAAATAGCCAAAATTTGGTTGTGGCATATCCGCGATCGCCTCACGAAACATTTCTGACTCGGCTAGAGATGGCTTAGCTGTCGGCACAAAGGCGGAAGCCGTACCCGCTCCCAAGGTCAACATTAGAGTCTGGCGATCGCGCCAACCATAAGCAAAGAAACTAACGGTTTTGCCAGCTTCTCGCACATCAGGAAATTCAAAACTAGTCAGTAATACATTTCCAACTTGACGCTTTTTGATTTGAGCAAAATCTTCACCAAAACTAGCCAAATGTTTAGTTAATTTGGCTAGTGTCGCATTTGCTGCATCAGGTTTTGATGTGCGAATTAAAGCTGCTGATGTCATGTCGAAACCACGCTCCATAAAAGGAGAGAAATCGCTAGGAAGAGCCACAAACGCATATTCGCCATCCATCCACGAAATTACATCTTTCTCAAGATCAAGATCTAGTCCTGTCCCCACGATCAAAGGTTTAACCATTCTCAATCCTTCGACAAAGATTTTGTAAGTCGGTTGCACTTTTGACTCTTCTACAAACCATTGCCACTGACGATTGAGATTGCGACTGGTGATCGCGCCATAAATGTTGGAAGGCAGATAGGACAGTAGGCGATCGCGTGATTCTTTATCGATTGGTAAAGGCGATCGCGCTTCTGAGAAATAACTACTACTTTGACTTCTAATTCCTTGAGGGGTCATCCATGCAAATAGATCAAAACTGTTGTATTGGCTCAAAGTATATTTCAAGCCTTGGATATAGTCAGCACGGTTAAATCCAGGAATCTCCGATGTTTCGGGCAGATCGGCGGCAAAAAATTCTGAGAGTTGACCAATCCCTTTTAAATCACCATAACCCGCCATCAATGAGCGATTCCATAGTGGATTATTAAGCGATCGCAAAAAGAGCGGCTGTTCGGCTAAAGATGGTAATGGCGATTGCGAATTAGCATCTTTAGTATTAGAGTTCGCAACAGATAGATCAATCATCTTTTGAATTGCTTGGCGATCGGTCGCAATTACGGCATAGCCACTGGGCAACTTCGCGATCGCCACACGCTTAAAGCCAAAATCTGGTAAATTCGATTCAGTTGGCGGCGCAAGATTTTCTTCCGCAGCAGAAGCAGTTTGCTGCTGCTTAGCTTTATCGACAGATTCAGGCTCGGCAGCACTAGTTTGATCATCGCCATTTTCTAACTGCCATTCTAAAATTTGGACATTCTGATATAGCGTTTCGGTTGGTTTATCGGGAAACATGGCGGGAAGTTGTTTGACAAAAAGCTCATATTGCTTCTCATCGCGAATGGGAGCTAAAGCCGCAAATGTAACTACTTCTTGAGGATTGGGATTAATCAAAAAAGCGATCGCCACTTCTGTACCTAACCATAGTTGGGAAGCCTTGACGATCGCATATTGCGATGGGTTTAAAAAGCTAAGCAAATTGCTAATTGCTAATAATGGACTGGATGGCTCGGTTGAAGATGTTGCTGGAATTTGCCAAGCAAGGGGATTAGCATTAAAGACTAATAATCCGATCGCATCTGCGGGAATTTGTTTGGCGACTTTTAGAGAACCTTGCGCGAAAGACTTACTGACACTTGTGGAACTTGCTGCTTCTGTCGATTTAACATTTACAGTTAATTTGGTGGCCCTGGCTATACCTTGGCTAACGGAAGATGCACCATAATTAGTAGCCTTTGCGATCGCAGGTAATGCCAAAGCCTCCGTGCTAATCGTCCCAGCACTAATCGCTAAAATTGTCGCTAACAAACTCCTCATTAAAATCTCCTTAAGTTCTATATACAGAGCGCTTTGAGCTAAAACCAAACCCCGAGAACAGTTTAAAAGTGCCGCACTGCGGCACTTTTAAACTTTTCTCTGTTTGCCAATGCTTGAAAGTAATTACGGTAAATCGCAGCTAGCAATTTTGGCTAAAAGACTAGCGTACTGAGATTGCAGTTCTTTCGCCTTGCTATCTTTAGATTGATGCCAAGCCGCCAACCAAAGTGGCGTAGGGAAATGTCCATCAGGCGCATTCTGGGTTTGCCCCGCATTGGAAGCAATCCAAGTACCATTTTGTCGCCAACCAATGCGATCGCTAAAGGACTGCCAGCCTTTCACCGCCTTATCCTCTTCGATCACCGCCCCAAATATTTTACTGACCTCATCAGCAGAGGCGATACTCATGGCTTTAGCCTCAGATTTAGCAGCTTCCAGCTTGTTTAGGAAATCAACAGGAATCAACTGCAATAATTGTGCTGATACCTTAATTTCATGTCCTCTTTGGGCAAGAACCTGCTCTTGGGACTGTTTGATCTCTTTAATCAAAACTGGCGCGAGGGCGCGAAACGGATTGTTCGGATTACCAATCGCCGCATTCACGGATTGAATCATCAGCGACCATTGCTCTAAACCAAAGCGATCGCCAATTCCCTGTAACTGAGTGCAGATGCTCTCTAGATTTTGACGACTGCGGGGGCTATCAGGCTGTTTAAACAGTTCCAACATATTTCGCAATCGTTGAGGCACTTCTGATTGAAAGACACTTAAAAGTTCTTTTGTACCAGCGTTAGCAGCTATCTTAGCCTCAGATTTAACAGGTACTTTGGAAGGAGTTGCGATCGCTTCGTCCGCTCCCTTACCCGAAATTAAATTTTGCAGATGCGCTTTTAGGCTGGCAAAAATCTGATCGGAGCCAGCCATAATTACATCCACAGCATCTTTTGTCAGTCCGTAGGGACTTTGAAGAAGCTCCACTAATTCTTGCAACTTATCAAAAGCTTGCAGAAAAAGAGTCTGAAGATGTTGATCGACTTTGAGCGCACTATTTTCGCGCATAATCTTAAAATAGTCTTCAAAATTATGGGAAACGTGTTGAATACTACTAAATCCCAACATCGCTGCGCCGCCCTTAATCGAATGCGCGGCGCGAAATATTTCATTAACGGCTTCCGTATCGGACATCAGCGTTTGCAAATTCAGCAATCCCGATTCAATGGTTTGCAGATGCTCCTTCGCTTCCTCAATAAAATATCCCGTAATTTGCTTTTGCTTTTCCTGATCCATGATGTTAACCCCTTATGTTTTTGTAAGCGACTTTCTGTGATCGAGTTTTTTAAGCGACCATACTCATATCTAAACTCATCCCAGAATCGATGACATATAGATTTGGTTTTGAACGCTAAATCCATAACGACCTTGACTATACTGCTTCCATAGCTCATCGATAGTCTTCAGGTCATCACAATTTATTTGTTTAATATCCTCAGACGATAGGACAGAGCCAGCATTTTTATGTGCGGCTTGACACATCAGATTCCATGTTTCTTGATTGGCTTCTTGCCACTTACTACTAGATAGCAAAGCTTGTAGTTTGGTATAGTCAATTCCCGTATTCGATGGGAGAGCTTGCCCAGAAATATCAGACTTGCCAGAAATATCAGGCTTAGTAGTTGCTAACGATGTATTTGAGCGGCGAAACCGTAAGGTCATTGTGCCATTGCTCTGTCCATCACCCAAAAGGATTGCTTCACCTGACTCGGTGAGTTTGATCGCGATTTCTACTTCGTCCAAAACCAGACCATTATTGGGGCTTTGCACGCTTTCAGTCGCTAACTGCTGCACTAATCCAGTAAGTTGCTGAATGCTATCTTTGATTTTGGTGGTGTTAATTGATTTAACCGAGGCAATATTCGCCCGATCGCCATTAGCCACAAATTCAATGAGTATTTCTTCGTTGTTCATGACATCCTTGATTTTGGGATTTAGGGGACTAATTCCTTGTTTGAATTATTTTTTAAATTATTAGGGAAGTTATTATCTAAATTATTATCTAGATTATTATCTAGATTATTGTCTTTATCACCAGCATTATTGCTAGAACTACTTTTATCGCAATTGTTATTAGAGTTTTTATTCTGGAAATGATCTTCTTTATGATGACCATTGCCGTTTTCGTTAGTAGTAGTAATCGCTGCTGTTGCTTTAATCGCTGTCATTCTAGCAGCGATCGCCCTTTTTGTTAGGGCAGTATTATAAGCGGTGGTAATCGCCAGTCGATCGACCATACCAATTACTCGTTTAGGTTGATTGCGATCAACCACAGGCATTTGACGCAAATCCCTAGCCGCCATGCGTTTGAGCGCTTCGGCAAGCGATTCATCGGCATAGGTGCATAGTACTTGACTTGTGCAAATATTTTCTACAGTTAGTTCTTCGATGGGGCGATCGCCTACGGGTGCTGATAACAAACGCTTAATATCTTGCGTGGTGAGAATTCCCTGTAAATGATTGATGTCATCTAATACTAAGGCGCTGTGATGATAGCCACTCGTGATAAATTGAGCGGCTTGGAGCAGAGGCATGGAGTATTTGATCGAAGCAGGATTGAGGGTCATCACCTCCGCAATTCTGATTTTTTCCAAAACTTCGATATCGGCGGGTAAATTCGACAATTGCAAGATCATCGGATTAGCGGGTTTGGAGGTATCGATTTGATCGAGTACCCATGCACAAAGTCCGACCGCCGCCATCAGTGGCAAGACAATGCGGTAATCGCGGGTCATTTCAAACAGTAATAAAACTGATGTCAATGGGGCGCGAACAGTTCCTGCTAAAACAGCCGCCATACCAACTAATGCATAAGCGGGAGAGGCGGCGATCGGAATCGTGGCGGGTAAAAAACTAGCGATCGCCTGTCCATATAAACTACCAAGTACGGCTCCCAAAAAAATCGAGGGCGCGAATATCCCACCCACAAAGCCGCTTGCGGAACTAATTGCGGTTAATAAAAGTTTAACGATTAATAAAATCGCTAGTAAAGGAATCGTGAAGGGCGTATCTTGCAGGATCGATTCCACCGTTTCATAGCCAATGCCGATCGCTTCGGGAAATTTCAAGGCAATCAGCCCCACACATAGCCCACCGATCAGCAGTTTGATCGGCATCGGTATTTTTTGCATAAATGGCGCGATCGCCCATTCCCCCGCAAAAAATCTTTTGGCTTGTTTGATCGCACGGGTGAACAGTAGAGCCACGACACTAGCGAGAACCCCCAAACCTAGATATAGCGGCAATTCCCAATAACTACGCACCTCATAAACAGGCAAACTAAAGGCGGGGCGCTCACCTAAACTGATCTGCGAAACTAACGCCGAAATAACCGAGGCGATAACCACCACGCTGACATCCGAGTTGGGGCTAGATTTATCCGTGCGATAGGAGTCGCGCAACAATACCTCAAGGGCAAAAAACACCCCTGCGATCGGCGCATTAAAACCTGCCGCTAAGCCCGCCGCTCCACCTGCGCCAATCAACAGACGGATGCGTTCGCTGGAAAATTGCATCATCTGCCCTAAGGTGGAGCCAATATTGCTACCTAACTCAACGCTTGGACCTTCTGGACCTAATGACGCGCCTGCACCAAGAGACAGCGCCGCCGCGATCGTTTTGAGGGGAATATGGACATAGGGAATCTGCCCAACATCGCGAGATGCGTGTGGTTTCCCTGTGGCTACAGATTCAACTTGATCGAGTTTGAGGCGAACGAGACTAACCACGATCGCTCCCAGCATCGGAATCAGCACAATTAACCAAGGAAACTTCTGGCTGAGTAATACGGCAAGATCATGCCAGTAGATTTCCTGAGTGAGCAAAATTAGCTTACGAAAAAGTGTTACCCCAGTACCACTAATTAACCCAACCGCGATCGCCGACACGAGCATAACCGTCTCCGCAGATGGCTGAAGACGGTTTAAGACAGTCACCAGTAAGCGGGAAAGCGACATGGTGGAGACTCGAAGGGATAAGTAAAAAAACTAGAAATATGGATCAATAGGCAAGGGGCTTAAGCCCCTTGTTAGGCTTCGTCAAAAACTTTGGCTAAAAACTTTAATCAAACGCTTTTATTCTAGAGTTTCTGGGTTGTCTTCTTCAAAATTTTCTACTTCAGGTTCTAACGCCGAAGCAGATAAATTGCGATCGCCTTCAGGTACGACAACTGCTACTAAATCAATTTGTTGACGATAGTAATCGACACCTTTTACCTGTACCTGTACGCGATCGCCCAACGAATATTGACGACCACTACGGCGACCCACTAATAAAGTTGAAGCCCTAGCCCGACCTTTGCCATTGATCAAGGGGAACTCATACCAGTCATCCTTTAAGGAACTGACATGAACCAAACCTTCTACCAATAGAGATTCGATTTCCACAAAAAATCCATAAGACTGCACACTAGTAATAATCCCGTGGAAATTTTCGCCTGTGTGCGATCGCATAAATTCGGCTTTGCGAAGTCCATCGAGATCGGAAATCGAGCGATGATAAAGTGCATCGGCTTGATTAAGTTTTGGTAAAACCGCTTCCAAATCTTCAATCAACTGCCGCTCAGTGTCAGGTGGCAGAACACTCCAATTGACTTGACCATGAGCGCTAGAGCTTCGCAGATTTACGCCATCTTTAATTCTGATACTACGGCGATCGCGTCCTTCTTCAAACACAGTATGTAAAGTGCGCTGAATTAGTAAATCGGCGTAATGATTTTGAGGGCAGACTCCATGAGCATAGGGTTGCTCGATTAATCCCAATCCAAAATGTAATGCAGGAGCTAAAACATGTTCGTTAGTTTTGAACATGGATAGTAGTAAATATTTGAGAATATCGCGACTAGCATCCTGTTCAATCTGGTTCAATTGCTGCAAAATGCTTTGCAAATCCGTAATTTGAATTTGCTCAGGATTGGCGAGCTGAGCCGCGATTCCCATGCTTTCTAACAACTTCAGCCAATCATCAACTTTGCCTTGATCAGGCGCAATTTGGCGCAGATAAATTGCAGGAATCGCTAAAGACTGTAAATGAGAAGCGATCGCCCGATTCGCTAAAATCATCACTTCCGTAACAGTGCCAGCGATCGGCAAAGTAAATGGAACTACGGTTAAACCGCGCACACCTTCATCAGCCTCTTGGGAAGGAGCTTGAGGTAATACCAGCCTAATTGCATTGGAACATTCTTGTAGCAGCGTACCGACCTTGGCAATCAAATGCACCAATTCTTCTACTTCCTTATCAATTTCTTGGCTAGGAGCATCCTGATCAACTGCATCTTTACCATCCAGAATTTGTTGCGCTCTTTGATAGCTCAAATTAGCGCGTACCAAAATTGCCGAAGGCTGAATCTCAAAGGAAAGCATATTTCCTGCATGATCCAATTTAATCAACACTGACATCGCCAGATATTCAGGTTGATTAAATACATTCATCTCTGGCAGCATCGGCAAAATCGTATCACCCAAAAAGAACGATCGCAGACGCTTTTGAGCTTCAAGATCTAAAGGTGAACCACTGGTCACATAAGTAGCGACATCGGGAATATGTACCCCTAACTCCCAACCTGTTTCTGATTGAGTTATAGAAATCGCGGCGGCATTACCGATTCTCACGGTCAGAGTTTTGCGTAAATCCAGACGATGTTTAAGATCCGCCTTTCTGACTCCCCTTGGCAAACTTGCCGCCGCCGTCAAAGCCTTAGCGCTGAATCGTCTTGGTAAATTGTGTTTACAGCAAACTAGATCAATATCATTAGTCGATTCGGCATCATCGCCCAAAACCTGCAAAATCCTGCCAATGGGTAAGTGATTACCTAGGGAAAATCTCACCATTTCTAAATGGACTAGTTTGCCCTCGGCAATGCTGAGATCGGGATTCTCATCGTCTGGCAATAGCTCTACTTCAAACAATAGGCGATCGTCAAGCGGCACGGCTCGATAACTATCATCCGTGAGTTTTACTGTGGATAATAAGGTTGGATTCGATCGCTCAAGGATCAAGCGCACTTCACCTTCAGGAGATCGCCGTCTCACCCCATCTTTGGTTACACGCACCAATACGCGATCGCCATTCCAAGCATTACTCAAGCGGCTTTCGCGAACATATATATCTTCAGCTTCTTCAACATCTTGAATCGCAAAGCAAAAACCTTTGCTGGAACAGCGCAAACGACCTTCCACCAGCCCTTCTTCCTGAATGCGGCGGTAGCGTCCCTTGTCTTTTTCAAGGATGCCAATTTTTTCGAGAGCATCAAGGGCGACTTGGAGTCTACGGACAGTTTTATTGTCATCCCCAATTCCAAGTTTTTTTTCGATCGCTTTGGGCGTAACTAGCTTGTCATCAGAGAAGTTGTCTAACAGTTGGGTAATCGAGAATTCCATGAGGCGAGGGTCGAACGATTGTTTAAGGTGAGCAAATTAGGACAGACGAGAGGGAGAACAATATGGCGGACTAAAAAACAAACTACAAACTCAAACCATATTTAAAGACAAACTAGAAGCAGAGGCTCAACATTCTATAGCGGCGAGGCTGCCTCCAGTTTAGTCGTAATGTTTAGACTTGAGATCGGTTAAGAATTTGCAGAGTCAGCTTGGACAAGTGTTCCCCACGGTGTACTTATTTTAGCTTAATTACTGCTTTAAATATTTTTATCAACAGAAAAATATCTACCATAAGACGTGTTTTGGTAAATAATATGGCTCATGTGTCGAAAAACACTTAACTTTTTGCTGCAATTGTTGATACATTTATCTAGGATTAATGTACAATCGTTACATTGTGAGGAATAAAAATTTACTATGTCTAACTTTTCTAAGAAAAACTATAGCTTAGCCGTATCTGTGGCTGTAGCCGCATCTGCACTTATTAGTGGTGCTGCTAATGCTCAGGCTTCTAAAGCTTCTGAAACTGTTCGCGCTGCAAGTGCTGATACACTTGTCCAACAGGTTGAATTGCGTCCTAGCTCCGTTGCTCAGAATGTAACTTCTGTATCTCAACTCAGCGATGTCAAGGCTACTGATTGGGCTTTCACCGCATTACAGTCCTTGGTAGAGCGTTATGGTTGCATCGCTGGCTACCCCGATCGCACTTTCCGTGGCAAACAAGCAACTACTCGTTATGAGTTCGCTGCTGGTTTGAATGCTTGCTTGGACAAGATCAACGAAATTATTTCCGCAGGTTTGGCTGACAAGGTTGGCAAAGAAGACCTCGCGACTTTACAAAAGCTTCAAGAAGAGTTTGCTGCTGAACTAGCAACCCTTCGTGGTCGTGTTGATGCTCTCGATGCTAAGACCGCTAAGCTCGAAGCTCAACAGTTCTCCACCACCACCAAGCTACGCGGCGAAGCTGTATTTGGCGTTGCTGCTGCTTCTGACGGCGTTGGCACTTCTACTCCTGCTGAAATTGCTGCTAATGCTGCTGCTGGCAGAACTTTTGTTAATACTACTGGTAATGACAAAACTAATGTTGTCTTCAACTATCGCGTTCGCCTCAACCTTGACACCAGCTTCACTGGTAAGGACTTGTTGAGAACTCGTTTACAAGCTTCTAACACCATGAATAGTGCTACTCCTGCTTCTACTGGTAGGTTTGATGGAGTACTTGGAGGGGTTGGCACATCTGCTGTGAACAATACCCGTCTATCCTATGAAAGCGGATCAGCACCTAACAATTTTGAAATCAACCGATTGTTCTACAGATTTCCAGTTGGTGGCAACATCACAGCTTACCTTGCACCTATCGGCGCACCTGAAGATGTCATCAGCCCTCTGAATCCACTTGAAAGCGACAGCCAAGGTACAATTTCTCGCTTCGGTCGTTTTAATCCTTTAATTCGCATCGCTTCTGGTGGTGGTGCTACTGGATTGGCAGTTGCTGGTTTAAACTTCAAGTTTACTAACCAAGCTAACTTGGAATTGTTGTACAGTGCTAACAACGCAGCTACAGCTACTGGACCTGGTGGTGTAACTGGTGGTGATACTAAGCTTGCTGCTCAGTTGGTTTACAAGCCATCTGATGCTTTCACACTTGGTATTGGCTATGCGAATGCTTACACAATAGGTGGACTTGGCTCTGGTTTAAATGGCGAAGGCGTTCCTGCTGTTCCTGCAGGAGTTGGGTTTAATGGTACTGTCAGTGGACTTAAGAGCAATACAGTCGTTGGTAGCTTAGTGTGGGACATCACCAAGAAGTTTACATTTAATACTTGGGGTTCTTATACATTTGTTGACGCTGCTTTCACTCCTGCTGCCGCTGGCGCTCCAGCCAACTCCTCAGTTTCAGGCACATTTACTAGCTGGATGGCTGCGCTTTCTGCCAAGGACTTGTTCAGCGAAGGCGATTTAGCTGCCATCATGTTTGGACAGCCCTTATATCTCAGTAGCTTGAGTGTAGGTGGTCTAGCTGCTGGCGCACCAACTGTCACACCTGCTTCTGTAGGCGTTCTTAATACTCCTTATCACCTCGAAGCTCTCTACCGCTTCCGTGTTTCCAAGAACATCAGCATCACTCCTGGTGTATTCTTCGTATTCAACCAAGGTAGCAACACTGCTAACGGCACTGCAACTGTTGGTGTAATCCGTACCACCTTCTCCTTCTAGGATTTGATTGATTCCGATTAAATTTAATACCTAAAAAAAATGTAGGGGCAATTCATGAATTGCCCCTACATTTTTTTGTGAATCTCACGATAAGACTGTAGGGGCTTAGCATTTGCGCCACAATTTTTAACTTATCACAGAGATCCCGATCTGCAAATGCTAAGCCCTCTGCGCTTTTATAGGCAATTTGTCCCTGCGTTTCGAGTTTTTGGGCAGAGCATTCCCAAAAGAAGGTTGTCTAAAAATTTATAGATTGTGGCGGGAATGCTATGCCCCTACATTTTTGTGAATTGTAAAAAAGTCAGAATCATAGATTATACGGATTACATGATTTCACGGATTTTAATTTGGATAATACTGCACAGATTCCAGATTAAAATTTCCCAATCAAAAAATCTGCGTCATCCTTAAATCCGTATAATCTGTGATTCTGAATTTAATATATAGTTAGTGTAATGAGCCTTCGTTGGAGTTGTAGCGATGACTGTAATGTATGAGCAGGATTATGGACTCTGGGCTGAACAGATGGCTGACTTGTTATCAGAAGGTCGGTTCGCAGAGTTGGATATCGATAATTTAGTAGATGAGGTGCGCGACTTGTCCAAGCGAGAACGCGATCGCCTCTTAAGTAGCGTGCGGCTAATTTTGCATCATTTACTCAAATGGGACTATCAACCCGAACGGCGATCGCGGAGTTGGCAAATAACTATTCAGCGTGAACGGGCGCACATCGTTCGCTATTTGAAAGATAGTCCTAGTTTAAAGCGCTATCTAACAAATGAATGGTTATACGAAACCTATGCGATCGCTAATTTAAATGCCGAAAAAGAAACAGGTTTAGAATTTCCCGCCGATTGCCCCTATTCGATTAGCGATGTATTTGATCGCCCTATAGTTTTGGAATCATGATTTTATAGATTTGGCGATCGCTTAGCTCTTGTCGGCTTTGTAATCTTTGTGGATTCTGTAGCGAATTTTTGTAATTTTTCAACCTGCTTGATCGTCAATCCCGTAAACTGCGCGACTAAATCGACAGCCATATTAGAACGCAACATTTTTAGAGCAATTTGATTTCTCTCTTCAGCCTTACCTTCAGCCCTGCCTTCAGCCTTACCTTCAGCCCTGCCCAGAGCCTTCCCTTCAGCCGTACCCTCAAGTAAAATGTCTTGATAAATTACCGATTCTTTCATGATGTCGCTCCTCAATAATTGTTGAATCACGTCCTTACTTAATGCTAACCCAGAAATAATTGCAGTTGCTGCACTGACATTATTTTTTACTTGCCTGTTTTCGATATTGTCAATTATTTTTGCAGTTTTTCTGAGGGTTTCAGTCTGATCATCGGTTTTACTTAGAACTGACAAAGGTAGCAATCCTAAATAGCTCTGTAAAACTTCGGTTGATTGTTCCCATAATCTAATCACATTAAACTCGTGATTTAATTTCTGAGAGCTAAATTTAGTTTGATAAACTAAAGGGGAATTGCTTGGCTTTAAATAAATTACAACTTGATGAATTTCTTTATTGGGATATTTACCATAAAGTCTGATCCAATAATTCGCCATCCGATATGCTATCAGTTCATCAGGTCGAGTCTGAAATTCTAAGTGCAGGATTGTTTCTGCTGATTCTAGAAATATTACCGAATCAGCACGAATTGGTTCTAGCGAAAGTTCTGACGCTTCCAGTTTCGTGAAAGCGATCGCTTTTCCCAATAACCAGTTAGAAAAATCGGCTGGAAATGTTTCCGCTAAAAATTTACAGGTGTTGTCGTATCCACTCATAGTTGCGAAAAAGTTTGAATTTTATAATTTGGGCGATCGCTTAGCTCTTGTCGTCTTTGTAATCTTTGTGGATTCTGTAGCGGATTTTTGTAATTTTTCAACCTGCTTGATTGTCAATCCTGTAAACTGCGCGACCAAATCGACAGCCATATTAGAACGCAGCATTTTCAGAGCAATTTGGTTTCTCTCTTCAGCCTTACCCAGAGCCTTGCCTTCAGCCTTGCCTTTGACCGTACCCTCAAGTAAAATATCTTGATAAATTACCGATTCTTTCATGATATCGCTCCTCAATAATTGTTGAATCACATTCTTACTTAATGCTAACCCAGAAATAATTGCAGTTGCCGCACTGACATTATTTTTTACCTGCCTATTTTCGATATTGTCAATTATTTTTGCGGTTTTTCTGAGGGTTTCAGTCGGATCATCGGTTTTACTTAAAACTGACAAAGGTAACAATCCTAAATAGCTCTGTAAAACTTCGGTTGATTGTTCCCATAACCTAATCACATTAAACTCGTGGTTTAATTTCTGAGAACTAAATTTAGTCTGATAAACTAAAGGTGAATTGCTTGGCTTTAAATAAATTACAACTTGATGAATTTCTTTATTGGGATATTTACCATAAAGTCTGATCCAATAATTCGCCATCCGATATGCTATCAGTTCGTCAGGTCGAGTCTGAAATTCTAAGTGCAGGATTGTTTCTGCTGATTCTAGAAATATTACCGAATCAGCACGAATTGGCTCAAGCGAAAGTTTTGACGGTTCCAGTTTCGTGAAAGCGATCGCTTTGCCCAATAACCAGTTAGAAAAATCGGCTGGGAACGTTTCTGCTAAGAATTTACAGGTGTTGTCGTATCCACTCATAGCTGCGATCGCGTGGCTTCGGCAACTTGGGGCATAGGATCATTAGCTAGTTTTTCTAGAGCAGATTTAGATTCATCGCCGCCGAGTTGAACAAGAGACTGGGAAACACGATGACGGATTTGCCAATCGGGATCTTCGGCTAGGGGTAATAACAACGCCACAGCTTCAGGATTGCCGAGATCGCCTAGAGAACCGATCGCCGCAATCTTGACTAATTCATTATGGCTTTGCAATGCTTCGGCTAGGAAATCAAAGCCTTGAGGATCGCCTAAATCACCGATCGCTGCCACAATACTAAATTGAAACATCCAATCATTCGTAGACTCATAGGCAGTTTTTAGCAGCCCGAACGCTTGGGTAAGTTGTAGAGATCCCAGCGAGGCGGCGGCAGCAGCGCGAACATCAATTTCGGGATCAATATTTAGGCGATCGCTTAAAATTTCAAAAGACTTGGCTAAATCAACCGTGCCAACCGTGCCGATTTGACTAACAGCATCATAACGAATCCGCGCATAGGGATCAGCCGAGGCGATCGCGACTAGAGAAAATCGCTCAGGCAATGGAAGAGAGCGACTAGCGTGGAGGGCTTTCATCCGCACAGCTATATCATCCGCCGCTAGTTGCTCTTTCAAGGAATTAAATATTTCGCTCACAAGACAAATCTCGCAATTAATACGCTAACGTCTCTAGTGTCTCACGCAAGTAGCTACGCACGAGATCTTCAAGGACGCTTTCTTGAATTTGCGTATCTTTGGTCAAAAGCTCTTTGGGATCATTTTTAGGATCGCCATGTCGAGAGCGCTGCCATTTGTCAAATCCTGAACTTGTGGCGATCGCCTGTTTGAGATCGCTCCAGACTTTCGGATCTTTGGCGACTTCGTGCAAGGGGAGCGCCAAGTCGTTAATTGTTGAGGATAAGTTCATAGCTGTTTCCTAATCTGGGATAAAAGTTATATTAGTTTTCTAAACGTCCAATCATTTGAGAATAAACTAGATAGAGCGCACTAACGTCTTAATTGGCTTCATGAAGGTTATTCTATCACTTCAATTCCAAGAGCCATAGATCTAAAATTAAATGTATATCTATAGATAGAAATCAATTATTTAAACGATTATGACCACTTCAAATTCTTTTTCAAATCCAAATAATGCATCGCAGAATACAGAACTAAATCCTAACTATGCAATTCCGTCCGTAATTGTGTTGGCAGGGATACCGTTTATTTGGGTGCAGCCGATTGCTGCGGGAGTAATTGCGATTTTTGGATTATTTCTAGCTTATCAAGCAGCGACAATTCGTTTAGTATTTACAGCCACAGATTTAGAAGTTTATCGATCGCAAGAAATATTCCGTACTTTCCCCTATCAAGATTGGCAAGATTGGCAGGTTTTCTGGGTTGCTTTTCCCGTATTGTTCTATTTTAAAGAGGTGAAAAGCATTCATTTCTTACCAGTTTTATTTGATGCTCAAATGCTCAAAATTTGTTTAGAAAAACATATCCCTCGGAATAACTCTTAACCATAGAGGGGTAACGTTTATGCCCAAGTTTGTCTGTCTTCGTTTCCATTAATCTAAGCCCCCTAAATCCCCCAATTCTAGGGGACTTTGAAAGAATTTTATTTTCTTGTCCCCCCAAAATTGGGGGCTAGGGGGCGATTAAATGTAGACTTAAATTAGCGATGAATTATTTTCTGGGAATTGATTTTGGGACTTCAGGGGTAAGGGCGATCGCCATTGATACAAATGGTCAGATCGTGGCGATCGCTCGTGGTGATTACGAGATTCGAGATTGTGAAAGCTGGAAAAATACGCTTTACGAAATAATCGCTAGTTTACCGATAAATATCAGGCAAAACATCAAAAGAATACTTATTGATGGAACTTCCGCGACGGTGTTAATTTGCGATCGCCACGGCAAAGTCATCTCAGATCCAATGATTTATAGCGATGCTTGTCCGCCTGAAATTTTAGCCAAAGTAAAGGCGATCGCGCCGCCGCAACATTTGGTTTGCAGTGCTACTTCCAGTTTTGCTAAATTAATTACTCTTTGGCAAGCTGTAAACAAATCAAACCAAGAAACTTACTTCTTGCATCAAGCGGACTGGCTAAGTTATTTGCTCCACGGACGATTAGGTGTAAGCGATTATCACAATGCCCTTAAGTTGGGCTACGCTCTTCAGCCTTTACGATATCCCGATTGGCTCAAGACTTGGGCTTTAAAAAATCCTCACTTAGTTTTGCCAGAAGTCTTTGCGCCTAGTACCAACATCGGGCTTATCCAAACCGCGATCGCCTCAAAATTAAATTTGCCGCTAGATTGCGCGATCGCGGCGGGGACAACCGATAGTAATGCCGCCTTTTTCGCGGCGGTGGGTAGCCCTGAACTTGGTACAGCCGTTACTTCTCTCGGCTCGACAATGGTGCTGAAAATATTAAGCGATCGCTCCATTAACAATTCCGAATATGGCATCTATAGTCATCGCTTCGATCATCCAAATCTGGGCTGTTTATGGCTAGTTGGAGGCGCGTCAAATGTGGGCGGTGCGGTGTTGCGTCAATTTTTTAGTGATCATGAATTACAAGTGCTGAGCGATCGCATTGATCCCCATATATCGAGTCCCCTTGATTATTATCCTCTGCCCAAAATCGGCGATCGCTTTCCGATTAATGATCCCCATCTGATCCCCAGATTAGAGCCGCGTCCTGATAATCCCATCGAGTTTTTGCATGGATTATTAGAAAGTATGGCAAAAATTGAGGCGCGGGGCTACGCACTTTTACAAGAATTGGGTGCTTCACCGATTCAAAAAATTTATACCGCAGGGGGTGGAGCTAAAAATCAAGCATGGACAAAGATCCGCGATTGCTATTTGCGAGTACCGATGCAAGAGTCCATTCAAACTGAAGCAGCTTACGGGGCGGCTTTACTGGCAAAACGAATATAGGTACTTAACAAATAAGCGGATTCGCCC
>JANMFC010000015.1:0-1795 GCA_031377675.1 Pseudanabaena sp. OTE_70b_metabat_355 | reverse complement strand
TTTTTTTTTTTTTTATAGCTTAATTTTTCCTTGTTTTTGCTGTCGCCACTCACAACCCCATTAGTGTTTGGGGGCGGGGAGCGCCGCCTAACACTATTCGGGTTCTGAGTGGCGACAGCTATAACATGGAAACTTTAAGCTCTAATAAAACAAATATATGACTGCCAAAGTAACTGTTATCCGATCGCAAAATAAATCTTTAGGCGAAGGGCTTCATGAATTTTGGGAATACCGTGAACTGCTATATATGCTGATGTTGCGGCGGATCACAGTACGTTACAAACAAACGGTGATTGGGATTGCGTTGGTTCTGATTCAGCCCCTAGTCTCGATGACTATTTTTAGTATTATTTTCGGCAATTTGGTCAAAATCCCATCGGATGGGGTTCCTTATCCTATTTTTGTTTATTCGGCACTAGTTTTATGGGGATTATTTTCGGAAGGTGTGATCCGTTCTGGCTCCAGTTTGCTCACCGAAGCCCAACTAATTACGAAGGTTTATTTCCCGCGATTGATCATTCCTTTAGCGGCTGTGGGTTCTGCATGGATTGATTTTGTGGTTTCTTTGTTTTTGTTGTTACCCCTTGCCTTTATTTATGGAATGCGTCCAGATTGGGGCTTATTGCTAATTCCACCCGTGATGGTTATAACGATGGTATTGGCAACGGGGATCGGCATGATTTTAGCCGTGCTCAATGTGCGTTATCGCGACTTTCAGTATATTATTCCGTTTTTAATTCAGGTCTGGCTCTATGCTTCGCCAGTGGTTTATTCGGTACAGATTGTGCCTAAGCGTTTTTTATTTTGGTACTATCTCAACCCGATGGCAGGATTTTTAGATGTATTTCGATTTGCGGTAACGGGACAAACGGCTTTTAGTTGGCTGGGATTTGGCTGGTCGGTGGGCTGCGCGATCGCTGTTTTTAGTCTCGGAACTTGGATATTTCGCTCAGTGGAACAAGGTTTTGCGGATTATATTTAAGTAAAAATTAGCGTAAAAATTAGCTATGTTAAATGCAACTATTCAGCCATCTGTTAAGCCCTCTGTCAAGCCTTTAGAAAATGGCGATCGCCTCAATCGTGTTGAGTTTGAAAAACGCTATGATCTATTGCCGCCTCACAAAAAAGCTGAATTAATTGATGGAGTTGTTTATATTGCTCCCGCGCTAAGATACAAAAGTCACGGTTTGCCCCACGGTTCGCTGATGGGTTGGTTAGGATTTTATGCCGCCAATACTTTAGGTGTGGAGCTTGCGGACAATGCTACGGTGAGATTGGATTTAGACAATGAACCGCAGCCTGATGCATTGTTGCGGATTCGGTCGGAGTTTGGTGGACAGTCGCATATTAGTGATGATGACTACATCGAAGGTGCGCCAGAGTTAGTTGTGGAAATTTCTGGTTCTACGGTTTCTTACGATCTCTATGACAAGTTAAATGTTTACCGTCGTCATGGTGTGCAGGAATATATTGTTTGGCGGGTATACGATCAAGCGATCGATTGGTTTTATCTCGAAAATGGTGAATATGTTAAGCTTGAGATCAATAATTTGGGGATTATGGAAAGCAGGATATTTCCAAGTTTAGTATTGTCGATTAATCAGCTTGTGCAGGGGAATTTGGCTGAGGTTTTGGCTTTGCAGCAGAAGCAATTTAAAACCAAAAAACATAAGAATTATTGCCAAGAGTTGCGATCGCGCCAAAAAATTGAGGACTTTGAGTAAGCTACCAATAGCTATATAGATTAGGCCGTAAAACCCAAAAAGTGTAAGGCGGCGCTCCGCGCCGCCTTACA
>JANMFC010000102.1:0-4169 GCA_031377675.1 Pseudanabaena sp. OTE_70b_metabat_355 | reverse complement strand
CGTGCGAATCAGCTTATTTGGTTTAAGCGTACTTAAAAAATTATCTCTTAAACACCGATGAAATCACGGTAATGACTGTGGCGCTGGCAATTAGCCCAAATGCTAGATTGACGATCTGTCCTGATGATTTTTGGTATGCATCCAGACGGATATTTGCTTCTTTGATATCAAATTCTAATTTGGTGAAGCGATCGTCGATATCAGTCTTCAACTCTTCAAAGTCAATCTTTAACTCTTCAAATTTTCTAAAAACCTGTTGTTGAAAATCTTCTTGTGACATTTTGTCTATCCTTAAAGTTATTGTTGGTATATATCTTACCAATCGATACCATTGAGATTTACAATTAGGATTGGTAAAGACTTTAGGAAATTTTATGGGAATCGCTGTTGGTTTGGTTGAGGTATTAGGACATCCTCCCGCCCTCTCGGTCGCTGACACAATGGTTAAGGCTGCCAATGTCACATTTGTTGGCTACGAAAAAGTAAGCGGCGCTCGCCTGACCATCATCGTCCGTGGACCTGTCGGCGATGTCCAGAAGGCGGTAGCCGCAGGTGTCGAAGCTGCCAAACAAATTGAAGTATTAAGTAAGAAGGACAAAGCCCTATTGCTCTCCTCAACCGTAATTCCCCGCCCTCACCCTAATGTCGAAGCAATCACGAAGACGATGCGCTTTAGCGATGCTTTGGAACAGTTCCGTTAACAAGTAAAAAGCTAAAAGTAAAAGGTAAAAAGAAAAATTTGGGCATGAAGATTTTGATTTTGCATGGACCGAACCTGAATATGTTGGGTTTGCGGGAGCCAGAGGTCTATGGTCGCGATACATTAGCCCAAATTAACGATCGCCTGACTCAGGATGCAGTGGAGTTGGGCGCAGATGTGAGCTTTTTGCAATCCAATCATGAGGGCGTGCTGATTGATGCGATTCATGCTTCTTTTCAGGTACAGCAAGGTCAGGTACAGCAGGGAATTTTGATCAATCCAGGGGGACTGACCCATACGAGTGTGGCGCTGCGCGATGCGATCGCCTCCGTAAATATTCCCACGGTCGAAGTGCATCTCAGTAATATTCACAAGCGCGAAGAATTTCGTCATCATTCATTTATTGCGCCAGTGGCGATCGGGCAGATTAGCGGTTTTGGGGCAGAGAGTTATCGTTTGGGGCTGAGAGCTTTAGTAACACATATACAGCGCACAGCGCTGACATGAGTATTCCATAAGTACTTAGGCTTACTAAAACCAAGAACCCAAGTAAGCCTACATCCCCATAAAAGTTTAAAAGTGACCCAAAGGGTCACTTTTAAACTTTTATGGGGATGTAGAATATAGACACCACGCGCAGGTTTTTGTGAGGCTAAATCCATGACACTGCAACCTTTAATTTCTGAACCAGTTGTTGCTTCTAACACTTTTTTAGAAACCACACCAGAAATTGATTATCCTGATAGTGACGGTAATCCTATGTCCGATAATACTGAGCAGTATCGCTGGATCGTCATGATCAAAGAGAACTTAGAGATCATGTACGCTGATGATCCAAATGTATTCATTGCAGGGGATCTGCTTTGGTATCCCGTGCGTCATTCCCGAAAACGGACTGCCCCTGATGTAATGGCTGCATTCGGTCGCCCCAAAGGTAGACGTGGCTCCTATAAACAATGGATGGAAGATGATATTCCACCGCAGGTTGCTTTTGAGATTCTCTCGCCCAGTAATAAAGATCGGCGCGGGATTGACTCCTTAGAAGAGAAACTTGAGTTTTATGAAAAGTATGGTATTCAAGAATATTACATCTATGATCCAGACGATCTAATTTTGGAAGGTTGGCAACGTCAAGGCGATCGCCTATTCAGAATTCCATCAATGATTACTTGGGTAAGCCCACTTTTAGGCATCAGGTTTGATTGGGTTGCAGGTGAAGAACTGGTAATTTCTCGTCCTGATGGTCAGCGATTTTTGTCACCTGTACAGTTAGCCAAACGATTACAACAGACCGATCTCCAACTCAAATTAGAGTCCCAACACGCTGAACAGGAATCTTTACGAGCCGATCGCCAATTTCAACGTGCTGAGCAAGAGTATCAACGCGCCGAGCAGGAATCTCAACGTGCTGAGCAGGAATCTCAACGCGCCGAGCAGGAATCTCAACGTGCTGAGCAGGAATCTCAGCGCGCTGAGCAGGAACGTCAACGCGCTGATCGCCTTGCGGAGAGACTAAAAGCGTTAGGAATTGATGAAATCTAGTGATTACCATGCCAGAGCCTTCCCATTATTGGATCGTTAATGTTCGGATTCCTAATTGTTTTATTGATTGGGAAATTCAACAGCAATCTCTAGAAATCACTCTAAATCCCACATTGCAGCGCGATCGCTTATTTCCCTGTCATTTAGAAATTTGTAATGGTCAAATAAAGGCGATCGCGCCTAATTTACCAGATTCGATTACCAATCACATTGCTACCGAAAGTGTAGCGATCGTGGATGGGAAAAACGGGATTTTGATTCCTTGTTTTGCGGACTTGCATACTCACCTCGATAAGGGGCATAGCTGGGAACGCAATCCTAATCTCGATGGCACATTTGACGGAGCAATCAAGGCGATCACTCGTGATTGTTCGGAGCAGCGTAATTGGAATTATGATGATCTCTATCGGCGCATGGAATTTGGGCTAAAATGTAGCTATGCTCATGGCACAAAAGCGATCCGAACCCATTTAGATTGTCCGCCACATCAATTTAAAACTAGTTTTCAAGTCTTTCGAGAATTGCGTGACAAGTGGAAAGATAAGCTAACTATGCAAGCGGTATCACTGGTACAGCTTCCATTTTTCACAACCACCGAAGGTGAGCAGTTTGCCGATGCGATCGCTGATTTAAAGGGTGTGATGGGTGGCGTTGCTCATATAATTCCAGAATTAGATCATTCTTTAGATCGGATGTTTACATTAGCGACAGAGCGAAATCTCAGTCTTGACTTCCATGCTGATGAGAATAATGATCCTCAATCACGAACTCTCCACCATATTGCTGAAGCGGCAATCAAACATGATTTTAGCTCCCAAATAGTTTGTGGTCATTGCTGTAGCCTAGCTGTACAAGATCAAGAAATCGCTAATGAAACGATCGCTTTGGTTAAAGAAGCGAATATCGGTATTGTCAGTTTGCCGATGTGTAATTTATATCTACAGGATCGGGTTACGGAAAGAACTCCGCGCTGGCGTGGGATCACGTTGGTACGAGAACTGGATGCAGCAGGGGTAAGTGTGGCTCTATCTAGTGATAATTGTCGCGATCCATTCTATGGATTTGGTGATCATGATCTGTTGCACGTTTTTAGTATGGGAACGAAAATTTGTCATCTAGATATGCCCTACGATAACTGGATTGAATCCGTAACTTCCCGTCCTGCCTCGCTGATGGGTTTAGATCATGTCGGTAAAATCAAAATTGGTGAACCTGCGGATTTAGTTCTATTTAAGGCGCGTAGTTATAGCGAATTGTTATCTCGTCCCCAAAGTGATCGCCTTGTATTTAGAAATGGCATAGCGATCGATACTACTCTTCCAGACTATGCCGAACTTGATGATTTGCTAGCTTAGAGCGCTTACTTTTTATGGCATTTGTAGAACAATCGCCATTGTCTTAATTACGGCGAATCACACGCATACTAAAACCTGATTCGTCCCAAAACCATATCTGGATATACTTTGGATCTTCTTTTGCTAAACCTAAATGTATAGCTAATCTTTTTTTTGAAAGCCTCTCTTTTCGCCACATCTTGTTTGTCTTCCAAGGTATATTTCTCCCAAATATATCTATACTTTTTTGCCTTTAATATTCTCCTAATTTGTGAACTACTTATTTGTAATAATAAAATCAACACCCTTTCTCTTACATATCCCAATTCACTTTTTCGTAATTCATTTTGCAATCTTTTTACTTGGTCTTCGCTTAAAAAGTTTCGTGCTGGCATTTTATTATCCTCAGTAAGTCTGTTGTTCTATATTACTATTTCTTGCAACTTAAATGGGGTGCGACCTCAATATAATACAGTTATTAGGCAGCAACAGGAAACCCATACTGATTGAGCTTGTTCCAAAATTGTTCCCAACGAGTTGAAGTTAAAACTAAAGCTCTTAAACTTAAAATTATGCTCGCCCCCTTTTCCTTC
>JANMFC010000089.1:0-3810 GCA_031377675.1 Pseudanabaena sp. OTE_70b_metabat_355 | reverse complement strand
CAGGATCATTGCTTTGACAATTACCCCTGCGCTTACTTTTTCTCTTGAGCTTCTCCCAATTCTTATGTTGATCTGCTCTACAATTCCCAGATCGTCTATTATCCCTGCCACGATTCCTAGATGATCTAGGTTCATTACTTTTATATCTCTATCCATTATTTTTTTCTTTTTTGCTTTTCCGTAATTATTTTACCATTCCATTACGAGCGGAATGTGGGTTCAAACCAGAGCATCAAGCAGTAGTTTTCAAGCCCACATTCCGCTCGTAATGGAATGGTAAAATAATAGCGATCGCCAAGGCAAGCCTGAGTTGTCGTTGAGCCAAATTATAAACGAGCAAGCAAAGCACCATAATCATCGCCAGCGCGTCATTATCCTCACTGTATAGCGCCGCATCGGCTACGCATATTCCCTCGAATGTCCACTGCTCCTTATAGCGATCGCTTCAGTGTAATGTTTCCGCAGCAGCACCTCTTTGTCAGCTTTTAGTGACATTATTTCGCCTCGATCTCGTAACCTTAATACTTATTTTGTCACTTACCCACCCCGAATCAACAAATCCCTACAAAAAAACAAAAGCTTGATTTGTCCGCTTCGTGGACAAATCAAGCTTTTGGGGGGACTTAAGACCACTTAGAGCGAACTAGTTAAAAATGCCTGTGGTATCTAACTTTACACCGATTTCAGGATTAAGTTTCAGGATTGTTTCGTATTCTTGAAATGTTTCAGGCTTTCCAAATTCAGCACAAAGATTCCATTGATTAGCGGCTTTGTCTCGTTTCTCTTGCAATTCATAAATTTTTGCTTTAAAGCAATTAGCGATCCCTTTACCAAAGTTCCCTTTAGCAATCTGTTTGTCAAACTCGATCGCTTGCTCCAAATACTCTAGAGACTTGTCATAGCGCTTTTTCTCAAGATTAACCCAACCCAAATTACGATAAAGCTGATATTGAGTATTGATGTCCGTTGGTTCTATTCTTTGCAACCCCATCGTCAAAAATGTTTCGGCAGCATCCAGTTTGCCCTCAGAAATTTTCAGCCGACCTATGTTGTTCAAAACTTTAATGTCACCCATATCCAAAGATAGATGATAGCTCTTTAAAGCCCCACTCTGATTGCCGACAGATTCGTCTAACAATCCCAGCGATGTGTGCAGTTTTGCCACTAGTACTGGATCTTGACCGTCGATTTTTAGGGCTTGCTCATAATTATCTCTTGCTTCACGCATTTGCCCTTTGCTGTAGGCTTTATCACCTGCGATACGATAGTTCTTAAAGTAATATTGCGGTAGATTTTCTTGAGCAAAGTAACCAGCAGCAAATAACAAAAATGAGATTAAAAAAGTGACTTCACTTTGATATTGCGCGGGAATGCCGAGCTTAGCCATCCCATCTTGGAGCTTTTTCTGACCTGCTCCGCCCTGCATACTGGATAGTACTACGGCAATCATGCCACTCGGTCCGACTATTCCGACTGATTCAAATAGACTAATGCCATTGGAAAAAATGAGCGGGATAATTTTTGAACCGAAAGATACCATGCCTGTCAGAAAGAGCGCGGTAAATAGGTTAAAAACCCAGTCAAATCGATCCAAACCTTTTTGTTTAGGAATCGGTTGAATTGCTTCAAAAAACCACCACCAATTAGTTGCGGGTGGATGTAAAATGTTGCGCCATAGACTCAGATGCAATCCTGTCGCGATCGCCTGATCTTGGCTTCGCAATTGATTATCTAACCCTGAAAGTTTGATTAGCGATTCCACCGATCTTTCTTCTTGACTATCGATCGCTTTTTGCAAGGAATCTCTGGTGAGAAGCACCTGCAAAATCACTTCATGGGGTGCGGGTGAATTGGCTTGTAATTCGGCAAGTGCGATCGCGTAGCTTTCCAATTTATTATTAAGATCAATATCAGGCTCAATACCGAGATCTCTAATCTGATCATTGTTGTTGGAATCGGCTAAATCTGGCGATTTCCAATCTAACTTAGGTTCATCATGAAGGGGCGTAATAACTTCGCTCATATTGCACAAACTCACGTTCCACGAGTATCGTCAAGAATAATTAAATTAATTATCTTACATAGAGATTCGTTTTGCATACAGTCAAAGCCAAAATAAGCTAGTTCGCACACAAAGGGTGCGAACTAGCTTATTTTGAATCTTGGTTTTACTGTACCGAAGCAATTGGACAAAACCTCAAGGTACTGGAAATTGACTGAATTAGTTAAAAATTCCTTTTGTATTGATTTTTTTACCAACTTCAGAATTCATCCTTATAATCGCTTTGTATTCGTTTAAGGTTTCTGGCTGAGCAAACTCAACACAAAGAGACCATTGTCTGTAAGCTCGTTTCCCCTGCACTTCATATACCTTAGCTAAAAAGCAATTAGCTAGCCCCTTACCGAATATCCCCGCAGGGATTTGTTTATCATATACGAGCGCTTTCTCTAAATATTCCTCGGCTCTAACATAATTCTTCCTTTCTAAATATACCCATCCCAAATTACGATAGTTCTGATAAAGTTCATTTATATCTTCAGGTACAGCGCGTTGAAGAGCCATATTTAGCAAGGTCTCGGATCCATCTAAATCGCCTAAGCTAATTTTTACGCGAGCAAGATTGTTCAATGCTTCATTGTTGCCCAACCCAAGTGCCTGTAAATAATCGCGCTGAGCATTATCTAATAGCCCCAAAGACTCATCCAATAGCCCTAATTCTGTGTGAATCTGAGCCACATCTTTACGTTCTTGGTTTTGTATTTTTAGAGCCTGCTCATAGTTTTCCTTAGCTTCGAGAAGCTTTCCTTTGCGATACGCTGTTTCTCCTTCCTTGACAAAATTGTCAAAGTAAATCTTCGGTAACTTCTCCTGAGCAAAATATCCTGCCACAAACAATAGCAAAGCGATCGCAAAAGTTACTTCATTTTGAAAGCGGATGGGAATGCCAATATCATGTAAACCCTGTTGAATTTTTCTTTTTCCTTCACCTCCCTGCATACTAGACACGACCAAGGCGATCATTCCCCCAGGTCCGACCATACCAATCGACTCGAATACACTCACACCGCCAGCGAAAACTATAGGAATAACTTTTGAGACAAAAGATGTAAATCCAGCCAAACAAGCAATTGTTAGGATGTTCCATACCCAACCAAATTGATTTGATTGATGAACTTCAAAATCAATCTGCGGTAAGTCAAAAAACCACCACCAATATGTCGATGGAGGATTCAAAATATTTCGCCATAATGAAAGATTGATAGATTTGGCGATCGCTTCTTCGTTATTTCTCAGCTTTTGATCTAGATTCGGCAGTCTGAGCAATAAATCCACCGATTTTTTAGATTTAGCTTGAACAACTTCTTCAACGGCATCTCTTGCTTGCAATAATTCTAAAATAATTGCATTACTCGGTGTCTCACTTTCTAATAAATTAGCAAGTAATGCTTCATATTCATCAATTTTTGCCGCAAATTCAATATCGATTCCAATCCAATTTTTGCTGACTTTTTCAGGCTGATGCACAATTCCAGTCGCATCGTCTGAGTTTTCATCTGTTTGGAGATCAACTGATAAATCGATATTGCTCATTTTTAGCGCCCACACACATATAAAGAGAATTTAATTGAATATAGGAGGCTCGCCACCCTGACCTCTAATGCGCGATCGCGGCACTTTACTAACTGAGCTAATTTCCCGAAAGTTGATAGATACTAGCATATTAAAAATCACCAAATCAAGGTGGCGCAGAGCGCCACCTTGATTTGGTGATTCAAAACTGCGCTTTGCGCGGGCTGTAATTATTTTTG
>JANMFC010000087.1:0-3262 GCA_031377675.1 Pseudanabaena sp. OTE_70b_metabat_355 | reverse complement strand
GTTGGCACGTTGAAACTTACTAGGATAATAAAAGCTTAAAAGTGCCGCTTCGCGGCACTTTTAAGCTTTTATTATGTAATAAATGTGAGAGTTGAATCCCTAGCGATTCAACTCTCACATTTTAAAAATATATTGCAGGTGGTCGATAACGTGGAATTACTCTGGCTGCTGGTCGGAATTACGATCGGCGCGATCGCTACCAGTGCTTGCTGGTTTAGTTGGAATTACGCTAAGAAAAAAAAAGAACGCAAATTTCGGAAGCGATCGCGTCAGGTGATTAGAGCCAAATCCATATCTAGCCTCAAATCTTGGGCGCAAAATCTTCAAAACAATATTCGCAACAATCAATATGGCAATCCTCTCAAGCCATCTGAGGACAATGAACAGACAATCGAGGTAGTTGAGCGGCGGTTGTGGGAAAAAATTGTCGAAGTGGCTCCTATTGGCTATATCCAAGTTGATCAAGACAATCGGCTAGCTGTATGCAATCAAAGAGCCGCGACGATGATGTGTATTTTTAATCATCATCAAGGGCTAATCCGCAAGCCGTTTTTACTGCAATTAATTCGTTCCTATGAACTTGATCACCTAGTCGAACAAACGCGATCGCATAGCGCTGGTTCACAAATTGATTGGGTATTTCATCCCGCCATTCCCGATCCCGTTCATCCAGTGCCACAGGTGGGAAGACCAATCCGCGCCCATAGTATTTATCTAGAACATGGGCAGATTGGTATTTTCTTAGAAGATCGGCAGGAGGCGACAGCGATCGCTCAACAGCGGGATCGCTGGACATCGGATGTCGCCCATGAGCTAAAAACACCGCTAACCTCAATCCGTCTAGTTGCCGAAACCATCGAGCCAAGGGTTGATCCCTCTGCAAAAATTTGGGTAGAACGGCTGCTAGGTGAAATAGATCGGATTACCAATCTCGTAAAAGATTTACTGGAACTGGGACAGATGGATGTGGGACTTGAGCCGCCTCTAAATCTCACCGAAGTAAATGTGGCGGAGGTAGTGCGATCGGTATGGAAAACCCTAGAACCGATCGCTAACCGCAAGAAAGTTACGCTTAAATATATCGGTGACGAACAGTTAATCGTGCAACTTGACGAGTCGCGTATTTATCGGCTTTTGCTGAATTTACTCGACAACAGCGTTAAACATAGTCCTTCTCTCCAATGCATTACAATCGTTGCTAATGTCGTAAACAATGGCTCAGCTAATGGGGACGACGCGAACTTGGTGATTGAAACAATTGACGCGGGTGATGGCTTTCCCGAAGAATCTCTGCCCCATATTTTCGAGCGCTTTTATCGGGTTGATGCGTCACGGACTAGATCGGGACTAGAACGCGGTGGCAGTGGCTTAGGACTGGCGATCGCCCATCAGATAGTCCAACTCCACAAAGGTGCGATCGCCGCAAAGAATCATCCTGAGACTGGTGGAGCATGGATTACAATCACCCTACCATATCAAAAGTCATAGGCAAATTTCATGAGTGCAGACAAATTTCTTAAAGAATATGCTTCGGGACGGCGTGACTTTGCTAGCTTAAACCTTGCTAATGCCAATTTATTTGGGAGTGATTTGATCGGTGCAAACTTGACTAAAGCCGATCTCCGACGGACAAATTTAGTCCTAGCCTATTTAAATAAAGTTACGTTTAATCACGCCAACCTAGCTGGAGCAAAGCTGGGCGGGGCGACTCTTAATCAAGCAATCATGATGAATGTCAACCTGACCGAGGCTGACCTGCATGGGGCAATGTTACAAAGAGTAAACCTATTTGGGGCAAATCTTTCCTTAGCAAATCTGATGGATGCTAACCTCAGTGAAGCAGACATGCGTAGCGTTAATCTCCGTGGGGCAAATTTGCGTTGTGCGATTTTAAACGCGGCGTTAATGCGCGAGGAGCGCGGCTATCCTCCCTCCAATCTCAGTGGCGCAAATTTACGCAAAGCGGATTTGCGTGGGGCAAATCTCAGTGGCGCTGATCTTAGTGGAGTCGATCTTTCGGGTGCGAATCTGAGTGAGGCAACGCTCTCAAGGGTAAATTTACATGGGGCAAATTTAAGTAATGCGATCGCGATCGGCACAATTTTTACAGAGGCAAATCTCAGTAATGTCAACTTGACTGAGGCAAATCTCAAAAATGCCAACTTCATCAAAGCTGATCTCAGTGGGGCAAATCTGCATATTGTGAGTTTATTTGGAGCTAACTTAACTAAGGCAAATTTAAGTATGGCTAACTTGAGTCACTCTGTTTTAATTCAGGCGGTACTCACGGGAAGTGATTTGTCGCGATCGGTGTTAGATAGCGCTAATCTTAGTCAAGCTACTTTTGTTGATGCTTACTTAGTCAAAGCAAATCTGGACGGAGCCGATCTCAGTGATGCAGTTTTGACCAGAGCCGAGTTAAGCGGAGCTAGTACCATTGGTACAATATTTACAGGCGCGACCATGCCCGATGGTAAAACATATTCGTGAACTATGCGAACAAGCCTTTTCAACGCCCTCTCAATAAGCTGTAACAAAAAAAGACTATGGAAGATTTGAGTCTTCTAGAGGAAGTGATCGATAGTTTGGAGCAGGACCACAATGTCCTGCGAATTAAACGACTCATCCTCTTTACTTGTCATGATATTTGGTCAAATGATGTCAACGAAGTCAAAACGTTGCATATACGTCAGCTTGTCCGTGAATTGATGATCATGTTTCCTGATCTGAATATTTTGAAGCAAAAGTTAAACAGTCAAGTTAGGCAACTGAGTAAACAATCCGATTATGTGCTGGCAGCCGATAATATTGTCGATAGTATTGGATTTCTATACAGTTTGCGAGACGAAGGAAAATTGCCAAATAGCTTCCTACAGCCAGAGAAATATCCAACGACTACGCTCCAAAAAAGTCCTCCAGCGACTACAGGGAAAGAACCAGAGAATCATGATCATGACACTATTCCCCATCGGCATAATTTAAAATATCTCACTAATTTATTTGATTTACGAGCTAATATTTCCCGCAATATTAGCTCTCTTCATGCAAAAATCTTATTGTTTTCCAGCCTAAATTATCGTTTTAGCCCCCAAGAGCGCGACTGGTCGCCTCTCTATACCTACGATCTTGATGACTTGGTACAGCTAATATTCCAGCGCCATGAGACTTTTGAAGACTTAGAAAAACAGTTATATGAAGTAAGTTTGACCCTAGATCAACCTGAAGATGCCAAACGTGCTGCATCGGTAATTTTGCAAGCTTT
>JANMFC010000018.1:0-2847 GCA_031377675.1 Pseudanabaena sp. OTE_70b_metabat_355 | reverse complement strand
CAGCAGTTCCAAATTCAAAAAGTAGCAAACAATACAGATATAAGTAACTAAATAAATGTAGAGCTTAAAATGTAGCGAAAAAGATGAACCCAGCCAGCCAATGCCACCAACTATCTTGATTTTTAGTCTTTTCTTAGATTTCCCGCAAGAAGCAATAGAGAAAATAAAAGATCCAAGAAGCAAAAGCAATGCAACAAAACTTAAAATCAGCGACGCGATGTTGTCGGGCTTCTCCATGTTTTTCATGCAGAGTCAATCATTTTTAGAATATCAAAGACAATTGCAGCGTCGCAGTGGCAAAGATAACGTTCAAAGTATATTTGGAGTGGATAAAATACCCTGTGACCAGCAAATACGGAATATCCTCGACCTAATTAGCGCTAACAGTGTGAACGTTGTATTTGAAAGAATCTATCAATTTCTGCAAAATGGAAAGCATCTGAAACGATACGAAAGATTAGGAAAGAATTTACTAATTTGTTTAGATGGAACCGAGTACCATAGTTCATCGAAAATATCGTGCGAATGTTGTAGTACCCGCAATCATCACAATGGCAAAGTGACATACTCACACACAGCAATTCTACCGGTAATCGCCGCACCGAATTGTGCAGAGGTGATTTCGCTACCACCCGAATTCGTCACCCCGCAAGATGGACATGGGAAACAAGATTGCGAAACAGCCGCCGCAAAACGTTGGATTAGTAAGCATCGTCATCTATTTCAGGGACAATCAATTACGCTGTTAGGGGATGATCGCGCTTAGCCGTCAACCGATGTGTCAGCATTGTTTAGATGCTGGGATGAACTTCATTTTTACCTGCTTACCAACCAGTCATTCTAGTTTGTATGAGTGGTTGGATTATTTAGAAAAAAATGGTGAAGTACAGCACTTGACGACTAAACATCGTAAAGGAAAATCCATCGAAATATATACCTACCGCTTTGTGAATCAGATACCATTAAGAGAACAGGAACCATCTCTATTAGTGAACTGGTGTGAACTGACTGTTGGCGATAGTGCCGATAATTCTGAAGTCTTCCATAACACTTTTGTGACTAATCATTCCCTTAATATCGACAATATTGCTGAAGTAGTTGAATCGGGTAGATGTCGTTGGAAGACCGAAAATGAGAACCACAATGTGCTGAAAACCAAGGGCTACAACTTAGAACACAACTTCGGACATGGACAAAAACAGTATCCGCTCAATAAGTAGGGTAAAAGGATTAGGAAGGAATCCAAGAAGAGCCAAAAGAATAGAGAGAAGATAAATTCTGGATAATGGAATCTAAAGGAGGAATAAGTTTGAGGGAAGAAATACGGTCACGAATGTATACAAAAAAGCTGATACCCAACTTACGAGTAGTGTCAACGAGAGACATAAAAATATCCCAAGCATTAGTACCTTGTGCAGTTTGAGTGGCGTAACTAATATTACGACGTTGCACCATAGTCCTCGCAGCCAATTGCGCAGAATTATTATGTAAGGGTAATTCGGGATGAAGCAAAACCCACAGCAACTCAGATGACTTAGCCGCAGATAAGCGTTTACGGTCATCTAACTGCTCATAGCCACTGGTGGTATCGAAAAGCAGCGCGAATTTGACGATTAATAACGTGGCAAGTTCTGAGGAAGGCGCATCTTTGTAAGCCAATAACTCTCGGTAGTAGTCCCAAAAATCATCCAAGAACTGCTCTAAAAGGACACGGTGACAGGCGACCACAGGGTTTAACTTCTTATAATGTCGTCCCTCATGCACCCAACACAAGGCTAAATTCTCAGTAATCGCTTTGAATTGTGGAGCATCATCACTGATTAGAGTCTGGATTACAGGAATCGATGTTTGCTGACGATAAAAAGCGATCGCCGCCGCTTCGAGTACCCGCGACCTTTGTTGCTTACCAAGCTTACCTAGATGTTCATCCAATAGCTGCTCAAACTCCGCACTAGTAAATACTTGTTCTTGGGCGAATGTTTTTAGGATATTTTGCCATTTAGCCGCCACCTGAAACTCTTCTAACAGCTCATAGGTAAACGCATTTAGCAAAAACTCTAGTTCTTGCCCATTTTGTAATGCTTGCAACACGGCCAGTCGATCTTTTTTCTTCGTAGTTATGTAACTGGTATACAAAGGGTTGCATAACACATTCGTTGTATAGTTCTCCCCCTTGACCCTCGCTCCTGTCTGGTCCAAATAGCAGGACTACTTCCTAGCCCTGCTATTTGGACTGCATTTTTCTCTGCGGCAAATTGTTCTTTGTCTTTGATTAACAGATTTGATAGATAACCTGCGGACATTAAAGTCCCAATATCCCCTAAAAACCTTAATATCTTTCCTTCGGTCATGTTGCCGCCATAGTACAAGCTCAGTATCAAGGCTTTAACATTTGCACCGAATTGTCCTTCATACCCCTTTGGCATTTCGGCTATATACGTCTTACCTTCTGTTGCCGAGTAATATTTTTCTCGTCTATATAGCACGTTATCCGTCCTCAGGATAATATCTTGAACCACCACCTCTTGATATCCCTTAAATTCTGCGTCTGCGGGGAGATTTTCTTTAGGGTATTTGATGATTTCTTCACGATCTATTTTGATCTTTGCATTTTTACTACTCTTTTTATGCTCTTTTGGTATCTGTCTTTCTTTCTCTGATTCATACTTAGTCGCTAACTTTTTTGCCTTTATTTCTGGTTTCCCCTGTTCACCTTTTAGGCGATTATTTTCATCACGCAATTTCTGATTCTCCTCTCTTACTTCTTTCACTTCTCTCTTCAATTCTTCAATCAGATTCAGTAACAACTCTACTATAGAACGCATTCTTTTGTCCGCTATCTCTTGC
>JANMFC010000554.1:0-4333 GCA_031377675.1 Pseudanabaena sp. OTE_70b_metabat_355 | reverse complement strand
GTCCAAGTGGTTTCTAAATCGATTTGCGCTGATTCGTAGGGAAATGTATCAAGGGGTTGATATAGATAGACGCGCCATGACATTGACTGGAGTTGCAAAGCCCATCGGGTTGCTTCTTCGACGGTGGCGGTGACGATGAGTAATGGTTTGGTTTGTTGTTGACATAGGTGGGTGCTGACCAGTCCTTTTCCTAAGCGTGATAGTCCTGATAGGGATATGCTTTTGGCTGTTGTCAGTTTCTCGCCTATTTTTGTGGCGATGGTTGATCTGGCTATGTTCTCTAGGACTGCTGTGAAGGTCATGGATTGGGGTTGAAGGTTCTCTATTCTAGTTAAAATACGATCCCTTCATAGAGAAGCTCAATCGCAAACTCAAATTCAAGACTTGATAAGGTAATCGTATCGCCAGCAATATAGGGATAGTACAGCCACATTCTGCCTTCGCCGCGTGCATAGCGTTCTACTGATATTTTGTCGGAGTTAATGAGTATATATTCTTGCAAACTGGGGATGGTGAGATAGTTGGTAAATTTCTCGCCGCGATCTCTTGCACTAGTTCCAGGTGACAGAACTTCGGCAATTATTGTCGGACTTTGGATGAATTTACGGGCGTTGAGATCTTGAGGATCGCAACTGACCAAGACATCAGGATAGTAATAGGGGCTATTGGTGGTAACTTGCACTTTGACATCGGCGACGTTGATGCGACATCCACGCGATCGCACTTGGGGATATAGGGTTCTGTAGAGATTGAGGGTGATGTCGTTATGAGCGAGTGTGCCGCCTGTCATGGCGAATACTTCACCATTGATATATTCATGGCGGAGATCTTGTTGGGGTTCCCATTCAAGATATTCTTTTATGGACATTCTGGATGGTTCTTGAGATATGGCAAGCATATTTTTCTGGTTTGTGTTAGATAGGAAATTGTGAGTTGTGTTTATTGTAGCAAGCTTGTTATGGGCGATCGCCTTGTCATCTCATGGTTAAGTCCATAGGCGATCTCAATCATTTCTAGTCTATTTCTCTCTGCTTCATCATAACCCGTCACATTTCATCCTTGAATTGGCAGTTTTTTATTTAATTACTTTCAAATTCAGAAATTGGGAGAAGTATTTCTTCAATAACTTTTTGGCGCACTTTATTTGTAAGACTACACTGACTTTCAAGGCAGTAACTAAGAATATCATTTGCTATATAATATTGATATAATAGCTCCATTTGTCGATTACTAAAATTCCATTCGTGTTTGATATTTCTTTCTTGAATAGCGACTTCATGCAACATTTTTTGTATTAAAGAACGATATCCACATTCAAATAAATATATTATGTATAACAATCTTTCTCGTAGTTTTCGGTTCACTCCTAACTCTAATATTTTCCGAATCTCAAAATCTGTTTGAGAACTTACCTCATTTCTCCGCAAAAAATAATACATTTGTCGATCAATTGAAATGTCACTTTCTGTCGTATCGGAAATTTTTTCATCTAGTTTCCTTGCAAGAGTTCGTAAAGCATCAAATACAGTTAATTTATTTTTGAAAATTTCCTGATTCGTTTCTTGAGAGTAAGTTGGTTTGATAGTACGTGCAAAATATAATGCTCTTACAGCATTATATTTATGAGAAGTTTGGATAGATTTAGTTTTTTCATTTAACCAAACAAGAAATTCTTGTAGATAAGGCTCATTTGCTAATAAAAAGTCTGTAGATTTTTTGAAATCTATTACAAACGAATCTGCTTGGTCAAAGATTTCCATGCTTAAATAGAATATCTCTCTCCAATTATTATTGTCTATATACTTCAGTGATTTAGATTTCTTCGCTGTCTGGTTTGAGAACTTATGTTCATTAATAATTTCTCTAGCAACGAAATATTCTTGAAAAGTTAGATGTGAAAACGACCACACCTTATGACTTCTTTCAATCAGTAAACCATGCTGAGCTTCCATCGCTTTCAATACTACTCGACTGTCTTGCTTCTCAATATTCAAGAATTGAGTAATACATTCCTCAATTTCATCCTGTTCAAATAACACATACTGTGGTTGCTCAAACTTGTATGTAGCTAGGTAGCTCAATAGTTCTAGCTTTTTCTCTACTGATAAATCATGATAAATTTTATCCCTCTCAATCTCTCGTGTCTTATCCCAATTTTCTAGTAATAATTCCAGTCCCTCCTTATACAGTTTGGAACGTTTTGAATAAAATTTCCCCGTTTTATAAAACACTGCACAGGTTAAGCTCAATAAAATTGGTGTAATTGCTAGTTCTCGAACCTGCTTATTCTCTTCTAAAAAGAGTGATTTTAGAAACTCCTGTGTTTTTGCATCTGAATCATTCCTTGCTACAGCCTTAAACCAATGATCCGCGAACAATCGCACCTGTGGCTCATTAAAATCTGCTATTTCCACATAATCAAACCGCTCAAACCGTGATTCTTGATTTTGTGTGCGACAAGTCACAATTACTAGAGCCTGCGAATACTCACGGGCAAATCTTTTGATTTCTTTCGTGATTGTTTTCCTATCTTCACCAGCTATCTCATCTAATCCATCCAGCAAAATAAGCACTCTACCTTGATCCAGTAGCAGTTTGATTTCAGCATTCGATAACCGCCAGATACTTTTCAAATACATCTCTAGTGAATAAAAAACACCACGTCCATCATCTACAAACTCTCTCAACTTTATCAATAGAGGAATACGATGTGATTGAATATTCCCAGCATTACACTCCATGACAACACTTTGCAGATATGTTGTCTTTCCTGAGCCTGGTTTACCCACAACCATCAGGTTCTTATTTCTATTCAATACTTCTAGACCTGATATCCTTTTTTGCTGTTTCCCCAAACCAATTCGATCTAAACTGCAATAACTAGGATTTTGGTTGAAGTCTTGCCATAGATCATCTAATTCCAATCTTCCACTACTACTCAGTTCTTCTAGAATATTTACATCCACAAACAAATCACTCAAAGGAACCCAATGATCTACGCCCCAAAGTGGCATTGTGCCATGTAATTGCTGAATATTATCGTGAATGCGCGATCTCACCTGTTGCACTAACTCATCAATCGTATTTTCTGTCTTTAATTGGGCTTTTTTTAAATTTTTGAAGACAGGTGTATTTTCTTCTGGAATTCCTTGTAAGGCGATCGCATCGCAGCCACCACTATAAGCATCTTCATACGACCAACCAGCAACAATTTCATCATAAAAACCAACTGCAAACTTAATCGCGGCATCATCTCCAATTTTAGTATTCATTCCCACTACATAATCGATATGTTCGGCGATTGCATTGGCTTGCATCTCTGTATAGCAAGCATTAAGGACAACACATTCAAGTCCACGCTCACCAAATCGTTTGAACAAGTTAGCTAAAGATTGAGTTGAGACAAGTTGATATTCGCCACTTTCATTTTCTAAAACTATTCCATCTTCTCCCGAACCATGCCCACAAAAGTGAACTATCTGGGGATTAAAATCTAACAATGCACGACGTAAATCATCAGGACGAACTGCCCAACGTTGCTGCAAAATAAACTTGTCTCTATTCTGTGACCTTCGCAAACCCTCGTCAATCTCTCGCAACTCCTTATCTAAACGTAGTCTAGCTGCATTTACAGGGCTGGAAGCTAACACTAAAATCGTTTTAGGTGAACTATTTTGAGGATTGTTTAGTGGATTAGAGATTGGCATTTATTTATAAACTCAACTTAGAGATGGCTACTTCAAACTATTATCCTTAACAATCACTTAGGACAGCCTTGATAAACGATCTTAACTGTTTATAGATGATTTTCAGGAATTTTAGCAGATTGCATGTCTGGGTATCTAGATTACTTCTAATAGCCACAAATTATCATAGCGGAATTACTATTGACCCAGAAATCAAACTACGTAAAATAGTACGTACATAATATACTATAAGCTAACCACTTAAATAATCACCACAGTTTCGCCCCAAGATCAAAACCAACTGTTGACCAAAAAATTATGAACTCCATTTACTCAGATGAACTAGTCACAGCCACCGAGCTAAATCGTCAACCAGGCAGAATCTTAGACAAAGCCCTAGAACATCCCATCACCATTACCCGCAACGACCAATCCTTTGCCCTACTGCGGCGAGAAGACGTAGCGCTATTCGTAAAAACTGCCCAACATAGCCGCGAAATTGTCGAACTTCTCAATACAGCCTTCCGTTTATTGCTAAACCAAAAAATTGGCGCAGAGCATCCCTATGGTTGGCTTGGAGCATTTGACGCAGACGAATTGAATGAATTTATTAACGAAGTGATCTCAGCCTATCGCTCAGTTGCCTT
>JANMFC010000514.1:0-2067 GCA_031377675.1 Pseudanabaena sp. OTE_70b_metabat_355 | reverse complement strand
GCTGATTCTCCCGCTTCGCGGGAGAATCAGCTTCTTTTTTTATTTAATAAAACAATAACTTGCGAGAAATTGTGGCAATCACAATCGTTGCACAGACAACCAAAGACTGCCCCGCTAAAACTTGCACTGAGTATTGCCACAATAAAGCTTGAATCGCTTGAAGATTGGGCATTTTGATAATTACTATATACAATATGCCGACTAGATGAACAGCTAATAATCCACCAAAACAACTAATTGCCATTCGTTCAATGCTGGGTGGTCGCAAAAAGGCGAGAAAGCCACAGAGCCATCCCCCAAGGAGAAATCCTAGTAAATAGCCAAAAGCAGGAGATTTGAGATACTCTAGCCCACCGCCTTGGTAAAACACGCCAAATCCACTCAAGCCTAATATAATATAAGCAATTTGCGATAGCAGCGCGGCATTACGTCCGCCCAGACAACCCGTCAGCAGAACTGCACCAATCTGCATAGTGACGCTAATTGATTGGATCGCAATGTTATTGCTTTCTCCTGTGATGGTCGGCAGGAGCAGAGAGGGTTGAATGAATGTGCTAGCAATTGTCAGAAATAGCCCAGACAAAGCCCACATTAGCTGTAATGTTTTTGGCACAAGTGTCTCAAATGGGAAATTAGTCTAGCAAATAATTATTTTGCTAATTATTTTGCAAATTAGAATTCTATAACAATTCGCTAATGCAACACAAAAAATGTAGCGGCAATTCATGAATTGTCGCTACATTTTTTGTATTGCAGACCATACGGCGATCGCTTAGAAATATTGACCAAAAGCCACGATCGCATTTTGACCACCAAAGCCAAAACTGAAGTTAAGGGCATATTCCAGACTAGGCGATCGCTTAGCCTCTTGAATAATGTTTAAATCAAAGGCGGGGGTTTGCATTCCTGTAGTCGGTGGTAAAAGGCGATCGCGTAAAGCTAGTAAACAAAATGCTGCTTCGATCATACCTGTTGCACCTAATGTGTGACCCACGGCTCCTTTGGTGGCACTAACGGGTACATAGGGTGAAAATTGCTGAATTAGTTGCGCCTCACGAAAATCATTGATTTGGGTCGCAGTGCCATGCAAGTTGATATAACCATTGGTATCACCAATGTCGGCGGCGGTGATCTGCGATCGCCTTAGGCAATCATTAATGGCGATCGCTGCCAGAGCATTATCAGGGTTAGGACTAGTGGCATGATAGGCATCGTTGGTAATCCCCCAGCCCAACACCCTACCGTAAATATGACAATCGCGTTGCTGGGCTGATGCTAATGATTCCAGCACTAAAGCCGATGCACCTTCGCCAAGGGCAAACCCTTCGCGCTCTAGACTAAAAGGATAAACACCTGATTTTGCGAGTACATTAATTTTTTGAAAACCTGCGATCGTTAATGGTGTAATCGCGGCATCACTGGCTCCCGCGATCGCCATACTACATTGTCCAGAGCGAATTAACTCCACGGCTTGAGCGATCGCCCAATTTCCCGTGGCACAGGCGGCCATCGGCGCGATAACAGGTGCTTCGGTCTGCAATATGTGGGCGATTTGGGCGGAAAGGTTTGCTGGTTGACAATTCCGCCAATAGTTGGGGTTTAAATTTTGACGGGGATGATCGAGAAGTAATTCTAATTCCCTTTGATTACTACGACTAGAGCCAATTACGACACCACAGTTATTTAAGGGCAGATTTAAATTTGAATCAGCGATCGCTTCTAGTACTACTTTTTCTAAAAAATACTGCGCCCTTGACGGTAAATTGTCCCCATTATCAATCTGAGTATCATCAATCCGAGCGACTGGAATTTGTAATTGATGATCAAATTTAATTCCAGAATTTCCTTGCAAAAGTTTCTGCCAAGTATGTTCACGATCTGAAGCGATCGCTGTCATCATGCCGATACCTGTCACCACAACAGTCGTTTTATCTTGCTCCCAATATTTCATTAACATTACAGCGCTTTGCGCTGATTTAAAACCCAAAGAAATAAGTGAAAGTGCCGCAAAGCGGCACTTTCACTTATTTCTTTGTACATAAAATATCTCAAAAGGTTCTAAGACCC
>JANMFC010000502.1:0-4612 GCA_031377675.1 Pseudanabaena sp. OTE_70b_metabat_355 | reverse complement strand
GCGCGAAGCGCCGAGACTCTCTATTGGGTTTAAAGAAAAAAGGAAAAATTTGTGTTGACGCTTTCTCCTGCTAGGCAAAAATTTTGGCAAATTGCCCACCTGCCTGATCCTGAATTATCAATTGATCACCTCATCGAAGGTGCTTTAGCGATCGCTTGGGAAGAATATCCACGCATGGATCTGGGATATTATCGCGACAAAATCGATCGCATGGTTAGCGATTTACGTCCGAGGATTGCCGAGATTCGGTATCCGCTTAAGGTGGTGCAGGAGATTAATCAATATTTATTTGCAGAGCAGAATTTTTGTGGGAACGAGGATGATTATTACGATCCCCGCAATAGTTTTATTACCGATGTTTTAGATCGGCGCTTGGGAATTCCTTTGTCGCTATCGATTGTTTATATGGTGATAGGCGATCGCCTTGGCTTTCCGATTGAAGGGATTAGTTTTCCAGCCCACTTTATTGTGCGTCCACAGCATCCCGATCTTGAGGTTTTTATTGATCCCTATAACAATGGTGAAATTTTATTTTCTGAAGATTGTGCAAATAAATTGACGCAACTATATGGTCATGAAGTACCACTTCAGCCTGAATATCTGCAACCCGTTGGCGTTCGCCGTATTTTGGACCGCTTACTTAATAATCTAAAAATGATCTATTTGCGTTCTAAAGAACCAACCAAGGCTTTAGCCGCAATTGAGCGATCGCTGATGCTTAATCCCGATGTACCGAGCCAATGGCGCGATCGAGGTTTGATTTGCTATCAGCTAGATCGCTACACTGAGGCAAGAATAGATTTAGAAAATTATCTTCAACACAGTCCCTATGCGGAGGATAGCCTGATCATCATGCAGCTACTAAATGAAATGTCCTAAAATCATTCTTAGACAACCTTTGCGCTCAGTCGAATAAATGCCTTCCGTCCCTAATTTTATAAATAACTTAATAAATAAATCTCAGTCATTAATATTGGTACTGATTATTAACTTGGTTTGTTTAGCGATCGCCATTCAACCCGCATGGTCAGCCTCTTTTGCCGTAAGAGTTTTTGATGGCGACAATATTACCCTTGTCGATAGAGGTATTAAGACTAAAGTACATCTTGCTTGTATTGATGCACCTGAGTTACTCCAAGCCGAAGGGGAACGTGCGCGGAAAATATTACAAAATATTCTTGACGATGAAGAGGTTTATGTCAAAGTTTTCAAAAAAGATAAATTTGGTCGTTATACGGGCGAAGTATTAGCGGGTGGTCAAAATGCCAATAAAGTGATGCTTTCTTTAGGGCTAGCCCATTACGATCGCATCCAAGAAAAAGATTGTCAGGGATATGCCGATATTGAGTCAAAAGCTCAGAGCGATCGCCTTGGCATTTGGGCAAACGGCTTAGATGTGATGACTCCAGCCCAGTTTCGCCGCGACAATAAATTATTGGGTGTCGGCTATTGATTTGAGCCGCTTTACAGCAGTACTCGATCAAATCTGCCACAAGAAGGGTCGCAGGGCGAAGCCCCGCAATGGGTTTTATATTTTAATTTGTGGCGGGTTTGAAAGCAAATTGATGCAATCTGATTTTGGGCAAAATAAAAGCTGCGCTAAGCGCAGCTTTTATTTTGGGGGATTAGACATCACGGCGGCGGAAACGACCACGACGCTTAGCATTTTCGGCTTTACGTTTACGTTTTTCACCAGCCGTTTCGTGATACTGACAGCGACGAATATCTGCTAGTAGCCCAGCCTTTTGGATTTTTTTCTTGAATCGACGTAAAGCCGATTCAATCCCTTCATTTTCACCAACGATTATTTGAGTCATGCTTATTTAGGTAGCAAAGTATTATTCTAATTATGCTGTAGTTTGACGCATTTAAGTTTAAGCGGCGGCTAGCTAGTATAGCAAATTTAAGATTTGTTTGTAAAGCTAATTTTTTTATACCGCGCTGGGTAGTTTTTTAAAACCCAGAAAATGAGAGGCGGTGCGAAGCACTGCCTCTCATTTTCTGGGTTTGTTGTAAAGCCCTAAATATTTTGCGAAAATCAGCTTGCACTAAGGTTAATAAGATGGCAAAATAATAAGGCTTGACAGATGCAAATATATGATGTGTCAAACTTGATCTACCGATTTCCCTAATAAATTCCCCTGTTGGTACTGGCTAATATGATCATGCTCGGTAAGACCCTGACTGGGCGGTATAAAATTGTTGAACAACTTGGCGGTGGTGGTTTTAGCCAAACATTTATTGCCGAGGATGCACATTTACCTGATCGACCTCTGTGCGTGATCAAGCACCTTAAACCTGCGTCAACAGAAGAAGAGATATTAAAGATTTCTCGCGAATTGTTCGATCGCGAAGCTAAGGTACTCTATCGATTGGGACGACATGATTGTATTCCTAGTTTGTTGGCGCATTTCGAGGAGGATGCAGAGTTCTTTCTGGCTCAAGAGTTAATTGAAGGCGACATTCTCAACAAAGAACTGAAACGAGAACAATGTTTAGGGGAACAGTACACAATCGATTTTTTAACTAATATTTTGCCGACCCTTGACTTTGTACATCGTCAACAGGTAATCCATCGGGACATCAAGCCCAGCAATTTAATTCGTCGTGCTAGCGATCGCAAAATTGTTTTGATTGATTTTGGCGCGGTCAAGGAAGTAAGTACGCAGCCGCTCAGCCAGTTAGGAAGTCAGTTGGCACGAGAACAAACTTCGAGTTTAGTTATTGGTTCTCCAGGATATATGCCTAATGAGCAGTATAGCGGCAAGACCATGTTTGCTAGCGACATTTATGCTGTCGGCATTATCGCCGTGCAAGCATTAACGGGATTAGCCCCCAACCAGATTCCCGAAGATCCTAAGACTAGTGAGTTTTGTTGGCGCGATCGCATTCAGGTTACGCCGACATTGGGGGATGTGATTGATAAAATGGTGCGCTTTGATTTTCGTCAACGTTACCAATCGGCAACTGAAGTATTGGAAGCCTTGCAACCATTGTTAACGCGATCGCTCGGTCAGACAGTTTTTAGCGAGGTTGTGCCAGCCTTACCTGAAGATGACGAGTTGTCTCAAGAACTGATGTCCATGGCTGAGTCAGCTAAAAATCCAGTTAAAACCATTGCTAAAAGTGAGATCGAACTATTATTTGAAGGAATCTCAGATGACTTTGAAATGAGTGAAGATCCTCTCAGAACCAAAAAATTGGTGTGTTTAGTCTGCACTGGTATTTTAGAGAATGATTTACAACGTTTAAATAATTTTAGTTTTGTAGAATTACTGCAAGATTTATATCAGCAACATCCCACCACTGAAGCCCTAAAAGAGAATTTAGTTAAGGCGGTCAAAACCATTGCCCCACAAAAACAACGCCAATATTTAATGGTTGCTAAACTCGTTTTCAATATAGTTTCTAAACTTTATGAGCAATTGGCAAAGCAAGCGATCGCGCAGTCAGCAGTTTCATTGCCAACTAGTTCACAAGTTCGGCAAGTTCCACCGCAAATATCATATTCAGTTGATAATCTAGTAATCAATGCTGGCTCGGCGCAACTAATCGCACCGATCAACAATACTCCTCCAGAAGTGATTCCACCTGAGATCCAAGAACCTCAGCCAGAAATAGCAAGAGAATTAGATATTTATGATTGGGTTGCCGATGAAATTAACACCGATTCGCAACAAGTTCGGTTAAGGAAACTTTTATTTTATACCTGCCAAGATATTTGGGAAAGTGATATTCAGCAATTAAATACTGTCGATTGGGCTGGGCTATTAAGGGAATTAGTCTCTTTTATGCCAACATTTCCCCAATTAATGTCTCTGCTGCAAGAGTCTGTGCAGCGAGTCTCTAAACCTGTGGAATATTTACCGATCGGTAATTTGTTGCTCTCAAAATTACAGCATCTCTATGCCGATGGTTTTGATGCGATCGCGCCACCATCTAATCAGCAGTTACTAAATAACGAGTTATTTAATAATCAAGTCCATAAATCTAGCTCTAACTCATCTATTCCCGAAAAATCTAAAATTCCGTTTGATCCGAAAATAGCCAACGATTTGTTTGATTTGCGATTGGAATTAATGCGGTTTACTAATTCCATGCGAGCAAAGATTCTACTATTTTCTGTACTCTATTATCCATTTAATCCCGATCACGACAGTTGGCAAGACTTACGCGGTCACGGACTAGATCAATTACTCAGACAATTATTTTATGCTTATCCATCCTTTGCTGAAGCGGACAATGCAATTTGGCAGATGTCGCGATCGCTGAGTGAGCCAAGAGCCTATGAACAGTCGGCTAATTATATTCTCCAAGTCATTAAAACTCTCTACGATCAACTTGTATTAAGGTCGATGTCTCATCCCACCGAGCAGAGTTCCCTATCATTTGACAATATCGATTTCACGCAGGCTAACGCTTTTCCTAGCAATAGTGATGATGATCAGACTTGTCAGTTTATATGAAGTTAAGGTGGGTACGACCTTGACTTAATACGAAGATTATGCAATAATGAAAGAATAAAGAAGTAGGTAGTAAAGAAAATGCCAGCAAAGTTAATAAGTGTAGAAGGTACAAAAGTAAAAATCGAAGTGACAATCGAATTGAGTGA
>JANMFC010000448.1:0-5429 GCA_031377675.1 Pseudanabaena sp. OTE_70b_metabat_355 | reverse complement strand
CTACTCTCTCTTGGGTTTTATGTCCCGACTTGGCTGGCTGAAGCTATAAATACTCTCTTCCCAGTCAAAGATTAGACGGTGCGGCGCTTCGCGCCGCACCGCTAAATCTTGGGTTTTAATTTCTAGTTTTATAGTAGGAAGAGAATAAGTGATTTTCATTAAAAATGAAACATTGATCAAATGTTGAATATGATCAAATGTGGGGCGGGCATCTTGCCCGTCAACAGACTAGAAGCCTATTCCACGATTTGCAATTCTATTTTATTGAAGATTACAAATTTGTTTCTGCTCTAGACTTGCAGGTGGAGTTTTATTTTTAAGATAATTTTCTAAAAGGCTACAACCCCTCTCTACAAGCTGCTCAAAATTTAGGGTTTCAGCATTCCACAGTTTGACGCTATTGTCGCGACTTGTCGAAACAATATATTTACCATCGGGACTATAGGCTACAGCATTTACCTCTGATATATGACCTTTTAAGGTTTTTAGCAGTTTGCCAGTATCTAAATCAACAATTTTGATGGTTTTGTCGGCATTAGCTGTGGCGATCGCCTTACCGTTGGGATGAAAACTTATACCAAAAACCCAGAGATTATTATTGACTGTAATTTCTTTTTCAAATGCTCCAGACTGAGCATTCCATAGTTTCAATTTACTATCTTTACCTGCCGAAGCAATCTGCTTTCCGTTGGGACTAAAGGCGATCGCAAGCCCACCATTTTTATGTGCATTTGTGGTGTGTAAATTTTGACCACTGTTTACATCCCAAATTCTGATAGTTTCGTCATTACTAGTTGAAGCAAGGGATTGACTATCGGGACTAAAGGAGATCGACCAAATCTCCCCAGTATGCCCCTCTAAGACTTTTAGTAATTTGGGATTGTCAGTATCATTCCATTGCCATAACTTGATTTTGTTATCAAATCCAACCGTGGCAAAAGTCTTTTGATCTCGGCTAAAAGTTGCGTATATCAATTCAGAGCCATGATCTTTTAGCACATTTAATAAAGTTCCTGTTTTTCCATCCCAAATCCTTGCAGTTCCATCACGACTAGCCGAAACAAGCTTAGTTCCATCAGCACTATAAACTGCACTATAAACAGTGCCTGAATGTCCTAGCAATTCTTGCTTCAAGGTTCCATCAGCATTCCATAAACGAATACTTTTATCTACACTTGCGGAAGCGAATACTTTGCCGTCAGGACGATAACTAACAGCCCAGATATTATCCGTATGTCCATAACTTGTGTCGATTAAGGCATTTTGTAAAGCCCATAACCGCACACTGCGATCTTTACTGGCAGATAAAAGAAAGCGATTATCGAAACTGAAGTTAACATCAAAAACTCCATCGCTATGGATACCAACTTTAGTATTCGTGTCCCCTTCCAGATCGCTTATTTGCACAGAGCCATCTTGATAACCAAAGGCGATTTGTTTACCATTTTCACTAAAATTCAGACTCAAGACTTCATTTGAACGACCTTCAAATGTATGAATTAGTTGAAGTTCGCCGTCACGAAGGTTATTATTGTTCGATCCAGTAATTAATTCAGTCAGAAACCTAGTAGTTGCATCAGTTATTCGCCAAAGTTTTACATTTTTATCACCGCCAGAGGAAGCCAAAAGTTTGCCATTAGGATGAAACTTCACCGTATAAATCGTTTTGTCATGGGCGATCGCCATCGCTAATCGATTACCTTGTAAATCCCAAAGAGAAATCTGTTCACCTTTAGCTAAGACAATCATTTTACCATCTGGACTAAAACTAGCATCGGTGATGGGTTTAGTTTTTTGATTTGGAGAGAGAGGAATATTATCGATAGAATTTGGCGGATTGATAATTTTGACCAGAGTACCGCGATCGCTATCCCAAATTTTGACGGTTCCATCCTTACTGCCAGTCAGGAGCCTTTTTCCATCAGGATGAAAACTCACCCTAAGAATATCGTCCTGATGGGCATAGAATTTATTAACCAATTTTTGCGTAGAAATATCCCAAATACGGACATGGGGATCGCCTTGCCCGACCGATGCAATTCTTCTGCTATCGGGACTAAAACTCACCTCGCGAAGATATTTAACCTTGTCTGCTGTTAACTGAGCAATTGGTTTACCGTTAATTTTGGACAAGTAGATACTGCCATCATAAGCAGCAAAAGCAATCATGCTGCCATCGGGACTAAATTTTGCGGTATAGATGGGGGCATCATCTTTCTGTGTCCCAAATCGATACTGCTCACGCATATTGTAAACTATCGTCTGCAAAGCCTCAAAGTTGAGTTTTTTGATTTGCTCGCTATCAATTTCAGAGGCTGTCTTCTTCCATTTTTTTGCTGATTGGAGGATAGTCGTTAATGCTTCTAACTGTTCATTAAGAGCAAAATTAGATGTTGCCGAAGAGATTAGAGCTTTAATTTCGCCGATTTCCGCAATTTGACGTTGACGATCTGCATTAAAAGACAATCCACCCATTACAAATAATCCTAAAATACTGACCGCCAGAGCAAATTTGGTAAAATGATTAAGTCTAGTTTGACTAATTTGTTCCGAAAAACGGGCTTTTTGGAGTTCAGCGATTAATCCTGATTCTTGATTAGCACGAATAAATGGAACTAGATAATCATGGACTAATTGATAGCGATAATTAGCTCCTTCTGGAATCCGAGATACTAGCCCAGAGCCAATCAAAATTTCTAAGACTAAATTTAGTTCGACCTCTAATTTATTAGTATTAATGGAATAAGACAATAATCCAGTTCGCAACTGATCATAGTTTTGCAATGGTCGTTTTCCCTGATCATCGGTTAGGAAAACTAAAGCTTGTTGAGCAACAAAAGCAGCATTACCACAGGCTCTGATTATTTCTTCTACCGATTGCTCAACTAGGCGCTGTTTTCCCCCAGCCGCCTGATACGCGGCAAGGGTATTAATATTATGGGTTTGCAGTTGAGAGCCAACTAGTTGTAACTCAATCGGTCTGACCGACTGGCGATCGCTTGCTAAATCTGCAACTAACGTATCTACTAAAATTCCTTCAAGGCAGAAATTAGCCTGTTTGGTAAGATCCTCAATCAGCGATCTTGCCTGAGCTTGAGAGAAATTTCTGATCGCATATCGAAAATCTCGACTTAAGATATCGATTTCAGAACGGGAAGACTCTAATTCTAATAGGGAATGCAGATAATCTTCACGAATGGAAATCACTAATTTTAGCAGTGGAATTTTCAAGCAACTTTGCCAAAAATCAATGAAAATCTGTTTGTCTTGCGGCGATTTACTGGAGTCAAAAAAGAATTCCTCAAATTGATCGAATATGAGAATGATCTGTGTGCCACGCCCAGTTATCTGTTTAAATGTATCTAGTAGTCGCTTCGCCAATTGATCGAGATTTACATCAAGTGACGGGATAGGTTGGTGATCGCTGCTGCGATCACTAAAATTTTGCACTAGTTGGAGAAGCAACGCACCGCACCAATCTGTATAGTTGCGAATCTGGATCGGTAGCAAAATTTGCCCTGAATGAGATCGCTGCAATAGGGCAGGAATCAGCCCTGCATTGACTAGAGAGCTTTTGCCAACACCTGATTCACCATGAATGATCGTCAGGTAATTATCAATTGCAAGAATTCTTTCCACTAACTTCTCGACATCTTGATCGCGACCTGAAGCCTGAATTTCACTGGTAGTGACATCAAACTTACTTGCATTTAATTCAGCGATATTCGGACTTAGAGAAAGTTGTTTCGGTTGTAAAACTCCCGCACCAATAAAGGCTCTAAGACCATACTGCTGCTCTAGCGATCGCTGTTTTTTTCTGGTATGAAAAGCATCGAGATAGCGTCCTTGAGCAAAGGCGATGTCATGGGATATATCGAGAAGACGAATATAGAGTTTTGGGTCATAATTGCGATTGAAATCGGCGATCGCCTTTGCAATTAAGCTGGTCGCTAGATCTAGCTCAGAAACCTGAAGATAACTCTGGACAAGTAATAACTGCGACTCTCCTGATTGGATATGTTGCAAGCGCAACCAGTTTTCGGCAAGATCTTGATCATCAAAATGGGGAATCTGCTGGAGTGTGGACAAAGCTTTTTCGGCATAATTCCTAACTTGCAGCCATTCTTTGTTCTCGACCGCAATTTTGGCTAAATACACCAAATCTTGGGCAAGTTCGAGAGAGTTCTGTTGATGTAATGGCATCAAATATTGAATCCATTGTTCTAGTTCTTGCCATTGATTAAGTTGTGCAAGAACCAGACTATAGGTTTGACCATATTTAGCAATTAAATCTTCCCGACTAGCTTTTTGAAAAGCAGCGATCGCCTTTTCAAAAAACTGTTTTGCATTGCCCCAAGATAAGGTTGTTGAGCGACCACTGGCAAAAGAGTTATACCACCAAAGATTTCCCAAATAGAATAAAACAATTCCGCATTCAACCGATCGCTCCACTTTTTGCCAATAGCTGAGACTGCATTGATAATAGATTTGGAATACGCTATCCAATTTGCCGTCAGACTCTTCGTAAATGTCATGGGTTTTGGCTTCAGGCGATCGCCAAAATAAGCGTCCCTGCACAAAGTCCAATTTGGCATTTAATTCTAATAAAGTTTCATTTAAAGTTTCATTTAAAGGCTTATTTAGCAATTGCTCTTCACTTTCATCCGAATTATATTGCCGATCAAGCTGTAACTCCTTTCGCGCAATTTCTAGTTCGTTATAAAAAAATGTGTCTGGTTCAGCATCAATTTTAGTGTCTTGCCAAAACAAGGGAACTTGAGCATCGATCGCAATTTCAAATACTCGCTCTACTTGCTGACAAATGCGACTATGTAGCTCAGAGGGCGAAAAACTAAATTTGATGGGAATCGATGCCAAATTTACGAGTTCAGGCGCATGGATATAAAACTGCCGGAGTTCCCGATCGCTCAGCCACAGGACAACTGGACAGTTAATTTGTCGTTTGAGGCGATCGCGAAATAAATTTGCATCTAAGAAAAAATCTTTTAATTTCTGATCATTAATTTGTTCCAATCCCAAACACATTAACGCAGAAAGATTGTCTGGTAATCCTGCTCGTGAAATAATTTGTAGCTTTTGATAGAGAGTTTGGTCGGAGTGAGCGGCAGAACTCCACCAAATCTCTTCATACATCAGTCCACCCACATCTGCAAACTTCGCGGCTAATTCAGCTAATAATTTTTGGCGAAGACTGCGATAGTTGCAATTAACTACAATCAGCGAAAAATGCCCCTTGGATAAATTGATTGATCGCACCAATATATTTAGCGATCGCTCATTAGGTAAATGAGAATCTGGTAAGGATATGATCGATAACTGTTCGATCTGGCTCACTGGTTTTGGGGAATAGATTTAGTGGTTTTGAATTGAGTATGACACGAAAAGTGTACCCAAATTTGTTGGCGCGG
>JANMFC010000443.1:0-7152 GCA_031377675.1 Pseudanabaena sp. OTE_70b_metabat_355 | reverse complement strand
TGAGGTTCAAGCACTACATAGACCAACTTCATTAAGACCCGACCCTGTAGATTTTCGGGAATGATACGTCTACTAGATAATGATGCGATCGGTGGAGCAGAAGTGAACATGCAGTCTCCTTAAATTACTGTCCTGATTTTTGGGGCTTTGGATAATTTGTTTTATTATTTGCCGTAAAAATTGTTACCTAAGGCAACAATTTGCAATTAGATATTTATATCTACTCACTATTTAATACCAAACAACCTATGCAGTGGTTGATTTTGGGCAATAAATGTAAGAATTTGGAATTGATTTGGTTACATTTCGTTACATTTCTTAACGCTACGCGATAGACAAGAGGCTTAAGCCCCTTGTTGGCGATCCCAGCCAAAAATTAGCATTAGAAATCAGAATTAGAAATTACCATTAACCGAGAAATATAATCCTGAATCTTGGAGATTAGTGCCAGAGTTATTGGCATTTACAAGGGGCAGCCCATAGTCTAAGCGCAAGGTTAAATTGCGAAATGGTTGGTATTGAGCGCCCAGACCGATGCTGAATAGAGTTTGAGGGCTGGGATTAGCGGTGCGATTATTCCAAACTGTTCCCGCTTCCACAAATGGCAATAATTTCACGATCGCCTCACCATCGTCATTGCGTAAAACAGGAAGTTGCAACTCTACCGAACCTTGAATACCAGCATCCCCAGTATTTTGATTTTGACGATAGCCGCGTATTGACTGGGGTCCACCAACACTAAAACGGTTAAGCGACAAAAGGCGATCGCCTGTTAGTTGCGTATTTAACCGAAAAAATGCAAGGGTATCGCGATCATTACCTAAACGCTGGACTCGTAAAATCTGCCCAGTCCAATACAAAAATCGACCATCAGGTGAACCATCATTGCGGATCGTAGCGCCTAATAAATCTAAGCCTGCACTCAAGGCGGAACGAAACGCCCATGCGCCTGTGGTATCGCGGTTAATATACTCCTGCGTCAGTCGTAATACTCTGGCTTGCGATCGCCCATCGGTATTGTTCGGGTCTGAACTTTGAAAGTTAAATAATCTGCCATCGATCAAAGAACTACTATTCTCAAAAGAAAGCCCAATTCCTAGCGCCAATTCTTCACGAGGCGATCGCATAATCGGCTGACGATAGCTAAGATCATAGACTTGGGAGTCTGTGGTGATATTTAAGCTGGCAAATTCAGGTTGACTGACACGACTATCACTTAGTGAGGCTCCAAAACTCAATGTGCCGCCCATAGGATTGAGCGGGTATTGATAGCCCAAACTATAGGCATTAGAACTTTGCGATCGCGTATAGCTAACGGAAGCGAAATCGCCAATCCCCGTGAGATTTGCCTCTTGCAAAGTTGCGCCAGCGCGATAGATTCCTGAAGATACACTGCCGTAGTTATCGGTAAACAAGCGTGTACTAAAAGTTTTTGCTTCGGTCAAGGTGATTTTCAAGACACTCTGATCGGGTTTAGTGCCTGAAACCAAGTTCGCTCTGATATCTGAAAATAAAGGGTCAGAGCGTAAAAGTTGTAGCTGATCTTCAAGGTTTGTAAAGTTGAGGGGTGGAGCCGTGGCGATCGCTACCCGACTTTTTAGATAGTCATCATTCAATCGACCACGCTCATTGCCTGCTCTTTTGATGTCGATCCGTTCCAGCGATCCTTCCAGTACTTTGATCGTGACGATGCCATTTTTGATGTCTTGAGTTTCAATAATCGCTCTGGAAGTGATGTAGTTGCGCTCTTGATAAATCTCCGTTATTTGATCGGCAACTTCACGCAATTGATTAAAAGTTAATGACTTATTAACGTGGGGCTTAGTAATTTTTTCAATTTCGTCCTTGGTCAAAATCGAACTACCAACAACCAAAATCTGCTTGACGGGAATTAGGGCTTCAGAAGTGGGGGGCGCATTAGGGGGCGGTGTTTGCTTGTTTTTTGCGGTTAATTGATCTTCAAGCTGCTTGCTTGAATTAATCGGATTTGCCGCAAGGCTTTGGACAGATGAGGCGATCGCCGTGGCAAAGATAAATACCGAGAACAAAAGCCCAAATTTAGGAGAAGCGATTAACTGAATAACTAACTGGGTAATTAAATTACTATTCTTGTTATTTGATTTACCCGATCGACCCGTCAAACTACTCATGGTTAGATCCTCTCACATTTATTTCATTAGGTTATGGCAAATTTAATCAACTGAACCTACTGGATTCGCTCGGATACGAATTAATGTACTTTAGGCTAAAATCAAGACTATATTAATCGATTAAATGGCGCAAACCCCAAGGAAGTCTTTTATGACATGGCAACAACCTGTAACACCTTTGCACCGATTCTATAGTTGCTTGCCGTACTTGCTGCCGATGGCGGCGGGGGTGATTTATGGAACTGACTTATTTCAGCAGATTCCTGCCACTGTTTTTCCGTTTATTCCTTTAATTTGGCTATATGCCAATGTCCTAGCATTTCCCCTAGTGCCAGTACTGGGGCTTACGGGTGAATTTTTTGTGTTTATAGGGTTGTATTTTTTGGTAGTCAAAGATGCGCGTGTACCGCATTTTATTCGTTTTAATACCATGCAAGCTCTACTAATCCAAATTGTATTGTTTATTGCTCAACTATTTCTGCAATTGCTTGCTCAATTATCAAGTAATTATTTACCATCACCAATTGCGGCAATCTTTAGCAATACAATATTTATCGGTACGATGTTATTAGCTGCCTATGCTATTTATCAAAGCATCAAGGGTGAATATTCAGATATTCCCACTCTTTCTCAAGCTGCATCATTTCAATGTGATCAATAACGACTAAATAGATAGGCATAATAAGAACCAAATAATCTGATTTGTCCGCGAAGCGGACGAATCAGATTATTTGGTTTACTTCGAGAAATAAATTTAAAAATATAAAGCAACTTATGACAAGACGTGGTTCAGTCAATTACTTAGATAGGCTATATGCCAGTTTAACTTATCTCCTGCCTATTACCGCAGTACTTATGTTTGGAGCATTTTTATTCAAGCAGTTCCCTGATCTAATAATCGTATTTTTTCCGATTTTGAAAGTAAATCAAATTCTATCTATCCCGATTATGGATTTTATTTCAGTTCGGTTTGTTGTTTGGTTTTGTGTGTTTATATTTGTGATTAGAAGCTACAAAGTAAATCATTTTGTCCGATTTAACGCGATGCAAGCAATATTGTTAGATATTGTTGTCGCTCTTGTGGGTGCGATCGCCCAGATTTTAATCGTAATTTTGGGGCAAACTGGGGCTTTAGGATTTATTCTACAAATTATTTCAAGCGTTACTTTTTTAGGGATAACTGCTGCATTTTTATACTCAGTGTTTGAATGTATACGCGGTAAATACGCTGACAAAATTCCTGTAATTTCTGATGTCGCTTATCATCAAGTCCGCTAATTTTCAACTAATAATTTGAGCAGATATAAATCTCTCAATTCCTGCATAGTCTTGATGGATTTGGATGTTTGTATAGTTGCCGTTTGCAATTAATAGCGATCGCACTATTTCTGCTTGACCTGCCATCATTTCAATAATCCAAAAACTGCCTGAGATTAAATATTTTGGAGCAGTATTCACTAGTTCATGAATTGAGTCAAGTCCATCATTACCGCCATCAAGAGCTAAATGTGGCTCATGTTTACATACTTCTAGCTGTAAGTTTAAAACTTCAATACTGGGAATATAGGGCGGATTAGAAACTAACCCTGTGAGCTTATTTTCTAACTTAAGTTTAGCTAATGGCTCAAACCAATTACCATGATGAAAATCGATTTTTTGACCATTATTAAGGGCATTAAGTTGAGCAATTTCTAGGGCGGCTCGGCTACAATCAATTGCGAGAATTTTAGCTGTTGTTGCTGCAAAATGCTGGGCTAAGGCGATCGCAATCGCCCCGCTACCTGTGCCTAAATCCACCCAAATCCCTTGCTGACAAATAAGAGCTTGGCAATTTTCAGCAATAATATCAATAATTAATTCGGTTTCAGGGCGGGGAATTAAGACCGCAGGCGTAACTTGTAACTCTAAATCGCGCCATGTCACTGATCCTGTTAAATACTGCACGGGAATGCGATCGCTAATTCTTTTTTGCCAAAGTCGCTCTAAGTTGTTTAGTATTTCGGGTGAGATTTTTTGTGAGATATCTGGCGATCGCAATCTTAAACCTAGCTTATCTAAATTAGTTGTACGCAAAATCAGCCAATCGAGTTCAAATACTGACACATCGTTTTGATTAGCTGCGACAAGCTGGCGATCGTACCATTCCCAAAAATTCATAAATCAACAATAGTTTAAGATCTGCGAGATTATAATAGTTATTGAAACACAGCGCTTCGCGCTAATTTAAAATCCAGAGAGATTTGTAAAAGCGCCACTTCGCGGCGCTTTTACAAATCTCTCTGGAATACCTAAAGCTAAAGATTTATGGAAGAATTATTGACCTTAAAAGAACTACTCGTTTGTGGCGATCTTCCTGCGGCGGTGATGTTGGTGGAGGAGATGACCGAAATGAGTAAGGATGACAAAATTAACAAAATTTTTAGCTACAGTATTATTTTGTTAGTTCATCTGATTAAACAAAAGGTGGAAAACCGTTCTACGCGATCGTGGGAGCTTTCAATTTATAACTCGATAACCCAAATTCAGCGTGCAAATCAGCGACGCAAAGCTAAGGGGACTTATCTTACTAAGTCAGAACTCAGCGAAACTTTAGCAGAAGCTTATGGTATTGCGATCGCTAGTGCATCGATGGAGGCTTTTGAGGGACGCTACGAGACGGATGAATTAGGGGCAATGTGCGATCGCGAGGCAATTTTGGCAGCAGCGCTAAAGTTGATTCAAGAGGATTCGATTCATGACGACTAAAAAAAGGAGATCAACAAAGATCTCCTTTTTTTAATTATTTGACTCTACGCTTATTCAAGTCTTCTAAATATTCCCGTTGGTAATTCAGGAAACTGCTATGCCAGTCTTGAAAACGGCGATCGCCATCGCGTACCAACATTTGACGATATTTTTCCGAAGAAATATATGGCTTTGAAGCTGACATAATCCTTATCCAATAAACTTCGTTTAGATAGTAACGCATTGCTATGTTACTTAAACAAAAGTTAAGTAAAAGTCTTAACATTCAAACTAGAGTTTTACAACAAAAGCATCAGTTACGCCCTGAATATGAATGATTTCATCCACTAAACCAGTAGGTAAAGGATCATCAATATTCAAAACCATCACGGCTTCACCACGCACCATGCGCCGACCGACTTGCATACTGGCAATATTCACATTGAAATTACCAAGCAATGAGCCGATTCTACCGATGATGCCTGGCATATCGCGGTGCAGAGTCAACAGCATATAGTGCGTAGGTGCAACGTTAATTGGGAAGCCATTGATACTGGTAATCCTGATTTCCGATTTGCCAAGCAATGCGCCCGTTACCGACTGCTCGCCTTGACTACCGTGGGCGGTCAGGTGAATGGAGCCACTGTAATCTTCCACGGAAGGATCGCGAGTTTCAGTTACATGAATACCACGCTCTTTCGCTTCGATGCTGGCATTAACAAAGTTAACTCGTTCACGCAAAGCAGGAGAGAGCAAACCTTTGAGCGAAGCAACCACAATTGGTTGACTTTCGCTGTTAGCGATTTCGCCTTGGAGCTTGACATTGAGGTTATCAACGCGACCACCCGCCAATTGTCCAACCAAGTTGCCCAACATTTCCGCAAGTTGCAGGTAGGGCTTGAGTTTTTGCCAAACGTCAGGACGTAAGCCAGGAATATTCACCGCCGATCGCGCTGGTAAGCCTAACAACACATCCCGAATTTGTTCGGCAACATCCACAGCCACATTGGTTTGAGCTTCTTCAGTCGATGCGCCGAGGTGTGGGGTCAAGATTACATTTGCACCCAGTTCGCGTAAACCTGATTCAGCTTCAAGGGGTTCATTTTCAAATACGTCAAGGGCAATCCCTGCGATTTTGCCACTCTTGATGGCAGCAGCGATCGCTACTTCATCAATGATCCCGCCTCTAGCGCAGTTAATGATTCTCACGCCATCTTTCATGATCGCAATGCGATCGGCATTAATCAGATGATAAGTGTCCTTAGTCTTAGGCAAATGTAAGGTGATGTAATCAGCTTCACGCAATAAAATTTCTAGCTCAACTAGATGTACACCCAATTTCTCGGCCCGCTCCGCCGTCAAAAATGGATCATAAGCGAGAATTCGCATTCCCAAAGCCTTGGCAACTGTAGCAACGTGAGAGCCAATTTTGCCTAAGCCGAGAATACCAAGAGTTTTCTTGTAAACTTCAACGCCAGTAAAGCTTTTACGATCCCACTGACCGCCTTTTAGGGATGCGTTTGCCGCAGGAATAAACCGCGATAAGGACATCATCATCGCGAGGGTATGCTCGGCCGCCGCGATCGTGTTGCCTTCGGGAGAGTTGACCACGACAATGCCCATGCGGGTGGCGGTGGCAACATCTACGTTATCGACCCCCACACCAGCACGACCGATGATTTTGAGGTTTTTACCAGCTTCGATCGCTTCTTTGGTGAGTTTTGTACCAGAGCGAATCATGATCGCGTCGTATTCAGGCAGAACTTTCAGTAGTTCTTCAGGACTTAGGGTCGTTTTTACGTCAACGGTGGCGACTTGAGAGAGGATATCGATACCAACTTGATCGATGGGGTCAGAAACGAGAACTTTGGGCATAACGATTAAAATATGTACCAGTGCCTATGGTGGAGGGTTTGCGGCTGCATTCTAACTTTTAAGCACGAGATCTAATGCAGCTTAGACACACCAAAACCATAATAAATTGCTTACATTCTTAATATTAGGGCAAATTGACGAAACTCTGGGCAGATGTCCCAAAAAAGCGATCGCTACAGCTTACTGATATTTGCCAATTCAAGGGTGAAATGCACCACCTAGATCAAAAAATCGCATTACCCAGTCTCAATTAAGTAAGTGGGCTTAATTAAATAAATATAAAACCCAAGAAAGCTGTGGCGCACGCGCAGCGTGCGAGCTCTCGGAAGTCTCGCGGGTAAAGAACAACGTCCACGGGCTCATTCAGGACCCGATCAAGGTCCAGCCTTCGCAGGAAATTGGC
>JANMFC010000398.1:0-1543 GCA_031377675.1 Pseudanabaena sp. OTE_70b_metabat_355 | reverse complement strand
TCGGTTTGATTATCCACTGTCCTGAAAGTGATTTCAGCCCTGCTTTTTTAGCTTCCTCTAAAAACTTAGGCGTAAAGACAATATTATAGGTTCCAGCAATTTTAACAACCTTTTGCTTGGTCTGAATTTGCTTAGTCTTGGCAACTGAGCTTTCAGAAGCATTGAGTACTTGCAATGGAAGTAATAATTCAAAACTGGCGATCGCCGAAATCGCAACTATGATCGTATGTGAAGCGATCGCACCCAGTAAAGCAGAATTTAAATTAGAAAAATTTAGCTTCATATTATACAATTTGGAATTTTTTAATTTCTAAATACATCATCGATCGTGGCTAGCGACACCACATTTTATAGCAATCGGGAACCACGACTCACTCCTAATTGTTTCATATCCAAAAAGCAAAAAGCAGCGCAGTGCGCCGCCTTTTGCTTTTTGGGTTCTAATTATTCACTGGGAAGGAAATGTCATTGACTCCAATGCTCCCCCAATCCTGATACAATCGGCAAGTGAAATTGTTATTATAAGTACCTCAGCACAATTAAAAAACCAAAGCCAAAATCTGTACCGCCCACTAAGCGGGCGATACAGATTTTGGGTTTTATATTTAATTGTGCCTAGCTACTTAACAACGACTATCCCTAAGCGATTACCTCGGAAATATGCGTCTATCAAAAATGCTCTGGGTCACTCTACGCGAAGATCCCGCCGAAGCAGAACTACCAAGCCACAAACTTTTATTGCGTGCAGGATACATCAGGCGCGTTGGTTCAGGCTTGTATGTCTATCTACCACTCATGTGGCGAGTCTTGCAAAAAATTTCGGCGATCGTGCGCGAAGAAATGAACTTGACAGGGGCGCAAGAGTGCCTATTGACTCAACTACAACCTGCGGAACTTTGGCAAGAATCGGGGCGATGGGACACGTATACAAAAGCTGAAGGTATCATGTTTTCTCTCACCGATCGCGCAAATCGCGAAGTCGGTTTGGGACCAACTCACGAAGAAGTTATTACGGCGATCGCTAGGGAAACAATTCGCTCCTATCGTCAACTTCCCCAACATTTATATCAAATCCAAACTAAGTTCCGCGATGAAATTCGCCCAAGATTTGGGCTAATGCGCGGTCGTGAGTTCATCATGAAGGATGGCTATTCGTTCCATAGCAACGAAGAAAGCTTAAAAGAAACTTATTACGAAATGGATCGCGCCTATCAAAATATGTTCGATCGCTGTGGCTTGAAATTTAGAGCAGTAGAAGCAGACTCAGGTGCGATCGGTGGTTCGGGTTCGCAAGAGTTTATGGTGCTAGCAGATGCGGGTGAAGATGACATTCTCTTTACCGAAGATAGCAGCTACGCCGCCAATGTCGAGAAAGCGGTATCAATTCCACCTAATGCTGTTCCTTCGCATTTTGACAAGTTTGAGAAATTGCATACTCCCAAGTCTAGCACCATCGAAACTGTTTGCAAAATGCTGAAATGTGACTCCACTCAAGTAGTCAAACAGGTGCTTTACCAAGTTGTTTATGACAATGGAACTACGG
>JANMFC010000330.1:0-8038 GCA_031377675.1 Pseudanabaena sp. OTE_70b_metabat_355 | reverse complement strand
AGCATCGGCATGGGAAGGACGAAATTTTTCCGCCATTTCCGAATAGTCTTGACTGCGTGCATCCTTGTTCTGCACCAAAATCATGATCGGTGTCCCCAGAGTCTTACCTTCAAAAACACCTGATAAAATCTGAGCGCGATCATCTTCGCGGCGGGGAGTCACGATTTTGCTTTGTCCAGGTTTACGGCGATCAAGATCGATTTGAATATCAGTTTCATTAAGCTCAAGTTGTGGTGGACAGCCATCGACGATCGCGCCCACACCACCGCCGTGAGATTCCCCAAATGTTGTGACGCGAAATATTTGTCCGAATGTACTGCCCATGTTTAAACTTTCAATCCTAAAAAATTTGCAATCAAACGAATAGCAAGAAACTTAAAAAAAGCCGTCTAGCAACTTTTCTTAAGTTTCTCGTTTTGGGTTTTGGCGCAAAGCGCTTTCAAACAGGCTAGGGGGGACTCTAACCCACGACCGATCGCTTAGAAGGCGATTGCTCTATACAACTGAGCTACTAGCCCAAACAATTTCACGATTTATTATCATACAACAAAATTTTGAATTTTGGAAAAATTTGTTGAAGCGCTCTAAGCTCATTCTTAGTTTAATGCTTTTTCTTGATTAATTATCTTGATCTATAGTCCTAGATACGATATTCTAACCTTAAAAATGCGATTATCTCTTGGGCGGTGAGTTCGGGACATTCGAGATGGGGAACATGACCGCTATTTTTGATCCAAATCAGTTTATTGTTGGGAATTGTGGATTGGAACTTGAGAGCATCCTTTGTACCGAGTATGCGATCGCGATCGCCCCAGACAATTAGCGTATCTTGTTGCAAATATTTTAACTGCTTCTCAAAGGAGCCATAACCACCACTTTGAGTAAAGGAAACTAGTGATTGACTCCAAAATGGACTTGCTAAATGGAATGACGCGCAAACTTCGGCATCGGCGGTGACAAAACGTGGATCTGAGTATGCTTTGAGGCTGACTTCACGGCGGACTTTGGGACTGCGGAGAAAATCAGTTGCCATCCGATCCAATGGCGGTCTGAGAAATTTACCCGCTAACGAACCTTTTCGTATTCCCGCACTATCGATCAAAATTAATTTCTGCACTAAGTCGGGATAGGTGAGCGTGAAATCGATCGCCGCCGCCCCACCCATTGACGCACCCACTAAAATTACAGGCTTAGCGATCATTGTCTTCCAAAAACTATAAAGATGCTCTTTAATCGTTTCTGTGGTAACTCGAACATTGGCAAGTCGTTCAGTCAGCCCAAATCCAAATAAATCGATCGCCCAAGTTTGATAAGAATTAGCAAGCTGCGGTAATAGCCGCCGAAATTCAAACAGGGAGCTATCAAAACCATGCAACAGCAAAATTGGTGGCTCGCTTTGATTTTTGGGGCTGCCATCACAGACATTGCTGGTCAAAATTAGTTCGCTAGTAAAGGAAGTTGAAACAAGACAAAACTGGATTTGATCGGCGATCGCGATGGAAGTCGGTTCGGTTAATTGCGATCGCAGGTTAGAAACTTCAAGGGGCAAATTCGACATTAGCTGTATTCTCTAGATTTAATCCGAATTTTTTTTTACCTTTTCACTTTTCCCTTGCTTTGGAGTCGTTGCTGAAATTGTACGACGATTTCAGGGGTTAGTTCTTTTTCTCGTTGAACGGGTTCTCGTTCTGATAATGCTATTTCTATTTCAGTGGGGGATACATTTCCTAGCTTTTGCAAAAGGTTGGTGAAGTCTGACTGTTGTTGGCTGGTTTCTTGTTTGGAAATTGGCTGAACGGTGTAATTTGTGGAGGATTGACGGGTTAGGGCATAGACAATGAATTGATTGAGAGAGACTCCTTCGCTCTCTGCTAAATGGATTAGTTGTTGGTGTAATGTATCTGGTAAGCGTAGGGTTAATTGGCTCATGGTTCAGTTCCTATTGATGCTAATTTGATAATTAGTTGTGCTGGAGTCATTACTTGCAAGCCTAGAGAATCCTTTGCGTTTTGAAAGTCACGCAGATTTGAAGTGATGACTGTTGCGCTTGCGTTCATGGCACAGTCAATTACGAGATCGTCTCCTGCATCTGGTGAGGCTGGTCGCCAAGAGTAGTAAATGATCGTAAATCGACATTGGTTAAGTAATGTCCCAAGTACAGGCTGAAGCTTTTGCCAACGAGGTTTGGAGATTTTGCGAGAGAGTACATCTTCGTATTCATAGGCGATCGCATTGGAAACACAGACTTCAAGTAATCCTGCTAGCCATGCATCAATAATGACTTCAGAAGCGCCGCCTTGTTTTGTTAAGCCTTCAAACAGGACGTTGGTATCAATGACAATGGGAAACGAGGATACGATAGTCATGACACTACTATAGCACCATATATGATGTCATAATCTATCATCTAATCGATCTTTTTGCAGTACAATCTTTCTAACGCTATAAAAATCTCAAACTGAGATATTCGTGCTGTAAATATTGTAAACGTTCGTAGGGGCATAGCATTCCCGCGACAATTTCTAAATTCTCAGGTTCCATTGGTTTGGGAATGCTATGCCCAACACCTGACAACGCAGGGACAATTTATCGGTGAAAGCGAAGAGGGTTCTGCATTTGCAAATGGAGGTTTATGTGGGGTGTTGGGGAATGGTGGCGCAAATGCAAAACCCCTACAAATTTTTACTTTTGCTTTTTTACTTTTGCCTTGGAGCAATGCCACACATTTGTCTGTCCTCATCACTGGCGTTGGGATTATTGGTCAGATAGTCGTGTAAATACTCACAACCTTTTGCTAAAAGGTGATCAAGATCGGGCGTATAGTCACCACTAATATCCCATACTCTTACTGTGCGATCGCTTGATGCAGTAGCAATTTTTGTGCAGTCATTACTAAAAGCGGCACTACCGACGCTAGCCTTATGACCTTTGAGTTCAAAGAGGAAATTACCTTTTACATCCCAAACTCTTGCTGTACAGTCACCTGATCCAGTTAAAATTTTTGTGTCGTCACTGCTAAAGGTAGCATTCCAGATACTAGCCTGATGTCCTCTTAACTCAAAAAGTAAGTTGCCTTTTATATCCCAAACTTTTGCTGTACAGTCACCTGATCCAGTTAGGATTCTTGTACAGTCGTTGCTAAATACAGCACTGTATACCTTTCCTTGATGACCTTTTAGCTCAAAGAGGAAGTTCCCTTGTGCATCCCAAACTCTTACTGTACAGTCGCGTGAAGCAGTTAAAATTTTAGTGCCGTCATTACTAAAGGCAGCACTCAAGACACTACTTTGATGACCTTTTAGCTCAAAGAGAAAATCACCTTTTGCATCCCAAACTCTTGCTGTTCCATCACCTGAAGCAGTTAAAATTTTAGTGTCGTCATTACTAAATACAGCACTTCTGATCCAACTTTGATGACCTTTTAGCTCAAATAGGAAATTACCTTTTGCATCCCAAACTCTTGCTGTGTAATCACCTGAAGCAGTTAAAATTTTTGCGCCATCATCACTAAATACAGCACTATTGACCCAACTCTGATGACCGTTTAGCTCAAAGAGGTAGTTCCCTTTTATATCCCAAATTTTTGCTGTGCCGTCTACTGAGGCAGTCAAAATTTTTGTGTTGTCCTTGCTAAAAGTAACACTTCCAACACCTTTACTATGACCTCTTAATTCAAAGAACAAGTTCCCTTTTGTACTCCAGATTTTTGCAGTACAGTCTTTTGACGCTGTTAAAATCTTTGTGTTGTCATTACTAAAGACAGCACTATAAACATCTCCTTGATGTCCTTTTAGTTCAAAAAGGAAGTTGCCTTCTGCATCCCATACTCTTGCAGTACGGTCATTTGACGCTGTTAAAATCTTCGTGTTGTCATTACTAAAGACAGCACTATAAACATCTCCTTGATGTCCTTTTAGTTCAAAAAGGAGGTTGCCTTCTGCATCCCATACTCTTGCTGTGTTATCAGATGATGTAGTTAAAATTCTTGCACAGTCGTTGCTAAATACAGCACTAAGTACGCTACCCTGATGCCCTTTGAGCTTAAAAAGAAATCTTCCTTTTATATTCCAAACTCTTGCTGTTTTGTCACCTGACGCAGTTAAAATCTTTGTATCATCACTGCTAAAGACAGCACTTGTGATCCAACTCTGATGACCTTTTAGCCTAAAGAGAAAATTGCCTTCCACATCCCAAACCCTTGCTGTGTTATCAGATGATGCAGTTAAAATTTTCATTTCATCCGTGCTAAAAATGGCACTATTAACTGCATCCTTATGTCCTTTCAACTCAAATAGAAAGTTCCCTTTTGCATCCCAAACTCTCGCTGTCCCGTCATAAGATGCAGTTAAAATTTTCATTTCATCGTTGGTAAAGACAGCACTATTAACCCCACCCTTATGTCCTTTTAGCTCAAATAGAAAATTTCCCTTGGCATCCCAAACTTTTGCTGTGTTATCAGATGATGCAGTTAAAATTTTCGTGTCATTGTTGCTAAAGATAGCATTTCTTATAGCTTCTAGATGCTGTCCTTCAAAACGATTTAGTTCTTTTACATTACTAACCGCTTGCCACAATATAGGTAATACTTCTATACATCTATTATCAATTTCATTCTGTAAATTTCTAATTTGCTTAAACTTCTGCCCCATCCTAATAGCAAATAACAACGCTTCAATACCGCGATCATCTAAAAATGCAATCTTCGCATTGATACTTTCTAATTCCAACTGTGCGAGATCGATTTTTCTCCGTGCTTCTTGCATTTCATTTCTAGCTTGTTCTCTTGCTTCTGTTAAAATCCTTTCGGCTTGTTCTCTTGCCTGACGCTCCAACTCAAACTTGCGGTTGATCTCTAATCTCTCAATCTCTCGACTCTCCCGCAAAAATTCATCATCTGCATCACTAAGCCGCTTACCCCGCGCCCACTCATCTGCATTCTTCAGTGCCTCACCCCGCAACAAAAAACCATCCTTCTGCTCAGCATCCCGCCATGCCTTCATCGCCTCCGCATAAAAAGTCGGACGCAAATCCGCCAATGCTCGATCTACCCAACTAGAGTTAAATACTGCCGCATAGATAGGATTGTAGATAGTCAACCTGCGATCCCTCTTTACCACCAAACCCGTCAACCGCAACTGCATCTGTTCATAGCTTTCATCGGCTTCAATACCCTCAGCATCCAAAACCTGCTGATACATCCCCAACAGCCGCCCTCTACCGCGATCGTCAAGGCGCAAAATCCTCTCCTGCAAAGTCTTCAAATGTTGCGGTACATCCTGCACTTCCCAATTATCGATAATTTTGGCATAGACAATCTGCTGTACCAACTCCTGTGGTGATTCAGACAGATTACCTGCCTCAGCGATTAAATTCAATAACTTCTGCGTGAGAAATGGCTGTCCCCCCGTCCACTGCAAAACAGATCGCAACACCGCCTGCGGATCGCTAACCTTACCCTCTAAACCTTGGAGCAGAGGTTGGGCTTCATGCCATTGGAACCCACTCATTTCCACCGCCCAACCAATATTAAACGAAGAGGTGCGCTGACTGCGAATTAGGTCATAGGGCGTGGCAACTCCTAAAAAAGTAAAGGTAATGCGCTGATATATCGGCTTTTCCGCCCGTTTCTCATAGAAAGAACGAATCAGCATAAAAAAACCGTCTGTATCAAATTTGAGACTGAGCAGGTTATCGATTTCTTCCACAAAAATCACAATATTTTGCGGGATATTCGGCAGTAAAATTTCTTCAATGAAATAGTTGAACCGTTCCACCACCGAGATTGATTGAGCATCTAGTTCCTTCCACCACTTGGGGAAGTCAATCCACTCCTCTAGATGCAAATCGCCGATCAACCGCTTGATCGTACCCGCATACCATTGATCTTCCCGCAAAGTCGTCCCCCTTGTCTGCGGATCGATCACCGCACAGACTATCCCATCCTGCTGTAATTTCTGCGTTGCCCTTACTCGCAAGCTGGACTTACCCATCTGCCGCGAGTTAAACACAAAACAATACTCACCTGCCTTGAGGCGATCGTAAAACTCCCGATCCGCCTGTCGTTCCACATAGGCAGGAGCATCGATCGGTAAGCTACCACCCACTTGATAGCTAAAACTGTTAGATCGGGTAGGTGTTGTCATTTATTAAACTCCTAAGCGATCGCGAAAATACAAACGATACAAACGGCAACGAGGGGCAACATCATTATCTACCCGCACCACTAAACCTCTACTATCCAGTTTAAACGCTTCATCGGAACGCAACCGCACGGGAATATCTGATGCTACGACAGTTTTCATCGCTATTCCCAGTTCGGGATGGTCTTCCAACGCCTTGAGATGCCCCAGCAGATAACCGCTATAAATTCCCGCTTCTGTTGGTGCGGTTTGCAGAAACTCTTCTAAATACATATCACCAGAGGCAATCCGATAGAGCGCCGATCTTACCAAATAAGGATGCCCACCAATTAAACCCATAAACTGCTCCACCTCCCTATCCGTCCAGACTAATCCATGTCGCGAGATTAATTCCCGCACCTCAGCCCCATTAAACTCACCCAGTACAATCGGCAAGCCCACATTAAACGGTGATTGATTAATATCCTTTTGCAGATAAGGCTCCTGTGAATAAACAATGATCAGGCGGAGTTTGCCCCAAAGCGGATTGCTTCTAGATCGTTCATGCCAGCCACGCAACAAACCACAAAAATCGGTTTCGATATCAGCATATTGGAATACGCGATCGAAGTTATCAATTGCTACTACGAGGGGGTGATCGTCGGGATTTAGCAAATATTTCTCGAAATAGTCTGTACTATTGTCATTTGCGCCAAAAATATCATCCCAGTACTCCTCAACCTTAACTTTTACGCCCAAGGGCTTACCCACCGAGGCACAAAACCACTGCATGAATTTATCGAGATCGTTAAAGAATTTCTGGTTTGTCTGCTCTAAATTCACGCTCACGGTGCGATATCCCAATTCCCCAGCAGAGGTAAGCACCCGACTCATCAGAGAAGATTTACCCATATTGTGGGGCGACTTAATCCGAATCAAAGAACCAGCTTTCTTGACTTCTTCATGGCAGCGCTCTTCATAGGGGGAACGAATATAAAAACCAGAGTTATTGCCAACCTGCCCTTCAGGCGATTCGAGGCTGACATTGGTTGGAATATTACTCTGAGAACCTGTGAATTGGCGATCGCGCAGGCGATTACGCAAATCTGATCGCTTTAGCAATACAGGCGTTAACTCTTCAGGAATGCCCTCTAAGGCGATCGCATTTACCCCTGACGCAAAAGCATCCTCAATCGAGCGATCGTCCCAAATCGCCCGATAAAAACCCTCCGCAAACTTCCGCGCTGCCTCATCACCAATCGCCTGATTCATACCGATCGCATAGGGAATATGCTGACAAATTGCCTCAGCTTGTACTACTGCATAGCAAGCATTCAACATCACGCATTGAATTTGAGCGCTAAATAGCTTAAACAAATCGGCTAAAGCATCAGTACTAACCGCTTTCAGTCCTCCATTTTTATTCTCAAAAGCTAAGCCCAAATCCCCGCCACCATGTCCCGAAAAATGCAAAATCTGGGGCTTGAGATTGAATAAGTATGTCTGTAAGTCTTGAGGACTCACCGCACCACGATGCTCAATTACGAAGCGATCGCGGTTTAGGGACAATTGTAAAGTCGTGCGAATCTCTGCTACCTCTTTGTCTAGCCTTAATCTCGCAGTCTCTAGAGGATTTGCTGCCAGAATCAAGACTTTTTTAATAGCCATAACATCGCTTAAATGAACCTTTTAGCCTCACACCTAAAAAAATCATACAACACAACTTGTAGTTTTATTCATTTGCGCCAATTAGTTCTTGAATCGGTGTAAGTGCATTTTGGCAAGGGTCGCGGCGGTAATTGTGGCATAAAACGGTGTAAATCCCAGAAAAAACAAGAGGATTCCATATAAACTGCCCAAACCTCGAAAAATCAAGATAATGGCGATCGCAATGAATATAACTAAAATTATGTTCACAC
>JANMFC010000289.1:0-6327 GCA_031377675.1 Pseudanabaena sp. OTE_70b_metabat_355 | reverse complement strand
GCTCTCGTTGATTCTAGCGGCGATTTCACCAAGGCAACCGAATACCTCAGACAAAAGGGTTTAGCCTCCGCCGTCAAAAAAGCAAGTCGGGCTGCATCTGAAGGAATCGTCCATAGTTACATTCACTTTGGCAGCCGCATTGGTGTGCTAGTCGAAATTAACTGCGAAACTGATTTCGTCGCTCGTCGCGAAGAACTCAAAGAACTAGCTGACAGCGTAGCTAAGCAAATTGCGGCTTGCCCTAACGTGGAATATGTCAGTGTTGCCGATATTCCTGCTGCTTTTGTCGAAAGTGAAAAGCTCATCGAAGCAGGTAAAGATGACTTGGCTAGCAAACCTGCGGCTATTCGCGACAAGATCGTCCTCGGTCGCATCGAAAAGCGGTTAAAAGAACTGTGTTTGCTCGATCAGCCATTCATCAAAGATCAGAGCATTACCGTTGATGAGTTAGTAAAGCTAACTGCTACCAAACTTAGCGAGAACGTTAAGGTTCGTCGTTTTGTAAGGTTTGTCGTTGGCGAAGAAATTGCTTCTGATACTCCTGCCGAATTATTAGCATAGCTTTGCTATATCCATGCTAAAACCTGAGAAAGACAGCGCGAAGCGCTGTCTTTCTCAGGTTTTAGAAAATCAAAAAATATTGTGAACAACTATGACGATGCTAGTGCGTATTGATAAAGATATTCATGATAATCAACGGGCGATCGCTGATGTCGTTAGTCGAATCGATCTAATTCATCTTGAATATGCACAGGCGATCGCTAGAGCCGCACAGCAACAGATTTTATTAGCAGTATTTAAATTTTGCACCCAACATTGTCCTGAGTCATTTCTGGCGATCTCCCTATCCGAGCGTCAAAACTTGCAAGGGGATTTGCGCGAAACGATCAAATCATTAAGCGATCGCATCCAAAAAAATTTAGAAGAATGCGATCGCGACAGTCGCACCAATCAAGAAAATCTGGATACGCTGCTTAGTAATCTCCTCAACGAGAGCGTGGAGACACTGAACAAGTTATTAGTTAACCGCAAAATCGTCGCCAATGACGATAAAGCTACCCCTCTAAATATTCGTCTTGCCGAAATTGAGTTTACCGATCGCCAAGTCATGTCCCACCGTGGCGAATTGCGGGTTTTGTCGGCAAGGCTAGCGCATTTGCATAATGAATTAGAAAAAAAATATCAACAAAAGACGATTGCGGAAGCAGAACTTGCATGGCGATCGGCATGGTCAGAATAAATATTTTTAGCATTGCTTTGCAATACCCAAAATATTCTGTTTTATTTATTAGCGATTAATTAAAACTATGGTAAAAAGTCGTGTAGTTTATCGGGAGTTTGGTACACCTGAAGAGGATAATTCCGATCAAAATATGGTTGATTTGCCACCGCAGCAACAAAATCCGCGTATTCAAGTGACCCGACGCGGCAAGGGCGGTAAGACGGTAACTGAGGTGACAGGTTTTCAGACCACACCAGAGAATTTGACAAAGCTAACTAAGCAACTCAAAAATCAATGTGGAACGGGTGGGACATCGAAGGATCAAGCGATCGAGATTCAGGGAGATTGCAGTCAGAAAATTTTGCAGATTTTGATTGGTTTAGGCTACAAAGCGAAAATAAGCGGCAAGTAAAAGCCAAGCTTCGCACTTATTTCTGTAACCAACCAAAAATTTGATTAGGAGTTAGCTCTAGAGAAATTCCATTGAGAACAGTTAAGGTCGTATCGCCACTAATCAATTGTAAAGGTTGATCTGGACGAAATAGCATGATCACTTCTTCTTGGCTATCAAGTAACCAAGCCAGTTTCGTTCCTTCCGCTAGACAAGTTTGAATTTTGGAAATTAGTTTAGTCGTACTTTGCTCAGGCGAAAGTATTTCAATCAACCAATCTGGAGCGCCTTGAATTGCCGAATTATCCAAGGGTCTACGGTCTTTATGGATGATCGTTACATCGGGAACGATGGAGTTTTTACTCAAGATACAGCGCAGTTCGGGGAAAGCTTCATAGACGCTATTCACATTGTCGATCGCTCTAACTAGATATTTTTGTAAAGAACTATGGTAAAAAGTCGGCATTGGCTTTTGCAATACTTGATCGTTGAGAAGTTCCCAAGCTGGTGATTCTTCGATGTTAGGAAGTCGCGAAAATTCATTTAAGGTAATGCGCTGAAGGGTGGCTAAAACCATAAATCACCTCATATTAAACTAAGATTTCTAGCCTAAACCTATGACATAAAACCCAAAGAAAAGTTTAAAAGTGGCGCAAAGCGCCACTTTTAAACTTTTCTCTGCTATTTAAGTATACCAAATCGTTTCAATGCGATCGCGTAGATCAATCGCCCTGTCATAGGTGTCAGCAAGAATCGTAACATGACCAAGTTTCCGCCCAACCGAAGCAATGGTTTTGTTGTACCAATGAATATGCGTATTGGGAAAACTCGCGATCGCCTGACGCTTTTCTAAATAATCGGAAGCATTCTCTTCAAAACCAAGTAAATTAACCATGATCGCCACAGGCGCAACCATTGATATATCTCCAAGCGGTTGACCACTGACGACCCGCAACAACTGCTCAAATTGTGAAGTTTGACAGCCTTCAATCGTGTAATGTCCTGAGTTATGGGTGCGTGGCGCAATTTCGTTCACACTGACATCACCTTGAGCGGTCAAAAAGAATTCAATCCCAAATACCCCGATCGCATCGAGACTGGTGACAATTTGTGCGGCAATATCTTTAACTTCTGCTTCAATCGCTCCATTAATTCTGGCTGGGGCGATCGTATGACGACAAACTTGATTGATTTGCAATGTCTCGACTACAGGATAAATAGCGATCTCTCCCGACTGCGATCGCGCCACAATCAGCGCAAGTTCACGCTCAAATGGAATGAATGCTTCGGCAATGGCGGGTAATTTTTGCATAGTTTCCCAAGCCGATCTCAATTCCATTTGATTAGCAATTACCCAAGTTCCTTTACCGTCATAGCCATGTCGTCTTGCCTTGAGTACGAATGGATAACCTAATCGATCGGCGGCGGCTAATAGTTCTATCTCGGTATCGACACCATAAAATTCGGGCGTGGGGATTTGGCGATCGCGAAAATGTTGGCGTTGCTTCAGCTTATCGACCGAGATCGCGAGGGTTTCTAGTCTCGGTAAAAAAAGTAATGGGCGATCTTGATCGCCATCTTGATCAATAAGATCTTCTAGTTCTTGCAAAGCCACTAGATCGACAAATTCATTTTCAAAGGTAATTACTTCGCAATATTTAGCCAGTTGCGCGGTTGCCTCAGCGTCATTCACTTTGCCATAAATTACGCGATCGGCAACACATACGGCTGATTCATTGGGATTCCCCGCCTGCACGGTTAACTCTAATCCTAGTTTTTTAGCAGCGATCGCCATCATCCAAGCCAACTGACCACCACCAATCACGCCGATTTTTTGACGACTAATCACTACTAAATTCCTAAACTAATTCTGAATTGATATTTTTGCAAAGCTATAGCTGTAGCCAGCTAAGCGGCACACAAAACCCAAGAGAGAATAGCGGCGCTTCGCGCCGCCACTCTCTCTTGGGTTTTACGACTATAGCGATAAACCTATGAAAGCGCCGCAAACCAGCGCTTTTATAAGTTTATCTGGATTTACGGATTTCATTTACAAAAATACCGTAAAAGGCTGATAATTACCATGTTAATCATGGGCAAAAATGATATGGGAATAATGAAGGCGAAGGTTGCGACAAAACTGAAAATACGTCCAGTGGGTTCAGACCAACTCACAAAACCGAATGAGACTATTGATGTTCCTGCGGGTAAAAGCTATGGATTTGATAAGTTTGAGCCTGCGGACAATGGACATGTGAAGGTCACGTTGGCGGCAAACAGTGGTACTTATTTTGCCTATCCTCCTCACTGGGATGGTCTAGCTACGGATGCTCCTGCTGCATCGGCTCAAATTGTCAGTAAACAGAAGGCTGAAGATTTATTTGGTAATACGATCAACGAGGCTCAACTGACAGATTTAAATTCTTGTTTGAATCGTTACAAAATTACCACCGCTGCGAGACTAAGACATTTCCTCAGTCAAATTGCCCATGAATCAGGTGGATTGCAATACACAGAAGAGCTTGCCGATGGTTCGGACTATGAGGGTCGCGATGATCTTGGGAATGTCAATGCTGGAGATGGACCTAAATACAAGGGTGCTGGGGTGATCCAGTTGACAGGACGTGCTAACTATCAGGGCTTTAGCAATGCGATCGGTGATCCGCGAGTGATGGAAGGCGTTAGTTATGTAGCCGCTAAGTATCCCTTTACTAGCGCAGGTTTTTGGTGGGACAATAATAATATGAACGCCCTCTGCGATCGCGGCGGCTCGGTCGAAGATGTGACCTTGCGTGTAAACGGCGGATATAACGGATTAGACGATCGCCTACATTATCACGAAAAAGCTTGTGGGCTTTTTGCTTAAAATTAAAAAAGCATAAAAAAAGCGGTGCTATGCACCGCTTTTTTTTATTCGATAAGCTGGCGACCAGACTCGAACTCGTGACCTGCTGATTACAAATCAGCTGCTCTACCAACTGAGCTACGCCAGCAAAAACAAACTTTTGGTAATATAACAGGATAGCGATCGCTTTAGCAATAGTTGTCTTAAAAAATATTTCTGTGATGTCCAAAGGTCGGTGCAAAATTTTGAAAGGTATAGTTTTTATCGTTGGCGCAGGGATTGGAGATGTGGAATTTTTGACGGTTCGGGCTAGGGATTTACTATGTGCGGCTGAAGTGATTATTAGCGATGCACTGGTTGATCGCACCTTACTCAATCTTGCACCGCAAACAGCTACTCGGATCATTGCGGGTAAACGTGGCGGACAGGAGAGTATCAAACAAGCAGAAATCAATCAAATGCTCGTGGATTATTGCCTAGCAGGAAAGCGGGTCGTGCGCCTCAAGAGCGGCGATCCTTGGATATTTGGTCGATCGCTACCTGAGATATCGGCTTTGCAAGCCGCAAATTGTGAATGGGAAGTTGTTGCAGGTATATCCAGCGCGATCGCCGCGCCGATGTTGGCAGGGATTCCGTTAACAGAAGTGGAATCGAGTTCTTGTTTTGCGGTGATGACAGGACATGATCTGAATCGGTTGCCTTGGGAGGCGATCGCTCAAATTCCCACCCTAGTAATTTTGATGGGGACAAATAATCTAGCGCGATTGCTGGAGAAATTGAAGATGGGGAAATCTGGGGATACAGCGATCGCGATCGTGCGGTGGTGTGGACGTAGCGATCAACAGGTATGGACAGGGACATTGACAGATATTCAGTCAAAATTGCCTGAAGGCTCTCTATCGCCTGCGGTGATTGTTGTTGGCGAAGTCGTTAAGTTTCATGAGCAATTGACTAGTCATCGACTGCCATCAGGGAAAAATTTGGGTGGTTTAGTAAAGGAAACATCAGCATTGCAAGGTAAACGGGTTTTAGTCACAAGGTCGGCGGGACAGGCGAGTCAATTTACGGAGCTACTTACTCGTAAAGGTGCAGAAGTGATCGAAATGCCGACGTTGGCGATTTTACCGCCAACGAGTTGGGGATTTTTGGATCAGGCGATCGCTTCTTTGCCTAACTATGATTGGTTGATTTTGACTTCAGCAAATGCCGTAGATAGCTTCTTTGGGCGGTTAAAAAATTCTGGAAAGGACAGTCGCGCTTTATATTCCCTCAAAATCGCTGTTGTCGGACGGAAAACGGCGGAAGTATTAGCAAATTATGGAATTAATCCCGATTTAGTACCGACAGATTTTGTCGCTGATGCGTTAGTTGATGCTTTTTTGGCTATTCCCAATTATGTTTTAACTGACCAAAAAATGTTGTTCCCGCGAGTCGAGTCGGGTGGACGCGAGATTTTGGTGGAGCAGTTGCAAAAATATGGCGCAATTGTCGATGCAATTTCTGCCTACGAATCAGGCTGTCCCGAAGCGATCGCTCCTGTGGCTCTAGAAGCAATTCAAAATCAAAAATTAGATGTGATCGCCTTTGCCAGTTCCAAAACCGTTAAGTATTTTTGTCAATTACTAGATCGGGTGACTGACCAAGAAACTTGGCGATCGTGGTTGGCGGATGTGACGATTGCTTCCATTGGTCCGCAGACTTCTAAGACTTGCGATGAATTATTGGGACGGGTGGATTGCGAAGCAGTGGAATATACTTTAGATGGTCTAGTTGAGGCGATCGCGCTAGCTTATTCCGATAATGCCTCTAAGTAAGTGGGCTTAATTAAATAAATATAAAACCCAAGAAAGCTGTGGCGCACGCTGCGCG
>JANMFC010000274.1:0-9242 GCA_031377675.1 Pseudanabaena sp. OTE_70b_metabat_355 | reverse complement strand
CCCGCGATGCGGGCGAATCACCTTATTTGGGTTTTATATTCAATTATGCCGAGGTACTTATAAAATTAATAACTAAGTAATAACTAAGTCAAACTTGTGGAACATTCAAATCGCGAAAAGTTGCTAGCCCTATTTTGTCGTCTTGCCTACAAAAGTGGCGACTTTACGCTTTCTTCGGGACAAAAAAGCACCTATTACATCAATGGTAAATTGGTAACACTTCACCCCTATGGTGGTTTATGGACGGGAGAGATTTTATTGTCGATGTTGCCTGAAGGGACGGGAGCCGTGGCAGGTTTAACTCTAGGCGCTGACCCGATTGTAAGTGCAGTGAGTGTCGTGTCAGCATATCAAAATCAACCGATTCCCGCGCTGATTATTCGTAAACAACCTAAGGGGCATGGCACGGCTGCATGGATTGAGGGGGGCGAGCTTGCACCAAAAACGAATGTGGTGGTATTAGAGGATGTGGTGACGACTGGGCAGTCGGCTTTATTTGCAGTTGAGAAATTACGCGATGCTGGTTATGAGGTAACTCATGTCTTGACCTTAGTCGATCGCCTACAGGGTGGCGCAGCGCTCTATGAAAAAGAGGGTTTACAGTTTGCCTCTGTGTTTGATATCAATGAGATCCAGCGCTACGCTAGTTCATCTTCATAAAAAAAGAAAGTGTCGCTTTGCGACACTTTCAATACACTGCAAAAACTACAAAATATGTCCCATACGTTTAGGAATCGCCTCATTAAAGTTTTTAGTAATTTGAGCGAGAGATAAGGCGATCGCCTTCTCCTCACCCACAGAGATTGTCAAATCACTAGCCGCATCGCTGACATTACCAATACACTGCCAACTATCACCCAGTTGACTGATGAGATAAGCTTCCCATGCAGAGCGATCGCCATCTTTTACAGAAACCACAATCCGACTTGCACCTTCACCAAACAGAAGTTGCGTGATCTGCAAACCTTCAGGAATAGCTAGTTGAATCCTAGCGGTGAGTTTGCCAGAAATAGATGATTCGGCGATCGCTACGGCAAGCCCACCTTCAGCACAGTCATGGGCAGATTGAATTAAGCCTTGAGTAATGCCTTGGCGACAAGCAAATTGAACTTGACGCTCTAGTTCAAAATCTACGGGTTGCGGACGACCTGTCACTTCACCAATGACCGAGGCGAGATATTCTGAACCTGCGAGACTAGCGCGATCGCTACCCAGTAAATAAATCGCATCACCAACTGATTTCCAACCCTGACCAACCACCTTAGTTACATCTTCAACCAATCCCACCATACCGATTACAGGCGTTGGATAGATCGGTTGAGAATTTCCTTCCGAGTCGATAGTTTCGTTGTAGAGCGAGACATTCCCGCCAGTGACTGGAGTTGACAACTCACGACAAGCATCAGCAATCCCGCGACAAGCTTCGTGAAGTTGCCAATAACCGATCGCATTTTCAGGGCTGCCAAAATTCAAGTTATCAGTAACAGAAATAGGTTCGGAACCAACACAGGACAAGTTTCGCGCTGCTTCGGCAACCGCTAGTTTTGCGCCTTCGTAAGGGTCAAGATAGACATAACGGGCATTACAATCAACGGTAGCGGCGACCCCAACGAGAGAATCAATTTGTGCTGCATCGGTTCCCAATTCACCAACACCAAATCCTTGACTGCGTAAACGAATTACGGCTGCGTCCGCTCCCCCTGGGAAAAGTACTGTATTATTTTGAACTTGATGATCGTATTGGCGATAAATCCATGCTTTCGAGGCGATCGCAGATGTATCCAGTAATTTTAAAAGCGCATCGTTGGGAGTAATCACGGGGAAAGAGGCGATCTCGGTCTTCTCATCCCAAGCCCAAGCCAGTTTTGCGTAATCAGGCGTATCTGCTAATTGACGATGATAAATAGGCGTATTGTCAGCAAGCGCTGTCGCAGGAATTTCCGCCGCAATTTCACCATGCCAGAGAATCCGCACAATTGGTTCTTCCAGAATCTCACCCGCAACCACCGCATGAAGTCCCCAACGCTCAAAAATTTCAATCAGTTCTGCTTCCCTCCCTTTGTGAGCCACAAATAACATCCTTTCCTGCGATTCTGAAAGCAGATATTCATAGGGAGTCATTCCCGTTTCCCGCGCAGGGATCTTGTCCAAATCGAGAACCACACCCACGCCACCTTTCGCCGCCATCTCGGAAGTGGAACAGGTCAACCCCGCCGCGCCCATATCCTGCGCCGCCACCACAGCCCCAGTTTTAAAAGCCTCCAAACAAGCTTCTACCAAAGACTTCTCTAAAAATGGATCGCCCACCTGTACTGCGGAGCGATTCTGTTCCGATTTACCAGAAATCTCCGTACTAGCAAAACTCGCGCCCTTGATGCCATCGCGCCCCGTAGTCGAGCCAACATAGATTACAGGGTTGCCCACACCCGCCGCGCCTGACTTGACGATCTCCTTAGTTTCCATAATCCCGATCGCCATCGCATTAACTAGCGGATTACGGTTATAGGCTTTATCAAAATAAACCTCACCGCCAACCGTGGGAACACCGATACAGTTGCCATAGCCCGCAATCCCATTGACGATGCCATTCACGCGACTGCGTACCCAAGGATCAGATAATTCACCAAAACGCAATGAATTCAAGATCGCTACGGGACGCGCTCCCATCGTAAAAATATCGCGTAAAATGCCGCCCACACCTGTCGCCGCGCCCTGATATGGCTCTACAGCCGAAGGTCGGTTATGGCTTTCAATTTTAAAACTAATCGCAATATCATCAGTAATCTTGACCACACCCGCATTTTCTCCAGGTCCAACGAGGATGCGATCGCCTGTTGTCGGAAATTGCTTGAGTAAGGGACGCGAATTTTTGTAGCAGCAATGCTCTGACCACATCACACCAAACATCCCCAATTCGGCTTTATTGGGTTCACGATTGAGGCGATCGCAAATCATTTGATATTCGTCTAGGGTCAAGCCCTCAGATTTAATTTCGGCTGGGGAAAATTTGGGTGTGGTACTGGCTATCATGGTTAAAGCGGTGACTATCATTGGCTTGCAATAATCATCTTATCGCAACACCATATTGTTTTACAGCAGTGAGCTATCTGTCCTCAAAGCGTTGCGATACCTGGTACTTTTCTTTTCAAAGCCAATACGCGAGGTCTAGCCCCAATTGGTAAAGTAAATTTCAAACCAGCACGAAAAATCTCAGGTATATAGTACCGAGCAACATCATTTTTATCCCGATCCTCAAAGATAACACCCATTTCTTCGAGCATCCTGATAGTTGATGTTTCTAAATTCAAACTTTGCAACTGGAAAGGTAGAGATTTTTGGTCTGGCAAATATACATTATTAACGATGTGAACCCACTCCTTAAATTTGGGATACTCTTCCTCTGCTTCACTCACCTTTGCTTGACTGCATGGAGTTAGTGCGCTACGAATTGCTTGCGGAGAAAGAAGGCGACTCGAAGCCCACTTATCGAATTGCATGTCTTTAGGGCTGTCTATAATGTTTTTGGCAGCATGAAACAGCAATCTAACTATGTCTCGCGCTTGCAGTCTTCCTTTAAAATCTGATAAAGCTGCAAAAACCCAACTAGCAGTCCGAGCTTCGCTTGCGCCACTACCTAGTTTCTCTCCCCATAATTTTTCCTCAAGTTCTTTGATTAATTCTTGCCTACCTAGACTTTCCATCTTATCTTCTCTATCTTTTTTATCTTCTGCTGTACCAATTACACCTCCCTGAATACATACCCAATAAACTAACTTCAAGAATGAATCCACATTCCAAGACAAAGCATAAGGACGGTAGAGACTCTCAACTTGATCTACATTTTGATCAATCGCATATCTTAGGAAATCGCGTCGTAACAGAACTATTACGCCTAGATTTGATTGACGAATTTCTGAAAGCCTATCCTTTGTAAGCTTGATTAAAGCTTCTAATGCAGCTTTTTGGTTGTTGTCGGATGCTACATTTTGGAAAATATCCTCTAGTCCATCAAACAACAAAATAATACGAATTTGTTTGTTCTTTAAGTAGCTATTGATGTCTTGTATAGTGATCTCAGATGTTTCCTCAACTAACATTCCTAGACATCTAGCAATCTCATTAATCCAAAAATGAGTCCATTGTAATTCCTTTAAATTATTGTTTAAAGCTTTTTGAATTCTCTCTATATAATCAGAATGAATAAATTCAGTATTTATATTTAGCGCTGATCTAGCTTGTCCCCTTGATTTGCGAATAATATCTTTAGCATTATTGTGAAGATTTGTTGACTGTAAAAATGGGAAAATATAAGTTTTAGATTCAAACTCTTCCTTTAGTGCAATCCGAAGAAATTCCTCCCAATACTCTAATCTTGACAACTGAATATATATAAACGTTTTACCAGAACCTTTCTCTCCAATAGAAACTATACGAGGTAAATCAACTCGAAAATTAGTTGCTAAATTTTTAAGTGTTTCTGTAATCAATAAACCCTTTCCTGTCCCTTGTTCAGCAAATTCATACTGCTGACATACGTCTCTAAATATACGCACTTGCTCAAGGCGTTCTGATACTACATTTGAGTTGACAGTAGAATTAGGTTCTATGTTTGAGTCTTCAAAATTATTTAATCGAGTTGCAGCCCATTCTTTTGCTATTCCTGCAATTGATGTGGTAGAGATTTTCAACCGAGCTTCTTCCCAATTGTTGATATCAAGAAGTTCTTGGGCAAAACCAGTCTCCTTAATTACTAATCTCGATGGATAAATATTGGAATCATCTGATTCACTATCTTGAACATATACAGATCTGAGTTTAAACAAAATCTCTATGAATTTCTGGGATTCTAGCATCGTATCTGTCAGAAAACTAACTATAACAGTTGGATCAAAATACTTGTTATTGTCAATATCTTCTTGAGATGGCGCAATTCGACTTACTTGTTTTAGAACAAGCTCTAAGCCAGACACTGACTGTGTTGATGCTGTAGTGACAAAGAAACGCTGAACCCTTGGATCAAAAATGAGAGGGCTTGAAATTTCACTAAGTCCAGCACGAAGATCGACCAATATATAATCGGCTTTTAAGGTTTGCCCAAGTTGATGAATAGCATCACTAAAAGTCCACACATTGCCAAGACTTCGCGTTAAGTTCTCAGGTAAAATTGGTGTGTCAAGTAACTGCTCATCACTTAAACAAGCAGGCAGAAAGTAAGCAGTAGATAATCCTTCATGCTTGGGGGATTGTGATTTTTTGACTTCTCTTGCAAATAGCTCTAGTGTTTCTTGCTTTGGTAAAGGTGAATAGTGATAAGCCTCAAGAAAATCAAGAAATGAAACTGCTGGCTGTTGTTTTTCCGTCCTATTCCAATAAGTTAATCCTGGAGCTTCTAAGTCAGCATCAATAACTAAAACTGTGATAGATTTACTGATTTCTTTTGCACGTTCTAATAATGCAAATAAGTATGCTGCCAAGTGTGTTGTTCTGCCGACACCTCCTTTGAAGGAATGAAAGGCAACTAATGAGGGTGAATCTTGATATGGTTCTGGTAATAAGTCTTTAGGTAAATCTTTAGGTTCATCAGACTCACCACCAATATAAGCAATTTCTTCCCAAAAAGGTCGAATAGAGATTGTTACATCGTTATTTTCCCCTTCCACCAAAAATTCTACAGGTAAAACTGAATTACCAAGATCTAATTGAATGAACTGATTTTCCTTCTGATACCATTCACCAAACCAATTTTGTAATTCAGATTCCATCAATGCTTGGTCGTCATTATTAACTAGACTAATTTCTACAGCATCTGAGAAACAATTAATTGCATTAACTCCTTGTGGAAGTTGATTGCCGTAAGCAGTCTTTTTCCGAATAAGTCTTCTGACATCAAGCCAAGTCAAAAATTTTAAATTGTTAGGTCTCATCCGTGTAATTCCTCTCTAATCCAGACTGATATTTTAAGCAACTGTTTTTCTAAATCTTCGTCTGACAAGCCAACTAAATCACCTTGTCCATTTTGGGTATGTGTAGCTTCTCCGCCGTAACGCCACATTTGGTTGATATCCACAGAGTTCAAGCTCCTATCTAAACGTGAATTACTGCCTCTTCCTCTTGCTTTTATTATGATTTTACGGGAAATTTTGAGATCATGACCTGCTCCCAAAGCGTCTATAAGCTTATTTATGTCATGACCACATTGAATGACTCTTGTACAAACATCAGTACAATTCACCTTGTCCTTTCCCATCAAAACAGCTTTCAATCCACATTCGATGGAATAAAATAGAAGTAACCTATGTGCATTGGTTCGTATGTTGGGTGAGATGTTATTGGCTTGTTCATAGGCTTTTAAGTTATTTCTCCAAGCTCTTTTCATCTCTTGATCGCTAAAGTGTACTACCATAAATAAGTGTCTTTGTGTTGCCTTAGTATATATTAAACGAAATAAAACAAAATAGATTTTTCCTTTCGGCTTTGTTGGGTTCACGATTTAGGCGATCGCAAATCATCTGATATTCGTCAAGGGTCAAGCCCTCAGACTTGATTTCGGCTGCGGAAAATCTGGGTGTGGTACTGGCGGTCATGGTTAATCTGCAACAAAATTTGGGCTGTCAATCACGATCTTATCGCATTGAACCCGTCTAAAATGATTTCATCTTGCTCAAAAGGAGATCAACTTTTATTTTTTTAATTTGGATTAAGTTTTTTGAGACGGCGAAAAAATTCATTTAAAATTAATGTTGGCACTAGAACTATCGGACAGAGTTTTCAAAATATGATATTTTGGGAAGAAACTTATCAGTCAGAGGATGAGAATGCGATCGTTGATGGTGACGATCCTTTCTATCGCATAAAGTTAAATAGTGTAAGTTTTGGAGTACCTGAACAAACAGCAAGTCAATACATTCAACCTTTAGCAGAAATTTTGCAACGAGTTCAAAATGATCGTATCGAGTCTTTTAATGAGCAGGTGCGCCGTCACCAAGAAGAGAAGAAACAGAAAAAGCAACGAGAGGCAGAATGTCAGCGTCAAGAAGAATTACAGATATGACGAAGTAAAATTCGCTACTTTCCTCCGTTCTATGAATGTGGCTCTCTTTTAGCGATTGCTTTTCCGTAACTAACTATTCGTACTTTCGTCTTTTCTCCTCTTCTCTCAACCAGACAAGTTAGTTGTCGCGACTGGACAAGTTAATTGTCGGCTTAACCCGAACTGGCGTTAATTAAGAACTAATCAAACGGCTAAGATAACGCTCAATCAAGATGATCGCCACAATGTCATCAATCGGACGATTAGGCGATCGCATTCCCAATGGAACTAATTTCATCAAACCTTGAGCAGGATACATTTGCCAAAATCTTTGCCGCGCCTCTTGGCTACTGTATCGCTCATCTACTGTAATAATTCGTAAATCAGGAAAAGTGGATTGCAATTGCGCTTTCCATTGTTTCGATGCAGTTTGATCGCCCATCACCATTAGTGATATGGGATAGCTCTCTAATAAATTACCAACCTTAGCGATCGCCTCATTACTGGGAATGACTGCTTGAAAATTGAGCTTACGATCTAAGCCCATCACCGCAACCCCACATTTTTGTTTTCCTGGATCGAAACCGAGCAGCACAAATATTCCTGTTTTCTACTAATTTTATATTTTACACCTATGTCTTTTTATAGCTATAGTCACTTGATATTAGGACAAACTAAAACCCAGAAAGTGAGTGGCGGCGAGAAGCGCCGCCACTCACTTCTTGGGTTTTATGTCCTAACAAGACTGACTATAGCTATAACAAAATCATCAAGGCCACGGCGATAGGTTTCAAGAGAATCTAGAAAGCCGCCATTATGATCGCCGCGCAATTTGACTAATTTTTTTGGTGCGTTGGCTACTTGAAAATTGCGATCGCCATGATGAAAAGGAATAATCTCGTCTTCGGTGCTGTGAATTACTAAAAGCGGAATTTTGATATTTGATAAGCGATCGCGGGAGTTGTAGGAAAATCGCGATAATAAACGAATGGGTAGAAACGGATAAAGCTCCCCAGCGCGATCGGTAATAGATGTAAATGTGGAAGCAAGGATCAGCCCTGCTGCATTTTGACGCTCCTGTGAAGTTTTTTCAGCCAAATAAGAGGCGATCGCCCCACCTAACGATTCACCATAAATGATAATTTTCTGAGGAGGGATTTGCTTTTCTTGGGTGAGATATTGCCACGCCGCCTCGACATCGTTATAGGTTCCCTCTTCGGTAGGTTTACCTTCACTTCTACCATAGCCACGATAATCAAATAAAAACGTGGAAAGCCCCAATTCCTTAAAAATTGGCAAATAACTAACCCGATGGCTAATATTGCCGCCATTGCCATGACAGAACAAAATCACCGCTTTTCCAAGAGGATTATTATCTTTAGCAGGAATAAACCAAGCCGCTAAATTGACATTATCTTTGGTTTTAAGTTGAATATCTTCAAACTTAAGCCCAACTGTCTCAGGTGTTTCGATGACATCCTTACTGGGCATAAACACCAAGTTTGACTGTCCGAAGTAAAGGGCGATCGCTAAGCCAAGATAAGCAAAAACAACGATCCGCGCCAACGGGAATAGAAAATTTTGCAATACCTTTGGGAACATTGACATGGCGAAATCTAGGATATGTGAGCCTATTTTAGCGAGACTATGCGCCAATTTATAGTTATAGTCACTGATGTTATATGTGATTTTATTGCGATCCTAAAAACTGGAAGTTTAGGACAAAAGATTAAGTAAATCTTGATGATCTGTCCACATGACTATAGACTGAGCTTCTGTGATTTTTGCAATAAAAGGAGCAGGATTATGGTCAGCAAATTGCTCAAGTTCTATTACAACATTTGTTAAAAGAGTCACTATTTTGTCAACGCCCCAATTACCTGATGAGAGAGTAAACATTCGGGCATGGGATTGAGCCACTGCCAAAACCTCTAAAGAGTTTTTGCTAATCTTTTTGTCTTGCGTAAGAATTACCCACCCTCTATTACTGACATCGGTTAGCCAGTCAGTATCAGGAGTGTTGTGAGAAAAGTGATCGCCATGCCTTTCTATAGATGCTCCTGTTTGCTTGAGGGCATCTCTAAAAATAGGTATAGGCAGGACAAGGTTTTTGAGGAATTGGGATAGACATATATTATAATAATTAAGAGATAGAAGAGGTTGAAAAGCAATGCAGGACAGGCAAACAAATATTTTCGATTTTGAAAAGTAC